>NZ_JAANNO010000007.1:70634-251051 GCF_011250645.1 Motilibacter aurantiacus
GCGCACGACAGGAGCGCACGCGACAAGAGCCGTGCACCCCCGGATGGTGCACGGCTCCGTCGACGGCTGTGGCTACCGGCCGGCGCGCGCCACGTGCTTGGTCGCGAAGATGGCGGCCTGCGTACGGCTCTCGAGGCCGAGCTTGCCGAGCAGGTTCGACACGTGGTTCTTGACCGTCTTCTCGGCGAGCGTCAGCCGCTCGGCGATCTGCCGGTTCGTCATGCCTTCGGCGATGTGAGCGAGGATCCGGCGCTCCTGCTCGGTGAGGCTGGCCAGGCGGTCCGGGCGCCCCCCGCCGCGCAGCCGCTCCAGCACGCGCGCGGTCACAGCGGGGTCGAGCAGGGATTGGCCGGCGGCGACGCGGTGCACCGCGTCGACCAGGTCGTCGCCGCGCATCTGCTTGAGCAGGTAGCCCGAGGCCCCGGCCGTGATGGCGGCGAAGAGCGCCTCGTCGTCGTCGTACGAGGTCAGGATGAGGACGCGGACGCGCGGGTCTGCGGAGCGGACGTCGCGGGCGACCTCCACGCCGCTGCCGTCGGGCAGCCGGCCGTCGAGCACGGCGACGTCCGGCCGGACCGCGAGGATGCCCGCGCGCGCCTCGGCCGCGGTACCGGCCTCGCCGACGACCGCGATGCGCGGGTCGCTCTCGAGCAGGTCGCGCAGCCCGCGGCGCACGATCTCGTGGTCGTCGAGCAGGAAGACCCGCACCTGGTGCATCGGATCGGTCGCGCCCACGGTCATGTCGTCTCTCCCGTCCACGTCGGGGCTCTCCCTCCGCTGCCTGCGCCATCGGCACGGCGCGGGCGCAGCTTGAGCCGACCGGGGGACCGGCGTCGCACGGCAGGGGCACGTGCAGCGGGCCACGTGTATGCGGACAAAGCAGACGGCCCATGCCTCGGGGAGTCCCCGGGGCACGGGCCGTCCGTTGCGGAGGCGGCGGGATTTGAACCCGCGAGAGGGTTTTTGCCCTCAACCCGCTTAGCAGGCGGGCGCCATAGACCGGACTAGGCGACGCCTCCAGCAGGGACGAGCGTAGCGGCCCTGGCCGTACGAGCCAAAGCGGGGAGGGCCGGAGCGGCGTTCGGCCGTTGGAGGTGCGCTCCGGCACGCAGTCTCAGGTCCCACCGCGGGCGGTCGACTCTGGACTCGTGAGCGAGGAACCGGGCACGATGGCGCAGGGCCTTCCCCTCGCCTCCCCCGACGTCCCCGTCGAGCGCCTCCCCGCCGTCGTGGCCGCGCTGCGCGAGGTCGCGTGCGCCGCCGCGGACCCGGACGTGCTGTTCGACCTCGCCGCCCGCATCGTGCGCGGCCTGCTCGCGGCGGACACCGTCATCGTGGGCGTGCCGCAGGGCGACCAGTGCGTGCTGCGGGCGGGGGTCGGCGTGCCCGAGGGGCTCGACACCAGCATCCCGCTGGCCGGCACGACCGCCGGTGAGGCGCTCTCCACCCGCCGCCCGGTCCTCGTGTCCGACGCCTACTCCGGCGACGAGCCCACCCTGCCCGAGCTGAACCGCCGGTTCGGCCTGCGCTCGTCGGTGGTCGTCCCGCTGCTGGACAACGGCCGCGCCTTCGCCTGCCTCTCGGCGATCTCCCACCGGTCGGGGGCGTTCGACGAGAGCGACCTCGCCGTGCTGGCCCTCGTCACGGACGTGCTCTCCTCGCGCATGGCGCATGCGGTCGCGCTCTCCGAGCGCAGCCTCGCCTCGTCGGCGCTGCGTACGACCACCCAGCGGCTGCGCGCGGCCCAGGAGCTCAGCGGGCTGGGCCTGTGGTCCTGGCGCATGTCGACCCGCGAGCTGACGGTCGACGCGAAGATGCACGCCCTGCTCGGGCTGTCGCCGGAGGAGGAGGTCACGGTCGAGCGGGTCTTCGACCGGCTGCACCCGGCTGACGCTCTCGCCGCGCGGCAGCTCGCGGGCTCCTGCCTGCAGGGCACCCCCGGCCAGGGGGTCGTCCGGGTCCCGCAGCCGGACGGCAGCGCCCGCTGGCTGGCCTTCTGGTCCGACGTCAGCCTGGCCCCCGACGGCACCCCCGACGGTGTCTGGGGCGTCATGCAGAACGTGACCGAACGCGAGGAGGCCGCCGCTGCCCTGCGCACGTCCGAGGAGCACTTCCGGCTCTCCTTCGACGGCGCGCCGGTCGGCATGCTGCTCGTGGGGCTGCGAGGGGAGCGCCACGGCGCCATCCTGCGCGCCAACCCCGCCTGGTGCGCGATGCTCGGGCTGTCGGAGGAGGAGAGCCGCGCGCTCGCGCCGGGCGAGCTGATGCCACCGGCGCACCGGGAGAGCACGCTCGACGCCCTGCACCGCATGGAGCAGGGCGAGCTGACGCGGGGCACCGCCGAGATGCGGATGCGCCACCGCGACGGCCACGAGGTGGACGTGCGGCTGGAGGCCGCCGTCGCGCCGGACGCCCAGGGACGCCCGCTCTACGCCGTCTGCTTCGTGCAGGACCTGACCGAGCAGCGCCGGACGCAGGCCGAGCTCGAGCGGCTCGCCCTGTACGACACCCTGACCGGGCTGGCGAACCGGGCCCTGCTCATGCGGCGGCTCGAGGAGACGCTCGCGGACCACGCCCGGTCCGGCGGGTGCCTCGCGCTGCTCATGCTCGACCTGGACCGCTTCAAGCTCATCAACGACAGCCTGGGCCACCATTTGGGCGACCAGCTCCTGGTGGAGGCCGGGGGCCGGCTCGCGGGCACCTGCCGCTCCGACGCGACCGTGGCCCGGCTGGGCGGCGACGAGTTCGTCGTGCTGCTGCCCGACGTCGACGGCCCGGGCGGGGCGGCCGCGCTCGCCCGCCGCGTGCTCGAGGTGCTGCGGGCGCCGTACGACACCCGGGACGGGGTCACCCTCGTCACCAGCGCGAGCATCGGCGTGAGCACCTGCGAGGACGGGCAGCGCTCGGCCGCGGAGCTGTTCCGGGAGGCCGACCTGGCGCTGTACCGCGCGAAGGAGAACGGCCGCGACCGGTTCGCGCTGTTCGACGCGGAGCTGCGCCAGGAGGTGGACGAGCGGCTGGGCGCCGAGCAGACCCTGCGCCGCGCGCTGGACGAGCGCCGGCTCGTGCTGCTCTACCAGCCCGTCGTCAGTCTCGTCGACGGATCGGTCCGAGCCGTCGAGGCGCTGGTCCGCATCGACGAGCCGGGGCGCGGCCTGCTGCCCCCCGCCGCGTTCATCGAGGTCGCCGAGGAGAGCGGCCTGATCGCCGAGCTCGACGGCCAGGTGCTGGAGGCGGCCGCCGAGCAGGTCGCCGCGTGGCGTGCGGCCGGGTGCACCACACGGGTCGGGGTGAACGTGTCCCCCCGCTCGCTGCAGCTGCCGCACTACGGACGCCGGTTCGAGCAGGCGCTGCTGCGCCATCCTGCGGCCAAGGGCGAGCTGCTCGTCGAGCTGACCGAGCGCAGCCTCCTCGGAGGCAGCGCGGTCGTGGAGCAGTCCCTGCGCCGGCTGCGCGAGCTCGGGGCGCACATGGCCGTCGACGACTTCGGGACGGGCTACTCGGCCCTGGCGTACCTCGGCCGCTTCGAGCTCGATGCGCTGAAGATCGACCGGTCGTTCGTGTCCCGGCTCGGCACCCGGCAGGGGGACGCGGTCGTCGCGGCCGTCATCGACCTCGCGCACGCGCACGACCTCGTCGTCGTCGCCGAGGGCGTGGAGACGTACGGCCAGGCGGCCCTGCTGCGCGCCATGGGCTGCGACCGGGCGCAGGGCTACCTGTTCGGCCGCCCGATGCCCGCCGCGGGGGTGCCCGCGGTCCGGTCGGTCACGCTCGAGCCGCCGGACCTCGAGCCCACCGCGCTGCCCGTCATCGGCGCGGCGCCGCTGCCGACCCGCCGGGCGGGCTGACCCGGCCCGCTCAGGCCGGAGGCTCGCCCCACGACGGCGTGCCCATCGCGTCGAGCAGCTTGCGCCGCACGCGCTTGGGCAGCCGGTCGACGTACACGATGCCGTCGAGGTGGTCGTACTCGTGCTGCAGGCAGCGCGCCAGCAGGCCGGTCCCCTCGACGCGCACCGGCTTGCCGAACTCGTCGAGCCCGCTGACCGCCGCCCACGCCGGGCGCGGCACGACGTTCCACACCCCGGGCACGGACAGGCAGCCCTCCTCGGACTCGTCGAGCTCACGCTCCGCCCCGACCTCCAGCACCGGGTTGACGAGCGTCGCGACGACGTTCTCCCCGTCGGCGCCGGGACAGTCGATGACGAAGATGCGCAGCCCGACGCCGACCTGCGGCCCGGCGACGCCCACCCCGTCGGCCGCGGCCATGCTCGCCCGCATCCGCTCGGCGAGGGCCACGAGCTCGTCGTCGAACGTCTCGACGGGGCGGGCGGCGCGGTGCAGCACAGGGTTGCCGTAGCGGGTGATGAGCGGAGCGTCTGCCATAGCGGACCAGGGTAGGGCGGGCCCGGCAGGGCAGGCTGTCCTCCGTGACCGCGACACCACCGGGGGGCCAGGACGGCCCCCGCACCCTCGTCGTCGACTGCGGGGGCACCGGCATCAAGGCGACGGTCCTCGGGCCCGACGGCCGCATGGTGGCCCCGCGCGTCCGGGTGCCGACGCCGTACCCCTGCCCGACCGACGTCTTCGTCGCGACGGTGGCCGGGCTGGCCGAGCAGCTGAGGCAGCCAGGGAAGTCGGGGAGCTCCGGGCAGTACGACCGGGTGTCCGTCGGGGTGCCCGGGGTCATCCGCAAGGGGCGTGTGCTGCACACCCCGCACTTCGTCACGGTGGGCGGGCCCTTCACCGAGCCGGACCCGCAGCTGGTCCGGCAGTGGCGGGGCTTCGACGTGGCGGCCGCGCTCGAGAAGGCACTGCTCGCCCCCGTACGCGCCGTCAACGACGCGGAGATGCAGGGCTGCGCCGTGGTGTCCGGGGTCGGGTTCGAGGTCGTCGTCACCCTCGGGACCGGCTTCGGCTTCGCGATGTTCGACGACGGGCGGCTGTTGCCGAAGGTGGAGATGTCCGCGCACCGGCTGAAGAAGGGCGAGTCCTACGACGAGCGGCTCGGCAACCTCACCCGTGCCCGCATCGGCCGCGAGCGGTGGAACGCCCGGGTCGCCGAGGCGGTCGAGGGCCTGCGGTGGGTGTTCTGGTGGGACCGGCTCTACGTCGGCGGCGGCAACACCCGGCATCTCACGGTCGACCTCGGGCCCGACGTCACCGTCGTGCCCAACCTTGCCGGTCTGCTCGGGGGCGCGCGGCTGTGGGACCCCGCGCACGAGGCCTGACCCTCCCCCCTCCCCCCGGGACCGACGACGAAGGGCCCCGCCGGCGCCCCATCACTCCCCTCCCACAGGTGATGGCGCGGCCGCCGGGGCCCTTCACGGCGCGGAGTCGGTCAGACCCGCAGCGGGACGGCGGGACGGGCCCGCCCGGACGTGGTGCCGCCGGGGACGGCGTAGCGGCAGAGGTGTACGCGGTGCTGCGCGTGCCCACCGGCGTCCGCCGGCAGGAGCGACGGGAGCGCTGTCGCCGGCCACACCGGACGGCCCACCGGGTGCGCGTGCATCAGCGGGAGCAGCATCGTCGTGCGCCGGGCGCCGCGGGGGCGCGAGCCGTTCGCGGCGGCGGCGTACGCGGGGCGGGCCTGGGGGCTCATCGGGGGCTCCTTCTCGGGCGAGCTCTTCGTCCTGACAGCGACCAGCCTGCTCCTCGCGGCAGTGGCCGTCTGTCAGCCGCCTGACAGATGCACCGACGCGCTCGTGACATTCGTCCTCGCCGATGAGTTCTCGCCCCGCAGGCGGTCACCAGGTGGCGACGACCCACCCGAGGAAGGCGACGCCCATGCCCAGCTGGAGCACGTCCCCCCGCGGCACGACGCCGTGCTGATCGTCTCGATGAGCGTCTCCGTGGACGGCTTCGTCTCCGACCGCCACGGCGACTTCGGGTGGAGCGCGCCCAGCGAGGAGGTGTTCGGCGTCCACCTCGAGGGGGTGCGGCAGCTCGGCGGCTACCTCTGCGGACGCCGGCTCTACGAGGCGATGCTGGTCTGGGAGACGGACCCGTCGATGCGGGCGGACGAGCCGCGGGCGCAGTTCGCCGACGCCTGGTGCGCGCTGCCGAAGGTCGTCTTCAGCCGCACCCTCGACCGCGTGCAGGGGAACGCCCGGCTCGCCACCGCTCCCCTGGCCGAGGAGGTCGCAGCTGCCCTCGCCGCGACGGACCGGGACGTCTCGATCGGCGGCGCGGCACTGGCCGGGGCGGCCATCGAGCTCGACCTCGTCGACGAGCTGCGGATGTTCCGCTACCCGGTCCTCCTCGGCGGCGGCACCCCGCTCCTGCCGCCGGTCAGCGGGAGGCGCGCCCTGGCCCTGGTCGAGACGTCGGAGTACGGCTCGGGCGTGGTCCGGGAGCGCTACCGGCGCACCCGCTGACGCCGGTGGCGCGAACGATCCGGCCGCCCGGCCTCACCGCGGCTCCAGCAGCCCCGCCGCCGTCGCGGGCAGGCGCTGCAGCAGGGCCGTGTGCTCCTGATCGGTGAGCGACAGCACCAGCGAGCCGCCGGTGTCGCCCGCCCGGACGACCTCGTCCTCGTCGGCGGTGTAGGCCTCGCCGGCCGTCGTCCAGGCCGCGAGCTCGGCGAACGCGGAGGCCTGCCCCGGGTCCGAGACGTCGACGTCGACGCCGAGGTGCGGCCCGTCCGTACGCGGCAGCCGGCCCTCCTGGACCTGCGCCCGCGCGGCGGCGCGCAGCCGCTCGAGCGCGCCGGCCGCCTCCGCCGGCACGCTCCCGAGCGGCGGCTCGTCGATCCACGCGGTGGCCAGCACCGGCGCGAGCACGTCGAGCGCCGCGGAGACGACGAGGGTGAGGGCGGCCCTGTCGGCGCCGGGGCGCAGGGCGTACGAGTGGCGGGGGGCTCCAGGGGCGTGGCGGGAGGGGCTCACGAGCCGATCGTGCCAGCCGCCCGGCGGGCGCCCGGGACGGGGCCGTCACGAGCCGGGCCGCCGGCCCGGGTCAGGTCTGCGTCGCCAGCCGCAGCGGGCGGGCCTTGCGCAGCACCGACGCGGGCTCGTTGACGCCCGGCCGTGGCGGCAGCGCGTTGTCGCGCAGCCACGTCTCGAGCCGCTCGGGCGGGAGCGGCCGCGACATGAGGTAGCCCTGGGCGATGTCGCATCCCATGGCCGTGAGCTTGTGCCAGCTGAGCGCGTCCTCGACGCCCTCGGCGACGACCTGCTTGCCCATGAAGTGGGCCAGCTGGACGATCGCCTCGACGATGGCGGCGTCCTCGGGCTCGGTGGCCATGCTGAAGACGAACGACTTGTCGATCTTCACCTCGGTCACCGGCAGCCGGCGCAGGTGGGCGAGGGAGGAGTAGCCCGTCCCGAAGTCGTCCACGGACACCTTCACCCCGTGGCCGGTGAGCTGCTCGAGCGCGGGCACCGCGCGGGCCCGGTCGCTCATGATGCTGGTCTCGGTCAGCTCGAGGGTCAGCAGCGCGGGCGGGACGCCCTGCGCCGCGAGCACCCGGACCACCTGAGCGGGGAAGCCGGGGTCCAGCAGCGCGCGCACCGAGATGTTGACCGCGACCGGGATGCTCTTGCCCTCCTCGAGCCACTGCCGGCACTGCGCCAGCGCGGTCTCGAGCACCCGGAGCGTCAGCGGCGTGATGACCCCCGTGTGCTCGGCGAGCGGGATGAACTCGTCGGGCGGGACGAGGCCGCGGTTCGGGTGCTGCCAGCGGGCGAGGGCCTCGACGCCGACGAGCTCGGCGTCGCTGAGCCGCACCTTGGGCTGGTAGTAGACGACGATCTCGTCGGCGCGCAGCGCGCTGCGCAGCTCGGCCATGAGGGCCAGCCGCCGGGGGCCGCCCTCGTCCAGGGACGGGTCGTAGACGCGTACGCCCAGCGCCTGGGTCTTGGCGGCGTACATCGCGATGTCCGCGTGCTGCAGCAGCGCGGCGGCGTCGGTGCCGTGCTCGGGGTGGAGGGCGATGCCGACCGACCCCTCGACGTCGATGGCGGCGTCCTCGAACGGGACCGGGCCCATGAGCGCCTCGGAGATGCGCCGCCCGAGCTGCTCGGCCTCGTCGCGCTGGCCCGGGGCGGGCAGCAGGACGGCGAACTCGTCACCGCCGAGCCGCGCGACCGTCGCCCCGTCGGGTGCGGCGAGCAGCAGCCGCGAGGCCACGGCGCGCAGCAACTGGTCGCCGCTGTGGTGGCCCAGCGCGTCGTTGATGTCCTTGAACCGGTCGAGGTCCATGATCATGACGGCGAACTGCCGGCGGGCGGCGACCGCCTCGTCGAGCCGCTCCATGAAGTAGCCGCGGTTCGCCAGGCCGGTCAGGTGGTCGTGGTGGGCGTCGTGCCGCAGCCGGTCGAGCAGCTGGCTGTTCTCCAGCGCGAAGCCGGTGTGCGTCGCGAGGGTCTCCAGCAGGCGCAGGTCGGCAGGGGTGAAGGTGCGCGCGTCGGCCTGGTGGCCCGCCACCTCCAGCGTGCCGAACGCCCCGGTGTCGCCCACGAGCGGCACGACCATGGCGTCGCGCGCGCCGCGGGCCGCCAGCCACTCGCGCAGCCGGGGGTCGGTCGTCCCGCGGGCCACGAGCAACGCCTTGCGGGAGAGCAGCACCTCGTCGTGGATCTCGTCGCGGGCGGGGGCCCGCGGGGCCTCGGCCGGCGTCCCGCTGCCGTGCACCGCCAGGCCCACCGGCCGCTCACCGGGAGCGGGCCCGCTGTCGAAGCCGGAGGAGTCGGCGACCGCGATCACCTCGTCCTCGTCGTCCGGGCCGTGCACCCGGATGACCGCGCGCTCGGCGTTGAGCAGGGAGCGGGCCTGCTCGAGCAGCTCGGGCACCACGTCGCCCCAGCGGGACCCGTTGCGGGTGGTCTGGGAGAAGTCGTAGAGCCGCTCGAGCGCGAGGTGCCGCTCCAGCAGCGTCGAGTAGGTGCGGTACGCCGTCCAGAGCACGCCGGCCAGCGGCAGCAGCAGCATCCACTGCCAGCCGCCGGGCTTCACGAGCGCGACGACGACCAGCCCGAGCGCGGCGCTGAACACCCCGCCCACGCCGAGGACCGCCGCGACCCAGTCCGAGCGCTGCCGGCTCGGGGGACGCCCCTCGGTGAGCCAGATGACGGCGCGCAGGGCGGTGAGGTCCAGCGCGTTGACGGCGAAGACGCCGACGAAGACGGCGAGGGCCGAGCGCAACGTCAGCTCGGCCCCGTCCCCGATGTACTCGAGCACCACGATGAGCACGAGGCACTCGTTGGCCGACAGCGCGAGGTTGAAGGCGGCCTTGGTCGCGGGGGTGCGGTTCCTCAGCACGACCGCGGCGGTGGCCAGCACGTGCGAGAGCAGGAACCCGGCGGGGCCGACCAGGAAGAGCGCCACGACGCCGGGGAGCTCGCTGAAGTGGATCGACCGGGTCTGCTTGCCGACGATGACGTGCAGCTGGCCGAGCTCGGTGCAGATGAAGGCCACGACCAGGGCGGCGACGATCCAGGGCTGTTCCAGAGTGGTACGCCGCGGGCCCGTGGCGTACCACAGGCCCGCGGCGAGGAGCACGAGGGCAGCCGTCAGCAGGGTGGCGCGGGCGTTCGCCGACAGCGGCCCACGCAGACCCCTTCCACGGTCCGCCACGACGCAGTCCTATCCCATCGCTCCACCTCGCGCGCGAGGTGGGACCTCCTAACCCCAGAGCTCAGAGTTCCACCTGAGGCCGTTCCAGCGCAGGCCGTTCCAGCGAAGGCCGTTCCACCGCAGGCCGTTCCAGCGCAGCCCGTTCCAGCGCAGCCCGTTCCAGCGCAGCCCGTTCCACCGCAGCCCGTTCCACCGCAGCCCGTTCCACCGCAGCCCGTTCCACCGCAGGCCCGCCCAGGCGCCCGCCGCCTCGGCGTCGTCCGCGGCCTGGGCCTCGTCCCAGCCGTCGGGCAGCGCGAAGAGCTTGACCGGAGCCTTCGGCGCCGGGGCCGGGGCGGCGAGCGCGGCGTCGATGTCGAGAACGCCTCCGGGGGCCGCGGCCGGGGAGGCGAGCGGCTCGGCGGTCGTGGCGAGCAGCGTCTTGACCTGGTCGGGCGTCAGCTCGGGGCGCTCGGACAGCAGCAGGGCCGCGGCGCCGCTGACGACGGCCGCCGCGTGCGACGTGCCGCTGCCGCGGAACCAGCGGTCGCCCACGCGGGCGCCGGGGTAGGACTGGTCGAGCGTGGAGCCCGGGGCGCGCAGGCCCAGCACCGAGTCGCCGGGCGCGAAGACGTCGACGCCGCGCTCCTCGTTGCCGAGGTTCGTGTACGCCGAGGCCGCCGCGCCGTTCGCCGTACGCGTGGAGGAGCCGACCGCGATCACCGCGGGGGCGATGGCGGGCGAGGTGACCCGCTCGTACTCCGAGCCGTCGTTGCCCGACGAGGTCACCACGACGATGCCCGCGTCGACCGCCGCGCTGGCCGCCCAGGCGAGCGGGTCGACCGTGTGGCTGTCGGGGCCGTAGCCGCCGACCGACAGGTTGAGCACGCGGACGTTGAGGCCGTGGTCGCGGCCGTGCTCGACCACCCAGCCGATCGCCATGACGAGGTCACCCAGGCTGACCTCGCCGTCGGTGCCTGCGACCCGGATGTTGACCAGCCCGGCGTCGGGGGCGATGCCGTCGGCGGCGTCCGGGTCGCCGATCGGGCGGGCCGCGTCGTCGCCGGCGATGATGCTCGCCATCACGGTCCCGTGGCCGAAGGTGTCGATCCCCTGCGCAGCCGCGTTCGCGGCCTCCGGCTGTGCGGGGTCGAGCGTGGAGTCCGGGCCGGTGACGACCTTGGCGCGGCCGTCGAGGCCGGGGACGGGGGCGACGCCGGAGTCGATCAGCGCGACGTCGACGCCCTGGCCGGTGGCCCCGCGCTGCCATGCGGCGGTCGCACCCACCTCCTCGGCGATGCTGTGCAGCGTCCGGCCCGCGGCGCCGGCGCCGTCCGCGCTCGACTCCAGCAGCTTGACCTGCAGGTCCGGAGTCACCCACCGCACGCCCGGCGCCCCGGGGAGGGCCGCGACGGCCGAGCCCGGCACCTCGGCGACGAGGGTCGCGACGTCCGATGCGGCGTCGACCACCCGCCCGCCCGCTGCCGTGATCGACCGTGAGACGACGGCCTGGTCCGCGGCGAGGGCACCGACGACGACGCGGACCGGGGCGCCGAGCGCGTCGGCCGCGGACGCCACCCCCGGCAGCGGGCCGTCCTCACCGGCGGCGGCAGCGCCGGCTCCGGGGCCGGCCACCCCCGTGCCGCAGGCGAGCACCGCCGCAGCCAGCGCGGCCGTGGCCGGCGAACGTCGGCCGACACCGGCCAGGGACCCTGCGTGCGCCCCGCTGGACGGGACAAGAAGTCGAGCGAGCATCTCGAACTCCACCCTCCTGGGCCGGTCCGAGCGCCGGCCCCGAATCGGACTGTGCGACCGGCGGCCCCCAGGCGAGGACACCGGCTCTTCGGCAGGCACTGGGTGCTCCTTGACCCGGCGCCGGACATCTCGTCGCGGATGCCTCCCCCCGGGCCTCCACGTTGACGTCACCGCGAGCAACAGGATGCTGTCACAAAGTAACGGTGGGTGGAGCCGTGGCATCGCGGCACAAGCCGCCGAAGACCCAGGGTGACCGAGACAAAACCTTAGGTGCCAACGATCGCACTGTGCGACGAAATCGGCGGCCATAGCTCAGTTGGCTTATCAGCACTCGTCGCACTGAGTGACCAGAGACGGCGTCGCACAAAAGACGAGGGAACAAATGCGGAGAATTCTCGCCGCTGCGCCGGGGCCGGGTGGCCCAGGTCACGCTCGTCGCGCCCCGCCCCGCGTCCGGCGGGACGGTGACGTCCTCCCGACGCCTCCCGACGCCTCCCGACGTCTCCGCGGCAGAGCGGGCCTCAGCGCCGGCCGGAGCCGTCGCCGCGCTCGGGCAGCCGGGTGTCCGGCACCGCGTCGGGCCGTGGCGCGGTGCGCCCCCGGGGCAGCGGGTCGGGGACGCCGAGCGGCCCGCCGGCGGGCAGGCCGCTGGTGGGCACGTCCGTGCCCGTCGTCCCCGCCGGCCCCGTCGGGCCGGTCGCGCCGGTGGGGCCGGAGTTGGCCAGGGCGGCGAGCACCGGCTCGGCGAGGAAGACGTCGAACGTCGCGTTGCAGGTGGTGAGAGCCTCGAGGAGCAGCGGCACGATGGCCTCCTCGTCCACCGCCTCCGGTGCCCGCTCGAAGCGCTCGCCGCGCGCCACGCGCCGCAGGTAGGGCACCGCGGTGCCGATGCCCGTGCTCGCCGTGGGCAGGACGTCGAGGCTCGGCGGCATGGGGCCGGCGGCCAGCCCCGAGAGGAACCGCGCCGCCTCGTCGCGGGCGTCGAAGGCCGCGAGCGTCTCCAGCGCGATCGAGTGCTCCACCACGTCGCGGGTGTTGACCTCCGCCTCGGCGGCGAACCCCTCGAGCAGCAGGAGCCGGGCGGCCTGCGCCTGCCGGTGCGCGCGCACCCACCAGGACGCCGCGACGTACTCCACCGCGGTGGTCGCCCGCAGAGCGATGGGCTGCACGCCCTCGAAGACGGCCAGCTGCCGGTCCAGGGCCGGGAGCCCCGGCGTACGCGCATGGCCGCGCGCCGAGCCGGAGGGCCCGTGCGCCGACCGTCCTGCTGCGCGCGCCGCAGGGTCCGCGGCGAGGAGCTCGGCCAGCCCGGGCGCGGCCTGGGCCGACCACGAGTCCATCGCGGCGCGCATCCTGCGGGCGACGTCGTCAGCACTCATCCGGGCAGCGGCCTTCCTGGTCGACGACAGGCCCACGGCACCTTGCGGCCGCGCCGGTCGGGCGCAGGGCCGGCCGACCGGGCGAACAGTAGGCGCGCCCCGCGCGGCCGGACAAGGCGCCCTCGGCGCGCGACGCGTCGAGGCAGTGCAACAGCCGGGGAGCGCGCAGGCGAGCCCGCTGCATCATGTGCGCTCCTCCGCTCGCCGCCCGTCGACGGTCTGCCGGCAGGTCCACGTCGGTCGTATCACGTGCGCGCGGCAACCGTTCGCCGCAGCCCGCCCTCCACGCCGAATTCGCCCGGACGAGAGCGGCCGGTCCCACCCGTGACGCTGCAGCGTGATCGGCCGGCCACGGTATGCGCCGGCACGTCGATGCGCACCCGTGCCCAGGTGCGGTGGGCCGCTGTGCTCGCTAGCCTCCGTCCATGCTGGATCACCTCGGTGTGCCGGTGTCCGACGTCGAGGCGTCGCTCGAGTTCTACCTGCGGATGTTCGCGTCCTGCGGTGTGCAGGAGGCGATGCGCCACCCGGTGGGGGAGTCGTTCGTCGTGGGGCTGGCAGGCCCCGCAGGCAGCCCTGACTTCTGGCTCAGCCCGGCCGGTGCCGGCGAGGCCCGCGAGCTGCACATCGCGTTCGCGGCACCGGACCGGGCGGCCGTGGACGCGGTCCACACAGCGGCGGTCTCGTCCGGGGTGGAGGTGCTGCACCCGCCGCGCGAGTGGCCGGAGTACCACCCGGGCTACTACGCGGTGTTCTTGCGCGACCCCGACGGCCACAACGTCGAGGCGGTATTCCACGGCCCTTGACTGCCTCGGCGGACTCTTTCTCACCGTCGAAGTTGTCGGCCGTCCGAAGGAATTGCGCGCGACCGGCCCGCGCCGCAGCGCGCTATCGACTGGAGGGCATTCGTCGCCAGCCCCGGCAGCTGCGGCGTTCGCATTTCGGCGACAGGACGGCACGTAGCCGCCCGCGCCTCGATCCCGGGCACCTCGGCAGGCGGTGCGCCGTCCCGGCGCGTGCGCGGAGGGCATGGGATTCGAACCCATGAGGCAGGCTTGGTGTCCTGCCTAGCGGTTTTCAAGACCGCCTCCATCGGCCACTCGGACAGCCCTCCCGGAGGACGCCCACGGTAGCGCCCGAGGGCCCGGGCTCAGCCCGCGGCGCCGCAGGACTCGCGCACCACCAGGCTGGTCTCGAGCACGACCGCCCCCTCGGGCTCCTCGTCGGGCGGGCTCGCGGCGAGCGCGAGGACCTGCTCGGCGGCGGCGGCGCTGAAGGCGGGGACGTCCTGCCGGACGGTCGTGAGCCGCGGCCGGGCGTACGCCGCTGCGGGCACGTCGTCGAAGCCGACCACCGCGATGTCGTCGGGCACCCGAAGGCCGGCGTCCCCGATCGCCGACATCGCGCCCAGCGCCATGAGGTCGCTGCAGCCGAAGACGCCGTCGGGCCGCTCGGGCAGCGCCAGCAGGCCGCGCATCGCCTCGGCGCCGCCGTCGTGGAAGAAGTCGCCGGCGGCGACGAGCTCGCCGGGCAGGTCGTGGCCGAGCCCGGCGAGCTCGTCGCGGAACCCGCGCAGCCGGTCCTCGGAGGTCGGCAGGTCAAGCGGGCCGGAGATGCAGGCGAGCCTGCGCCGGCCGAGAGCGTGCAGGTGCCTCGCGGCCAGGGCGGCGCCACCGACGTTGTCCGAGGTCAGCCGGACGGTGCGCGGGCCGCGCCGGTCGATGTCGACGAGGACCACCGGGACGTCGCTGTCGATGAGCCCGCGCACGCAGGGCTGTGCCGGGTCGACGCCCATCACCACGACGCCGGCGAGGCTGAGCTGCCGGGCGCGCCGGACGTACGCCTCGGCGTCCTGGGCCGCCTCGTCGAGGACGGGGGCGACGAGCAGCGTGTCGTAGCCGCGGTTGCCGAGGCCGTAGCGGATCCCGTCGAGCACCTGGTGCAGGAACGGGTGGGGCGCCGGCTGGCCGAAGCCCGGGTCCCAGACGACGCCGACCATGGTGCTGCGCCGGCGGACGAGGGTCCGGGCGGCCTCGCTCGGGGAGTAGCCCAGCTCGCGGGCCAGCTCCTGCACCCGCTGCCGGGTCGCGGCGCTGACGTCGGTGTAGCCGTTCAGCGCGCGGCTGACGGTGGAGACGGAGACGCCGCTGCGCCGTGACAGCTCATGGATCGAGACCATGACTCGCCCCTTTCGTCCCCGACTCCGTCGTCGGTTCCGGCGAGCCGAACGCTAGCCGTCCCTCAGCCCGACTGGGGCCCGGGAAGCGAGAGAACCGCCGGGGGCGCGGCGGCGACGACCTGGTTCCGGCCGCCGGACTTGGCCGCGTAGAGCGCGGTGTCGGCGGCCGCGATCAGGTCGGTCATGTCGCGCATCGCGTAGGTCAGGGTCGCGACGCCCACGGAGGCGGTGATCTTCGGGTACTCCGGCGGCCCGTCGATCTCCTCGATCGCCCGGCGCATGCGCTCGGCCACGATGAGCGCGGCGTCCGCGGCCGTCTCCGGCAGCACCACGACCAGCTCCTCCCCGCCGTACCGGTAGGCGACGTCGCTGCCGCGCAGGCCCGCGACGACGGCCTGGGCCGAGCGCCGCAGCCACTCGTCGCCGATGGCGTGCCCGGCGGTGTCGTTGATGCGCTTGAAGTGGTCCAGGTCGATCATGCAGACACTGAGCGGGCGGTCGTAGCGGCGGGAGCGCCCGTACTCGTGCGGCGTCTCCTCCTCCAGGCTGCGCCGGTTGCGCAGGCCGGTGAGCCCGTCCAGGCGCGCCTGCTCGGTGACGCTGGCGTGCAGGCGGGCCGAGTCCAGGGCGGACGCGGCGCTCAGCGCGAGGGCCTCGAGCACCGAGTCCACCTGGGCCGAGTCCTCGTCGTCCCAGGCCTCGGCCTCGACCTCCATGACGCCGACGACGGCGCCGCGGACGACGAGCGGGAAGTACGTCATGGTGCCGACGGTGACCGTGCGGGCCTCCGCGGCCGAGACCTCCACGTGCGGCGGGGCGACGAGGCCCGCCGGCGGGCGGGCGCCCTTCGGGTCGTCGCTGCGCCGGATCGCGACGAACTCGCCGTCGGTCTGCCGCTCCCACACGACGGCGCGGGTCCGCCCCAGCTCGACGGCCGCGGCAGCGACCGACTCCGCGACGAACCGCGGGTCGAGCGACCCGGAGGTCTCGCGGGCGACGCGCAGGATGACCTGCAGCCGGGCGGCGAGCTGGCTCGCGGCCTCCTCGCGCATCATCCCGCGGGCCTGCTGGGCCTCGATGCGCCGGGCCATCGCGGCCAGGCCGTCGCCGAGCCGGCGGAACTCCGAGGACCCGAGCCCGGGGGCCTGGACGCCCAGCTCGCCGGCCTCCATCCGCGAGATCATGTCCAGCAGCGCGCGCACGGGGGCGTCGATGACGAGGGCCAGCTGGCGCCGGCGGCGCATCCCGACCCCGAAGATGCCGGCGACGACGAGCACGTTGATGCCGCCGGCCACCAGCAGGGTGTGGCGCTGGCTGTCGAGGGCGGCGTCCCGGCGGTTGGCGGCACGCTCGGTCGCCACCGACTGCACCGCGCGGTAGCGGTCGAACAGCGTCTTGCCCCGGGCCAGGAACGCCGACAGCTTCGCGGTCTCCAGGGGCTCGCCCGGCGGCACGGCCAGCCCCTCGCTCGCCCAGCTCACCGCCCAGGCGCGGTGGGCCAGGATGGTGTCGACGAGCATGCGGGTCTCGGTGGGGTCCCCGGCCACCAGCCCGATGAGCTCGTCCTCGGCCCGGTTGGTCTTCGTCGCCCCGGCGGAGTAGGCCGCGAGGAAGGACGGGTTGCCCGTCGCCGCGTACGCGCGCAGGCCCGTCTCCTGGTCGAGCATCCCCTCGTGCAGCAGCCGCAGCTGCTTGACCACGGCGGTGGTGAGCAGCGCCCGCGGCTGCACGACGAGCTGGCTGTACGCCGCGCTGGAGGCGATGGTGACGAGCAGCACCGAGAGAGCGAGCGCGAGGGCGCGCCAGAACCGGCGCAGCTCCCCCTGCAGGCTTCGGCGCTGGGCGTCGGCCTCGGCGTCGTCAGCGGTGCCGGGGTGCAGGCGTACGTTCACGGGGCGAATGTCGGCGCCCTGATCCACCCGGTTGAGTCACCCGTCCGGGAGCGGACCCGGCACGAGGGCCTGCGCGATCGGCGGAAATGGCTGGCGCGACGCAGGCCGATCGAGGTGGAATGGCCTCCGTGATCCGGACCATGCCCGCCAGTCGGCTCGTCGTGCTCCTCGGGGACTGGCGCACGTCGCCGTCCCCCACCCGCCGCCCCATGGCCGACCTGCTGAGCACGGCGCTGCGCGCTCTGGTGGTCGACGGGCGCGTGCCGGTCGGGGCCCGCCTGCCCGCCGACCGGGACCTGGCTGCGGCCCTGGGAGTCAGCCGCGGGGTGGCGTCCGCGGCGTACGACCGGCTGCGCGAGGAGGGGCTGCTCGAGCGCCGCGTGGGCGCTGGCAGCTTCACCGCCCTTCCGCTGGAGTCGCCGCTGCCGGCCGGGGCGTGGGTGCCGCGGACCGGGGGCCCGGACGTCGTCGACATGACGATCGCGAGCCTGCCGGCACCGGCGTCCGCGATGCTGGCGGCGGTCGCGGAGGCCGGCGAGCTGCTCCCGGCCCACCTGGGCGGTCACGGCTACGACCTGCTCGGGATGCCGGAGCTGCGGGCGGCGATCGCCGATCGCTACACGAGCCTGGGCGCGCCGACGACCCCGGACCAGATCCTGGTCACGACCGGGGGCCAGTCCGCCCTGGACCTGCTGGCCCGGACCGTCCTGGGGCCGGGCGACACCGCGCTGGTCGAGGTGCCGACGTACCCGAACGCCCTGGACTCGCTGCGGACGGCGCGTGCGCGCCTGCACCCGGTCCCCGTCGACGCCGCGGAGGGGTGGGACCCCGTCATGCTGGTCGACGCGCTGCGGCGGGGGCCACGGCTCGCCTACGTCGTGCCGGACTTCCACAACCCGACGGGCGCGGTCATGCCCGAGCAGGTGCGCGCCCGTGTCCTGGACGCGGCTGCCCGCTCGGGCACCGTCACCGTGGTCGACGAGGCAATGGCCGACCTGGTGCTCGAGGGGCCGGAGCCCCCGCGCACGGCCCGGCTGCCCCACGGCGGCCAGCTGGTGTGCGTGGGCTCGCTGAGCAAGAGCGTCTGGGGCGGGCTGCGCACGGGGTGGCTGCGCGCCGACCCCGCTCTGGTCCGCCGGGTGGCCGAGGTCCGGGCGGTCTCGGACATGGGGCCGCCCGTCCACGGCCAGCTGGTCGCGCTGGCCCTGCTGCGCCGCCTCGACGCCGTGGTCGCGGAGCGCCGCGAGCTGCTGCGCTCGCGCCGGGACGTGCTCGTCGCGGCGCTCGCCGAGCGGCTCCCCGAGTGGTCGGCGCGGGTCCCGCGCGGCGGCATGTCGCTGTGGGTGGGCCTCGACGCCCCGGGCAGCACGGCGCTGGCCGCGGCCGCGCCGGAGGCCGGCCTGCGGGTGGCGCCCGGGCCCCGCTTCGGCATCGACGGGGCGTTCGACCGTTTCGTGCGGCTGCCCTTCACGGCACCCGAGCCCGTCCTGGTCGACGCGGTCGACCGCCTCGCGCAGCTCTGGGGCTCCCTCCTGGGGGGTTTCCGCCCCGCGGCCGCATCCCGCATCCTGGTCTAGACGGGGGTCACGACGGGAGCTGTCGCTCAGCTGTCGCCGCCCTCGTCCGATAGGTCGCCGCTGACCCACGGACGCAAGGGAGTTGGAGTGCCGGACGCTCGTTCCGCCGCGCCCGTGGCGCCCGGCTCCGCCCCGCTCACCACGCTGGCCCGGCTGGTCCGCGACATCAGCGCCCTGCGCGGGCTGCAGCCCACGCTGGAGGCCGTCGCCGCCGCGGCGGTGCACGACCTCGGGTTCACGGTGGCGACGCTCAGCCTCGTCGAGCCGTCGGGCGACCTGCGCACGGTGGCGGTGGCCGGCTCCGAGGAGGCCAGTGCCGCGCTGCTCGGCGGCTCGGGCTCGCGCGCGGACTGGGAGGCGTTGCTCGCCGCCGGCGACCCCGTGGGCCCGTTCGGCGAGCTCTGCTTCGTGCCCGCCGGGCGCGAGCCCGCGAACGGGCTGCAGAGCTGGCAGCTGCCGCGGGCCGAGGGGCCGGACGCCCCGGGGCGGTGGCACGCCGAGGACATCCTCTGCGCGCCCCTGCGCTCGACCCGCCACGGGCTGCTCGGCGTGCTCTGCGTGGACCTCCCGCACGGCGCGCCCCGGCCCTCGGGGTCGCAGCTGGAGCTGCTCGAGGCCTTCGCCGCGCAGGCCGCCCTCGCGATCGACAACGCCCAGCTGGTCGCGGACGCCAAGGCCGCGCTCGACCGCGAGCTGCGCGCCCGGGAGCGCCAGCAGGCCGCGGTCGCCGAGCTGGGGCAGGCCGCGCTGACCGCGGACGACCTGCCCGAGCTGCTGCGTACCGTCGTGGCGACGGTCGCGAGCACGCTGGACGCGCCCATGGCCAACCTCATCGAGTGCGTCCCGGACGGGCTGCGCTTCGCCGCGACGTACGGCGCGAGCTTCCCGCCCGGCGCGCGCCCGGTCAACGGCGGGATCACCGCGCAGGCGCTGGAGACCGGCGCGCCGGTCGTGATCTCCGACCATGCGCTGCGCGACCCCGGCGAGCACCCGCTGCTCACCGACGCCGGCATCCGCAGCAGTGCGGTGATCGTCGTGGGCAGCGTGCGCCGGTGGGGGGTCCTCGCGGTCCACTCGCGCCAGCAGGGAGCCTTCGGCGAGGAGGCGCTGCACTTCCTGCACGCGGTCTCGAACGTCGTCGCCGCCGCGGTGGAGCGTTTCCGGGTCGAGGCCGAGGTGCGCTACAGCGCGACGCACGACGCGCTCACGGGACTGCCCAACCGCGGGCTGCTGCACGAGCGGATGGGCGCCGCCCTGAGCGCCGACCGGGCGGCCGGCACCGCGACCGCCCTTCTGCTCATCGACCTCGACGGGTTCAAGGACGTCAACGACTCGCTCGGCCACCAGGCAGGCGACGTCGTGCTCGGCCAGGTCGCCACCAGGCTGCGCGAGCGCGTACGCCGCGGGGACGTCGTCGCGCGGCTGGGCGGCGACGAGTTCGCGGTGGGGCTGCTCGACCTCAAGGACGCCGACGACGCGGTGACCGTCGCCGCCGGGCTCTACGAGCAGCTGCTGCGCCCCTTCGACACGCCCGCCGGGCCGGTGCTGCTCGGCGGCAGCATCGGCGTGGCCATCGCGCCCCGGCACGGCCCGGACACCCACACCCTGCTCAAGCACGCGGACCTGGCGATGTACCGCGCCAAGCGCGAGCGCACCGGCTGGGCGGCGTTCGACCCCCAGGTCGACGAGGACGCCAGCGCGCGGCTGGGCCTGGTCAACGACCTGCGCAGCGCCATCGAGGGCGGGCAGCTGCGGGTCGCGTACCAGCCCGTGGTCGACCTCGCCACCGGGACGGCCACCGGCGCGGAGGCCCTGGTGCGCTGGGCCTCGCTCGCCCGCGGCGTCCAGTCACCGGCCACGTTCGTGCCGCTCGCCGAGCAGAGCGGGCTCATCGGCGGCCTGACCGACGTCGTGCTGCGCAGCGCGGCCGCCCAGTGCGTGGCGTGGGAGAGCAGCGGGCGGCGGATGCCGGTCGCGGTCAATCTCTCCGGCGTGGTGCTCGCCGACCCCGGCTACCCCGCCGAGCTGCAGCGCACGCTGCGCGAGCTGCGCCTGCCCCCGAGCCTGCTCAAGGTCGAGGTGACCGAGACGACGCTGGTGAGCGAGTCCGCGGTCTCGGCCCTGCGCCGCATGAACGCCGAGGGCATCCGGGTCGCCGTCGACGACTTCGGCACGGGCTACTCGTCCCTCGGCCGGCTCAAGCAGCTGCCGGTGCAGACGCTGAAGATCGACCGCAGCTTCGTCACCGGCATCACCGGCGACCGGCGTGACGTCGCGATCGTGCGCTCGATCGTCGCGCTCGCCGACGAGCTCGGGATGAACGTGATCGCCGAGGGCATCGAGACGCGCGACGTCGCCCGCATGCTGTGGGACCTCGGCGTGCGCCGCGGGCAGGGCTACCTGTTCGCGCCGCCCATGCCCGCGCCGCAGTTCGAGGCCTGGCACGACCGGTGGCTCAGCGGGGACCGGGCCGACTGGCACGTGGCCGTCGCCTGAGCGGGCTCAGCTCCCGTCGAGCGCCCGGATGCGCCAGCTCACCGCGTGCTCCGCGCCGGGCGCCAGCGTGACGAGGTCGGTGCCGCTGTTGAACGCGTCGGGCGGGCAGGTCATCGGCTCGACCGCGAGCCCGGTGCGGTTCAGCTCCGGCTCGGGGCGGTCGGCGGTGTGCACCTGGACCCAGGGGCTCGCGCTGTCCCAGACCACCTCGACCCCGGTGCCGTCGGCGCCGAGCACCTGCACGCGGGCGTAGCCGTCTTCGCCGAACGACACTTCGGTAAACGCATGATCCACGAACAGGTCTTCGACGGCCCGGCCGGCGCGGAAGTCGAACGGCGTCCCCTCGACGGGCAGCACCTCGCGCGGCAGCAGCCGCTCGGGGTCGACGTCGAGATAGCGCGCCGCGGGCAGCCGCAGCGTCCAGTCGTCGACGGTCCCGGCCGCGCCCGGCAGCACGTACGGGTGGATCGACGCGCCGTACGGGGCGCTGACGTCCCCGGCGTTGACCGCGCGCAGCGTCCACTCCAGCCCGTCCGGGCCGAGCGCGTACTCCGCCTCGAGGTCGAGGATCGTGGGGTACGCCGGGGAAGGCCACACCCGGGTGCGCAGCACCGCGCGCTCGGCGGACCGCTCGGCGACGTCCCAGGCCGACCAGGCGACCAGCCCGTGCAGGGCGTTGCCGCGGTCGTGCTCGTTGATCGGGACGAGGTGGTCCCGGCCGTCGAAGGAGTACGCCCCGTCGCGGATGCGGTTGGGCCAGGGCGCCAGGACCACGCCGCTGCTGACGGGCGTGAGGGAGTCCGCGGGGTACTCGCGGACGAGCGGGCGCCCGTGGGCGCGCAGGCTGCGCAGCCCGGCGCCGACCTGCGTCACGACGGCGGTGTACCCGGCCGCCGAGAGCTCGACCTGCTCGCCAGAGGGGATCACGGCTCGCCAGCCTAGGGGAGCGGCGCCGGCCCCCTGCCCGCGACCCGGTCGAGCACCACCTCGGTCACCTCCGGCGCGTCGCCCAGCGGGGCGGACACCAGGTCGGCGCCGGCGTCGTGCATGCGCTCGGCGAAGAAGCCGGGGGCGAGCAGGTACGTCGCGAGGGCGACCCTGCGCGCTCCCCCGGCCCGCAGCCGCGCCACCGCCTCGGCCGGCGTCGGCGGGGTCGCCGAGGCGTACGCCGCGACCACCTCGCCGCCGGTGCGGGCCGCGAGCCAGCGCACCGCCTGGGCGGTGGCGGCGGCCGAGCGGGCCGAGCTGGAGCCGGCGGCGCCGAGCACGACCGGGCCGCCCGGCTCGTAGCCGGCCTCGAGCAGCCGCCGGAGGGCCAACCCGACCAGCCGCTCGTCGGGCCCGACGGGTGCTGTGCAGACCACCGGATGGGCCGCTGCGGCGGCGACCGCGGGCAGGTCGACGTCGACGTGGTAGCCGGGCGCGAGCAGCAGCGGGACGACCAGGGCGGGCGCGTCGAGCGCGGCGAGCGTCTCCCCGACCGTCGGCCCCACGACGTCGAGGTAGCCGACCCGGACCTGGCGCCCGGGCAGCGCGGTGGCCACCCGCTCGGCCATCGCCTCGACGGTGCGCAGCCCGGCCTCCTCGGCGGTGCCGTGCGCGGCGATCACGACCGGGGCGTCGGCGGGCAGCTGCGCGGCGGGGGCGCCCGGCGCCGGGGCAGGGGTGGGAGGCACTGCAGAACGGTACGGGGTGCTGGCAGGCTGTCCGGTCATGAGCTCGCTGTCGCATCCCGCCTCGCCGTACGCCCCGCGCGTCCCCCGGGTCCTCGCCGACCTCGTCCCGCGGTCGCTGACGGCCGACGCCGTCCTCGTCGTCGGGGCCGCCGCGCTGATCGGCGTGTGCGCGCAGGTGTCGATCCCGCTCTGGCCGGTCCCGCTGACGCTGCAGACGTTCGCCGTCCTGCTCGCCGCGACCGCGCTCGGCTCCGTGCGCAGCCTGCTGGCCACGACGGTCTACCTGCTGATCGGCGTCGCGGGCGTGCCGTGGTTCTCCGACGGCCGGTCCGGCTGGGGCGGGAGCCCCTCGTTCGGCTACATCCTGGGCTTCCTGCTGGCGGCGCTGGTCGTCGGCCGGCTCAGCGAGCGGATGAGCACGCGCAGCCCGTGGCGGGTCCTGGCGCTCAACCTGCTGGGCTCGGTGCTCATCTACGCCGTCGGCGTGCCGTGGCTCATGGCGACGCTGGACGTCGGCCTCGCGCAGGGGCTCGACTACGGCCTCTGGGACTTCGTCCCCGGCGACCTGGTGAAGTCCGCCGCCGCCGCGGGGCTGCTGCCCGCGACGTGGGCGCTCGTGGACCGCGTCCGGCGCTAGGCGGCCCTGTGCACGCCGTCACGATCCCGGTGCCGGGCGGTCCCGAGGCGCTGGTGTGGGCCGAGGTGGACGACCCGGCGCCCGGGCCGGGCGAGCTGCTGCTCGACGTCGTCGCCGCCGGCCTCAACCGCGCGGACCTGCTGCAGCGCCAGGGCCACTACCCGCCGCCCCCGGGCGCCCCGGCGTACCCGGGGCTGGAGGTGAGCGGGCGCGTGGCCGCGCTCGGGCCCGGAGTGACGGGATGGGCGGCCGGCGACGAGGTGTGCGCGCTGCTCGCCGGCGGCGGCTACGCCGAGCGCGTCGCGGTGCCGGCCGGGCAGGTGCTCCCGCTGCCGCGCGGGGTCGACCTGGTGACGGCGGCCGGCCTTCCGGAGACGGCCTGCACCGTGTGGTCGAACCTGGTCATGCGGGCCGGGCTGGCGGCCGGCGAGTGGCTGCTCGTCCACGGCGGGGCGGGCGGCATCGGCACGGCCGCCGTCCAGATCGGAGCCGCCCTGGGCGCCCGGGTCGTCGCGACGGCGGGGTCGGAGGAGAAGCTCGCGCTCTGCCGCCAGCTCGGCGCGGAGGCCGCGGTCAGCTACCGCGGGGACTGGGTGGCCGACGTCCGCGCGATCACCGGCGGCGGCGCCGACGTGGTGCTGGACCCGATCGGCGCCAAGTACCTCGGCCCGAACGTCGACGTCCTCGCCCCGGACGGGCGCCTGGTCGTCATCGGCATGCAGGGCGGGACCCGTGGCGAGCTCGACCTCGGCACCCTGCTGGCCAAGCGCGGCGCGGTGCACGCGACCGCGCTGCGCTCCCGGCCGATCGCGCAGAAGGCGCAGATCGTCGCCCAGGTGCGCGAGCACGTGTGGCCGATGGTCGCGGACGGCCGGGTGCGCGTCGTGGTCGACTCGACGTACCCCATGGAGCGGGCCGGCGAGGCCCACCGGCGCATGGCCGGCGGGGACGTGACGGGCAAGGTCCTGCTCCGGGCATGAGCGGAGCGCAGCCCACGCTGCAGGGCAGCCGCACGGTCCTGCGCCCCTGGAGCCTCGCCGACGTGGACGCGCTCGCCGCGGCCTGCCAGGACCCCGAGCTCTCCCGGTGGACCCGCGTGCCCTCCCCGTACGCCCGCGCGGACGCGGTCGCGTTCGTGACCGGCGTCGCCCCGGCCGCCTGGGCCGCCGGTGGCGGGGCGTTCGCGGTGACGGAGCGGGGCTCCGGCGTGCTCGTGGCGAGCATCGCCGCGCACTCGGTGGTGGACGGCGTCGCCGACGTGGGCTACTGGGGCGCCGCGCCCGCCCGGGGCCGCGGCTACGTCTCGGACGCGCTGCGCACGCTCACCCGCTGGCTGCTCGCCGAGCGGGGGGCGGCCCGGGTGGAGCTGGTCGTCGAGCCGGGCAACACGGCCTCGCGCCGGGTCGCGGAGGCGGCGGGCTTCACCGCCGAGGGGGTCCTGCGCGGCCGGCTGCTGCTGCACGGCCGCCGCGCCGACGTGGTGATGTACGCCCTGCTCCCCGGCGACGCCGGCGCCCCGGCCTGAGCACGGGTCAGCCGGCCGGCAGCACCCAGGCGTCGACCTGCAGGACGCGCCGCATGCCCACCGACTCGTAGAGCGCGTACGCCCCGGTCGTGCCCTGCTCGTCGACGTGCAGCAGCACCGCGGGCAGGCCGCGCGCCCGGACGTCCGCGAACGCGGTCAGCAGCAGCGCGCGGGCGACCCCTCGGCCGCGCGCCGCGCGCAGCACGCCGAGCCGGGCGACGTACCCCGCCTGCTCGTCCTCGACGTAGTCGTCGCTGCCGTAGAGGGCGCCCACCGGGCCGGACGCCGTCTCGGCGAGCCACACCTGGGACCAGTCGACGGTGCTGCGCGCGTCGAGGCGGGCGAACCACTCCTCGAACGGCTCGGGGACATGGCCGTACGAGTCGGCGAAGGCCGCGTCGATGACCCCGTGCACCGCCCGCAGGCCCTGCTCGTCGCCGGGCGGGACGCGGCGGACCGTCACGTCGCCCGGCGGCGCGGGAGCGGGCGGCGGGTCGGCGAGCTCGAGCCGGAGCCGCGCCCAGCTGGTGGCCCGCCGCCAGCCGGCGTCCTCCAGCCACGCTGCGGTCCGCTCGTCGGGCCGCAGGATGCTCGTCCGCAGCTCACCGGCCACGGCGAGCAGCTCGCGGCCGCGCGCGGTCAGCGCCGCCAGCAGCTGCGGCCCGAGCCCGGGGTCGACGGTGTAGAGATCGAGGTAGACGACCGCGTCGCCCTTCGGCTCGACCGTCGCGTACCCGACGGGGCCGGCCTGCGGATGCTCGACGAGCCAGGCCTCGAGCGTCGCGCTCTCCAGGTCGTCGCGCAGGTCGGCCAGCGTGCCGTCAGGGTGCCCGAGCACGCGCTCGTCGTCCGCGCCGGCCACGGCGTACGCGGCCTCGGCGTCGGACGGGAGGGCACGGCGGGACGAGTACGGAGGGCGCAGGGCGAGCACGCCGACGACCATGGCAGCCCGACCCCGTTCGAGGCGAGCGGTTTCCCCGGCTCCCGCGTTGGCAGGATGGTGTGCATGACTGAGCCGAGCAGCGCCGACCCGACCCCCCGCATCGTCGTCGTCGGACCGGACGGCATGGGCGTCAGCACGGGGACCCCGCCGCAGCAGGAGCAGCAGGACGACGACTCGACGCCGGTCACGGAGCTGGTCGAGCAGCCGGACAAGGTCATGCGGATCGGCAGCATGGTCAAGCAGCTGCTCGAGGAGGTGCGCAGCGCCCCGCTCGACGAGGCGAGCCGGGCCCGGCTGCGCGAGATCCACTCCTCCTCCATCCGGGAGCTCGAGGCCGGCCTCGCCCCGGAGCTGGTCGAGGAGCTGCGCCGCATCACGCTGCCCTTCAGCGAGTCCGAGATCCCGACCGACGGGGAGCTGCGGGTCGCGCAGGCCCAGCTGGTCGGGTGGCTCGAGGGCCTCTTCCACGGGATCCAGGCCGCGCTCTTCGCCCAGCAGATGAACGCCCGGGCGCAGATGGAGGCCGGGGGGCGGCGGGCGCTGCCGCCGGGCGCCGTGCAGGGCGTGCCGGCCGAGCGGCCCACCGGCCAGTACCTCTAGGGCGGTAGCCGCAGGGGCCGGTCCGCAGGGGCCGTACCTCCTGCCTCCGCCCGGCTTCCGGGTGTGCTGGCCACACCCGGAAGCCGCCAGGGAGCACGGTGGGCCCGCGCGCCCGCCCGGAGCAGAGTTCTGGTGTCAGACAACGCGTCCACGCCAGGAGCCTCCCGTGACCAGCACGCTTCCGACCGCTGCCCCCTCGATCGCCTCCACCTCCACCGCTGCCTCCGGGCGCCCTGCAACCCCGCGGCGCGCGCTCTGGCCGCTCGCCGGCGTGCTGGGGGGCGCCACGAGCTTCGCCGCAGCGTTCATCGGCCTCACGGGCAACTACGCCGAGAAGAACGAGAACAAGGGCCTCGCGATCCTGGACGACGTGAACCGCGGGAACTACCACATCGCGTTCCTGCTCGGCCTCGTCTCCGTGGCCTCGTTGCTCGTCGCCTCGTCCGGCTGGCGACGGTGGGCGGAGGAACGAGCACCGCGCAGCATCGCCGCGCGCACGGTCTCCCAGGCCCTCGCGGCGACCGCCGCGATCAACGTCATCGGCTACAGCCTCGCCGGCTCGATGGCGCTCTACCTGCCCGGCGGGACCGACAGTGGCTGGCTGACTCCGGAATCGATGTTCGTGAACTGGACGTACCTCGACTTCGGCCTGCTCCTCGGCTGGTGGGGCGGCGCCGTCGCCGCGGGGTGCGTCACGGCGCTGTCGTTCGGTCGCAACGCCCTGCTGCCCAAGTGGATGGGCGTCGTCAGCATCCTGCTGCTGCTCCCGCCGGTGGGCATGGCGATCGGGATGGCGCTGCCGGGCATGCCGGGCTTCACGATGCCGCTGTGGCTGATCGTGGTCAGCGTCGGGATGGTGTTCAGCAAGAAGGCGCAGGCCTGACCCGCGTCCTCTTCACCGCCGGCCTCACCTCGGGCCCCGTGCAAGGGCCCCGAGGTGGGGCCGGCGGTGCAGGAGCTCAGCCCTCGGACACCTCGACCCCGCGCCAGAACGCGACGTGGCCCTTGATGCTCACCGCCGCGTCCTTGGGCTCGGGGTAGTACCAGGCCGCGTCCGGGTTCTCCGCCCCGTCGACCGCGAGCGTGAAGTAGCTCGCGGTCCCCTTCCACGGGCAGACCGTGTGCGTGTCGCTCGGCCGCAGGTACTCGTCCTTCACCACCCCCCGCGGGAAGTAGTGGTTGCCCTCGACCTGCTCGGTCACCTCGGACTCGGCGATCACCGCGCCGTTCCACGTCGCTCGCACCATGGCGGCCTCCTTCGTCGTCGTCCTCAGGCTGCCATCGCGCCAGTTGCGACGCCATCAGGGCGGGCTCGTCCCAGTCGCCCGAACCACCGCGCCGTGGCCGCACCGCCGAGCGCCAGCTACGGCACGAGCACGCTGCAGATCGACAGCGGGAGGTACGCCGCCGCCACCCCCCGGCCGCCGTGACCGCGCCCGCGAGGCGGCGGCGGAACGGGGCGGAGCAGGGGCCCGGAGCGGCGGAGTCAGAGCGCGCGCGGCGCGTACTCGGTCAGGTCCACCCGGAGCTTGCCCTTCTCGCCCCACCAGAACGTGACCCGCTCGCGCAGCCTGCCGTCGCGCGGGAAGACCGCCCACAGCACGACCCGGTCCCTGGCCGGCACGATCACCCGCTTGCCGGGGTGCTCGTAGCAGTAGGCCTCCGTGGCGGCCATGAAGGCGTCCGCTCTCTCGGGGCCGTACTGGATTCGCGGCGCCTGCCTGGAACGGGCGCCCTCGGCCGGGCAGGTCGTCGCCAGCCGGGGCTTGCCGGTGTCGTTGCGGTAGGCGACGGAGTAGCGCACCGCCTGGCCGTCCGCCTCCGCGCGCACGAGCACGGGGGCGCCCGGCGCCCGCACGATGGTCCTGCCGATCTCGTAGCGCCCCTCGGCGGGCCCTTCCAGCGCGGCCAGGGACCGGGCGATCGCCGCCGCCCGGACCTTGGACGCGTGCTTGACCTGGGCGACGCCCGCCGCCGCACCGGCCACGAGCACGGCGACCACGGACACCGCTCCCGCGATCAGGGCGTAGCCGGACCTCCCGGGGCGCGCGAGCCCGTGCGGGCCGAGCGCGGTGAGGGACGCCCAGAGCCGGCGGGCCTCGATCCCGGAGAGGGCCGCGAGCGACACCGCGCCCGCGACACCGAGCCAGCCGAGCTGCGTCTCGAGCCGTCCGGAGGAGCCCGCGACGGTCCCGATCCCCTCGCGCAACGCGAGCACCGCGAGCACGAGGCCGATCGCGGCCGGCAGGAGCGGGTGCACCTCGCCCGCGCGGAAGGAGTAGCGGATCGCCAGCGCCTGGGAGCGGAAGTACGCGGTCAGCAGCACGGGCAGCGTCAGGGCGCCGACGACTGCGAGCACGGCCACCGGGCCGTTCGTCGCGCCGTCGTCCGCGAGCTCACGCTGGCCGAGCAGCACGAGCGCCCCGACCAGGCCCGGGGGGACCACGGTCACGACGACGGCGAAGCCCAGCGGCTTGAGGTCCCTGACCAGCTTGGCGTGGCGGCCCGCGCCCGGGGTCAGGGCCGCGACCAGGCAGGCCCCGAGCAGGAAGCACGGCGCGGCGAGCGCGGCCTTGTAGAGCGGCGCCTGGAA
This sequence comes from Motilibacter aurantiacus, assembly GCF_011250645.1. Taxonomy (NCBI): domain Bacteria; kingdom Bacillati; phylum Actinomycetota; class Actinomycetes; order Motilibacterales; family Motilibacteraceae; genus Motilibacter; species Motilibacter aurantiacus. The sequence continues at coordinate 99,439 of NZ_JAANNO010000007.1, forward strand.
GGCGCCCTCCATCAACCGGCCCGCGAACGCGTCCCCGGCCGCCTCGCCGTTGCCCAGCAGGATGGCGACGACGGCGGCGAAACCGACCCAGGAGCGCACCAGCTGCAGGCGGCGGACCGGCTCGGCGAGCGGTTGCGCGGGCGTGAGCCGGTCCCCGACCCACCGCCACGTCGCGCGGACCCCGCGGGCGTAGCCCCCGACCGCGCGCAGCCCCAGAGCGAGCACAGGCCTCGGCCTCCTCCGTCCGGCGCAGCCGATCGTGAAGCCGCGCTCCCCGTGTGGACGGGCAGGAACCTAGCCGCAGCTACCGACAGCGGGCTCCCTCAGCCCGCTGCCGGGAACAGCCCTTCCAGCACCTGCGCCACCCCGTCCTCGTCGTTGGTCGCCGTCGACCGGTCCACCGCGGCGAGCACGTCGGGGTGCGCGTTGGCCACGGCGTACGAGGTCCCGGCCCACGCCAGCATCGGCAGGTCGTTGGGCATGTCGCCGAAGGCCACGACCTCCTCGGCGCGGACGCCGCGCGCGGCGCACAGCCGGGCGAGAGTCGTCGCCTTCGAGACGCCCGCGGCGGAGATCTCCAGCAGCGCGCCGTTGCCGCCGGGGGTCGAGTGGGTGGCGGTGACCGTGTCGCCGAGCACGTCGCGGGCGGCGGCCAGCAGCTCGTCCGAGGACCGGTCCGAGCTGCGGACCAGCAGCTTCACGACGGGGTCGGTCAGCAGCTCCTCGACCGCGGCGACGCGCACGTCGGCCGGGAGCGAGTAGCGGGTGCGGTAGGTCGGCTCGAGCCCGAACCCGTGCTCGCTCTCGACGGCGAAGTGCAGGTCGTGCATCGCGTGGCGCAGGACGCGCACGGTCTCGCGGGCCGTCTCGGCCGCGAGCGGGAAGCGCTCGACGACCCGCTCGCTGTGCAGGTCGTAGAGGAGCGCGCCGTTGGCGCAGACCGCGAGCCCGGTGTGGCCCGTCGCCTGCGCGACCTCGGCCATCCAGCGTGGCGGGCGCCCGGTGACGAAGACGACGGTCCCGCCGTTCTCCTCCACGGCGCGCAGCGCGTCGACCGTGCGGGCGGAGATGGTGCCGTCGCTGCGCACCAGCGTGCCGTCGAGGTCGGACGCCACGAGCCGGATCACGCGAACCACCGTTCCAGCGCCCGGGCGGCGCCATCGTCGTCGAACGTGCCCGTCACCACGTCGGCGGCGTCCTGCACCTCGGCCGGGGCGTGCCCCATGGCGACCCCGCAGGCCGCCCACTGCAGCATCTCGAGGTCGTTGCGGCCGTCGCCGATGGCCAGCGTGCGGTCGGCGGGGACACCCAGCCGCTCGCGAACGGGCTCCAGCGCGTACGCCTTGGTGACCCCGTCGGGGGCGAGGTCGAGCCAGGCGGTGTAGCCGACGGCGTACGACACGTCGTGCAGCCCCAGCCGGCCGACGACGTCCAGGAAGTCGCCCGGCTCCTTCTCCGGGCTGCGCAGCACCACGCGGGTCACCGGGTCGCGGACGAGCTCGTCGACGTCCATGAGCACCTGCTCCCCCGCGAGCTCGCCGGCCGGGAAGGGCGCGCTGACCCGGTAGCCGACGCCGAGCTCCTCCACCGCGACGAGCGCGTCGGGCAGGTGCTGGCGGAGCAGCCGGACAGCGGGGGCGGCGTCGAACGTGACGGTCTCGACGACGACGGGAGGGTCGATGGTGGCGGTGACCGCCCCGTTGCTGCAGACCAGCCAGCCCTCGGTCAGGCCGAGCGTCGCCGCCACCGGCCGCGTCGCGTGGACCGATCGGCCGGTCGACAGCACGACGTGCACCCCCGCATCGAGGACCCGGCGCACGGCCTCCGCCACGGCGGGCGAGACCCGCTCGTCCGGGGAGACGAGGGTGCCGTCGATGTCGAGGGCCACGAGGCCCGGGCACCAGCCCGGCTCGTCGTACGCGCTTCGCATGCCGGGCGAGCGGATCAGCGAGCCGCGACGGGCTCGAGGACCTCGCGTCCGACGTAGGGCACCAGCGCCGCGGGCAGGCGCACGGACCCGTCGGCCTGCTGGAAGTTCTCCAGGATCGCGACGACCAGGCGCGGGACCGCCGCCAGCGTGCCGTTGAGGGTCGCGACGGGCCGGGTGCCGGCCTCGTCACGGGTGCGGATCTTGAGCCGACGGGCCTGGAAGTCGGTGCAGTTGGACGTCGAGGTGACCTCGCGGTACTTGCCCTGCGTCGGGACCCACGCCTCGCAGTCGAACTTGCGGGCCGCGCTCGCGCCCAGGTCGCCGGTGGCCACGTCGATCACGCGGAACGGCAGCTCCAGCAGGCCGAGGAAGGCCTTCTCGTGCGCGAGCAGCTTCTCGTGCTCGTCCTTGGCGTCCTCCGGGCGGCAGAAGACGAACATCTCGACCTTGTCGAACTGGTGCACCCGGATGATGCCGCGGGTGTCGCGCCCGTGCGCGCCGGCCTCCCGGCGGAAGCAGGGCGAGTACGCCGCATAGCGCAGCGGCAGCGAGCCGGCGTCGAGGATCTCGTCCATGTGGTACGCCGCGAGCGGGACCTCGGACGTGCCGACGAGGTAGAGCCCGTCGTCGGGCATCGCGTAGACGTTCTCCGCCGCCTGGCCGAGGAAGCCGGTGCCCTCCATCGCCTCCGGGCGCACGAGCACCGGCGGCAGCACCGGGATCAGCCCCTCGCGCACGGCGTAGTCCTGCGCGCACCGCACGATCGCCGACGCGAGCAGGGCGCCGACCCCGGTGAAGAAGTAGAAGCGCGAGCCCGAGACCTTCGCGCCGCGGTCCAGGTCGAGCGCCCCGAGCAGCTTGCCCAGCTCGACGTGGTCCTTCGGCTCGAAGCCGAACTCGGGCTTGGCGCCCACCTCCTCGACCAGCGCGAAGTCCTCCTCGCCGCCGATCGGGGCCACCGGGTCGACGACGTTGGAGAGCGCGAGCAGGGCGCGGTCGACGTCGGCCGCGGTGGCCGTCGACTCCGCCTCGGCCGCCTTGACCTGCGCCGCGAGCTCCTTGGTGCGCGCGAGCAGCGCCGCCTTCTCCTCGCCCTTGGCCTTGGCGACCTGGGAGCCGAGCGTCTTCTGCTCGGCGCGCAGCGCCTCGAAGCGGCCGATGGCGCTGCGGCGGGCCGCGTCGGCCGCGAGCAGCACGTCCACGAGCCCGGGGTCCTCCCCGCGCGCCCGCTGGCTGGCGCGTACGGCGTCCGGGTCCTCGCGGAGAAGGCGCAGGTCGATCACGGGCCGAGCCTAGTGGGCGCGAGTGGATCAGGGACGCCCGGCCGAGCCACCTCGTCACGTTCTGCCCTCGGTCGATGTCGGTCTGTCACCAACCGCCCGTGGCCTGCGTGCCGGCACCCGGGCGGGGCGGCCGTCGGGAATCATGGCCGACCGTGGCCACCACACTCCTGCTCGACTACGGCGCCGTCATCTCCTTCGTCCAGACCGAGGAGGACCTGCGCGGCCTCGAGGCGGTCGTGCCGCAGGTCCCGCCCGCCGCGCTGTGGGAGGCGTACTGGGCGCACCGGCTCGACTACGACCTCGGCCTGGACGACGCGGCCTACTGGGCGGCCGTCCTCGGCCGGCCCGCGACCGGGGACGAGCTGGCCGAGCTGGTGCGGCGTGACGTCGACAGCTGGCTCCACGTCAACCAGGCGGTCGCCGGGGCCCTGCCCGGGCTGCGGGCGCGGGGCGTACGCCTCGGGCTGCTGTCCAACGCCCCCGCAGCCATCGCGCGCCGGCTGGAGGAGCAGCCCTGGACGCAGGCACTGCACGCGATGACGTTCAGCTGTGACATCCCGGCGGCCAAGCCGGACCCGGCGGCGTACACGGCGGCGCTCGACGCGCTCGGCGCCGCCGCCGAGGACGTGGTCTTCGTGGACGACCGGGCCGAGAACGTCGAGGGCGCGCGAGCCCTGGGCATCACCGCCGTGCACTTCGTCGAGCCCGACGTCGCGCTCGCCGAGGCCCTGCGCCACCTCGGCATCGGCTGACCGTCCGACCGGCGCGCCGCTCGATTCCCCGCGGCCCGTCACCCGCTCACCTAGGATGGCGGGCGCCCGTACCCGATCGCGCCCTGCCAGGAGAACGCCGCGTGCCGCACCTCGACCGCGGGCTCAGCCGACGGCTGGGACTGGCAGCCGGTGGCGTCGTGGGGCTGGGGGCGGTCCTCTGGGTGGGCGGCTACGCCCTGGCGGGGGAGACCGCGCCGCGCGGCACCAGCGTGCTGGGCGTCCCGATCGGGGGGCTCGCCGCCGACGCGGCGCGCGACAAGCTGACCACCGGGCTGCAGGACCGGGTCTCCGCGCCGATCCGGGTGACCGTCGGGGACGGCAAGTTCACCGTCGACCCGAAGGACGCCGGCCTCAGCCTCGACGCCGCGGCCACGGTGCGGGCCGCCGGCGCGGCGCGCAGCTGGAACCCCGCCGACATCGTGCGGCGCTTCACCGGCGGCGACGAGGTCGACCCGGTCGTGCGCACGGACGCCGCCAAGCTGGCCTCGGCGGTCGCGGGCCTCGCGGCGAAGGCGGACAAGGCCCCGCAGGACGGCGCCGTCACGTTCGACGGCAAGGAGCCCGTGACGACCGAGGCAAGGCCGGGGGTCACGCTCGACCAGGACGCCGCGCCCGCTGCGCTGCAGGAGGCCTACCTGCGCCCCGGGGACCACCCGCTGCCCGCGGCCGTCACCGAGCCTGCGGTCGACGCGGACGAGGTGCAGCGGGCGTTGGCCGAGTTCGTCGAGCCCGCGGTCGCGTCGCCGGTCACGATCGTCGCCGCCGGCGAGCGCGTGCGTGTCCCGCCCGGCGCCGTCACGCAGGCGCTGTCCCTCACCGGCGGCGCGGACGGACGGCTGGTGCCGGAGCTCGACACCGACGAGCTCGCGGAGTCACTGCGCCCGCGGCTGACCGGCGCCGAGGTCCCCGCGCGGAACGCGACCTTCGAGATCGAGGGCGACCGCCCGCGCGTCGTGCCCGCCAGGCCCGGCCGTCAGGTGGACATGACCGCGCTCGCCGCGGACCTGCTGGACGTCCTGCCCGAGGCGGCGTCCGCGGACCGGGTGGTGAACGCCTCGCTCGAGGAGGCCGAGCCCGACCTGACCACCGCCGAGGCGCGCAAGCTCGGCGTCAAGGAGCTCGTCTCCGAGTTCACGACCTACTACCCCTACGCGGCCTATCGCGTCACCAACATCGGCCGGGCCGCCGAGCTGATCGACGGCACGCTGCTCGAGCCCGGCGAGGAGTTCAGCCTCAACGGCATCGTCGGGGAGCGCACGCTCGAGAACGGCTTCGCCGTCGGCACGATCATCCGCGGGGGCCGCTTCGCGGAGGAGCTGGGCGGGGGCGTCTCGCAGGTCGCGACGACGACCTTCAACGCGATGTTCTTCGCCGGGCTGAAGGACGTCCAGCACAAGCCGCACAGCTTCTACATCAGCCGCTACCCGGAGGGCCGCGAGGCCACCGTCGCCTGGCCGACGTTGGATCTGAAGTTCCTGAACGACACGTCCTACGGCGTCTTCATCCAGACGGTCCACGACCCGGGCGACTCGCTGACGGTGCGCATGTTCTCGACCAAGCACCGCGAGGTGACGGCGTCGAAGTCCGCGCGCTACAACTACCGGGGCTTCAGCACGGTCTACGACACCTCGGCCGGCTGCGTGCCGCAGGGCGGGGTGAGCGGGTTCGACGTCGACGTGACGCGGACGATCACCGAGAAGGGCAAGAAGACCCGCAAGGAGACGTTCCACACCCGCTACAACCCGGCCAACCAGATCTACTGCCGGGCCGAGCCGGCTCCGCCCCGCGCGAGCACCACGCCCGCGCCGTCGACGTCCGCCTCGCCCGACGCGGGCTGAGGCCGAGCGCGCGTCCACGGCCCGGGGCCATCGCGCTGACCGTGGGCTCGCGACACCGCGTGTCCTGCGCCCGAGCCCACGATCACCGCATGTGCGGGGTCGCCGGAGGCCCGCGATCAGAGCGCGGCCTTCGCCTCCCGGACGGCGTCGGCGAGCGGCGTGGCCGGGCGCCCGAGAAGGCGCTCCAGGTCACCGCTGTCGGTGTCCAGCTCGCCCGCGGCGATGGCCGCGTCGATAGCGGCCACGAACGACGCCGTGCCCTCGTCCAGGCCCGCGGCCTGCAGCGCGGCCACCAGCTCGGGGACGGTCACGTCGCGGTACGCCACGTCGCGCCCGGTCTCCGCGGACACCGTCGCGGCCAGCTCGGCGAAGGTGAACGGCGTGCCGCCGAGCTCGTAGGCCTCGTCGGGCGCGTCCGCGAGCAGCGCGGCGGCCGCAGCGGCGGCGTAGTCCGCGCGGGCTGCGCCGGCGACGCGGCCCGTGCCGGTCGCGCCGAGGATCTCGCCGCGGGCGACGTAGCCCGCCAGCTGGGAGGTGTAGTTCTCGAGGTACCAGCCGTTGCGCAGGAACGTGACGGGGATGCCCGACTCGCGCAGGGCCTGCTCGGTCGCCTGGTGCTCGGGCGCGAGCGGGTTGGAGGTCGCGCCGGCCTTGAGGATGCTGGTGTACGCGATCCGGCCCACGCCCGCCGTTCGGGCCGCCGCGACGACGTTCGCGTGCTGGGCGACCCGCCGGCCCGCCTCGCTGCCGGAGATGAAGAGCAGGCGGTCGATCCCGGCGAGCGCGGGGGCGAGGGTCTCGGGACGCGAGTAGTCGCCCTCACGGACCTCGACGCCGAGCGCCGCGATGTCGGCAGCCTTGGCCGGGGTCCGGGCGATCGCGACGAGCTCGGCCGGGGCGACGCCCCGGCGCAGCAGCTCGGCGACGGCGAGCCGGCCGAGGTGCCCGGTCGCGGCGGTGACGGCGTACGTGGTCATGGAGCCCTCCTGAGGTCCTTCCGGGGCGCAGATGCTTCCCGTTCCTCGGGCACTAACTTCGGGTTAGTGCCAGTCCATTCCCGGGGTACGGTGGGGTCATGAGCGCGTGCGAGAACGACGGCCCGTCGCAGGAGCTCGTCGCCGACGTCTTCGCCCGCGGCTGCACGTCCCGCGCCACCCTCGAGGACATCGGGAGCAAGTGGGCGCAGCTCGCTCTGCTCGCGCTGGGCGAGGGCGGCTACCGGTTCAACGCGCTGCGCCGCCGGGTCGAGGGGGTCAGCGAGAAGATGCTGTCCCAGACCCTGCAGACGCTCGAGCGGGACGGCCTGGTGACCCGCGACGTCGTCACGGCGATCCCTCCCCGCGTCGAGTACGCCCTCACCCCGCTCGGGGAGGAGGTCGCCCGCCGCCTGCGCGAGCTGGCCGACCTGCTCGAGCGCTCGGTGCCCCTCGTCACCGCCGCGCGGGAGGCGTACGACAGCCGGGCCGACGCGAAGGCAGGCGCCGGATCACCCCGCTGACGGGCGAGCTGCGCCGCTGACCACTACCCTTGATGGCGTTCAGCCGCGCGGGCGGCGAACCGGGAGGGCGGGCGGGCAGTGGCAGCAGCGACGGATGGCGCCGCCGCGCGCTCCTCCTTCGCTCGGGGTGTCACCGCCGGGCTGGCCCACGTCGCGGGCGACGAGCCCGCCGCCGTGCTCCTGGTCGACCTGCAGGACCGGCACGTCGTCTACGCCAACGGGGTCGCCGAGCAGCTGGCCCCGGGACTGCGCCTTCCCGTGGGGCTGGAGGCCTGGTCCGACGCCGCTGCGCTGCTCGACCTCGACGGCCACGAGCTGAGCGAGACGTCCCACCCGCTCTCCCGCGTCGCCGACTCGATGCCGGTCGCCGGGCAGGCGGTCTCCGCCGCACGCGCGACCGACCTGGGCCGCCGTCGCGAGCCGCTCTGGGTCGTCGGCCTGCCGATGAGCGGCGCGCCACAGCTCGAGGGGCACGCGCTCGTGGTGTTCCTGCCGCTGCGGGCCCGCGAGGCCGCCGAGGCGGCGGCCACGGCGGCGCACGCCGAGGCCGAGCTGCGCGACCGGGCCGTGCTCGCCACCGGCATGTCGTTCACGGTCGCCGACGCGCAGGCCGAGGACATGCCGCTGATCTGGGTCAACCCGGCGTTCACCGCGACCACCGGCTACTCCTTCGAGGAGGCCGTGGGGCGCAACTGCCGCTTCCTGCAGGGCGACGCCACCGACCCCGAGGCACCTCGCACCATGCGCGAGGCCCTCGAGAGCGGCCGGGACGTGTCGCTGCCCGTCCTCAACTACCGCAAGGACGGCTCCGCCTTCTGGAACCACGTCTCGATCAGCCCGATCCACGGCCCGGACGGCGAGCTGACCCACTTCGTCGGGATCCAGACCGACGTCACGGCCCGGGTGGCGGTCGACGAGGAGCGCGACCGCGCCCTCACCGCCGAGCGCGCCGCCCGGGAGGACGCCGAGGCCGCCCACGCCCAGCTCGCCCTGCTGGCCGAAGCCACGAGCCAGCTCGCTTCGACGCTCGACGTCGACGAGTCGCTCCAGCGGCTCATGGCCCTGGTCGTCCCCAAGCTCGCGGACTGGATGCTCATCGCCACCGCCGGCAAGCACGGGGAGGTGGCACACGTGCGCGCCCGGCACCGCGACGGCCGCGAGGAGGAGCTGCGCACCTACACCGAGCTGCTCGAGCGCACCTCGACGCGCGGGTCGATCCTCAACGTGATGCTCGAAGGGGCCCCGCCCCGCCTGCTGACCGACTACAGCAGCCGCAGCAGGCGCCCGGAGCGGCGCCAGTGGGTCGAGGACGAGTCGGTGCTCGACATGTCCGACCGGCTGGGCTCGGAGAGCGTGCTCTTCGTGCCGCTGCCGGGGCGCCGGCACGTCACGGGCGTCATGGCGCTCGTCCGCGGCCCGGGCAGCACGCCCTACACCGAGCACGACCTCGCCGTCGCCAGCGACCTCGGGCGCCGGGCCGGCCTGATCCTCGACAACGCCCGGCTCTACGAGTCCGAGCACCGGATCGCCGAGACGCTGCAGCGCAGCCTGCTGCCCGACCTGCCCACCATTCCCGGCATCAGGGCCGCGGCGCGCTACCTCGCCAGCGAGACCGGCGCCGACGTGGGTGGCGACTTCTACGAGCTGATCGACCTGCCGGACGGCGCGATCGGGCTGGCCATCGGCGACGTCATCGGCCACGACGTGCTCGCGGCCGCGGCCATGGGCCACCTGCGCGGGCTGCTGCGCGCGTGCGCGTTCGACGTGGAGGAGGGCCCGGGGCGTGACCCCGCGGCCGTGCTCGAGCGGGTCGACCGGCTGGTGCAGGGCCTGCAGGTCGCCACCCTGTCCAGCGTCACGTACGCCCGGCTGGAGGCGCAGCCGGACGGCACCTGGCGGCTGCGCTACAGCAGCGGGGGGCACCCGCCGCTGCTGGTCCGCCGCCCCGACGGCACGGTCGACACGCTCACCGAGGCCGACGGCCTGCTCCTCGGCGTCGACTCCACCCCCCGGGTCAGCGCCGCGGTGTCGGTCGCCCCGGGCTCGACCCTGCTCGCCTACACCGACGGGCTCGTCGAGCGGCGCGGGGAGGACCTCGACGTCGGGATCGAGCGGCTGCGCCGCGCGCTGGCGGCCGGGCCGCAGGAGGTCGGCGAGCTCTGCGACCACCTGCTCGCGGAGCTCGGCGACAGCGAGGACGACGTCGCGGTCCTCGCCATCGCGCTCTGAGCCCGCCGTTCGTGGGCACTCCTCAGGAGTGACCCCCGCCCCGCTCCCCCAGCGACACGTCCCCGGCCCCGAGCGGCTCCTCGGGGGCTTCCTCGGCGCGGTCGCGCTCGCCGTTCCCGCCCTCGTGCTGCTGCTGCTCGTCGAGGCCGCGTGGGAGCCGCTGGAGCGGGCCGACCGGTGGGCCTCCCGCGAGCTGTCGTCCCACGCGCTGTCGTCCCCCGGGTTGGCCGACGCCCTGCGCACGGTGGAGATCGCCACGCGGGCCCCGCTGTGGTGGGGGCTCGGGCTGGTCGCGATCACCGTCGCGCTGCTGCACGGCCGGCGGCGGGTGGCGGCCTGGGCGCTGCTCGTCGCGATCACCGGCGCGGTGCTCACCCCGCTGCTCAAGGCGCTCGTCGGGCGCGCGCGCCCGGTCCTGGAGGAGCGGCTCACCACGGCGGACGGCGGGTCGTTCCCCTCCGGCCACGCGACGTCGTCCGCGCTCGGGGTGGGGGTCGTCCTCGTCGCGCTGCTGCCGCTCGTCCGCCACCGAGGGGTACGCGCCCTCGTCGTCGGGCTCGGCCTGCTCGCCGTCCTCGCGGTCGGCGTGGACCGGGTCGCCATCGGCGCGCACTGGCCGAGCGACGTGGTGGCCGGGTGGTCGCTGGCCGCGGCGTACCTGCTCGCGACGGCGCGGGCGGTCGACCCGCTGCGCGGGACGCAGGGTCAGCCGTTGCCGCGCTCACGCACCCGCGCGAGCCAGGCCTGGGCCTCCCGGAAGGCCGAGTCCGAGGAGGTGGACGCCGGCGCGGGCGACGCCTCGGCCCGGGGGTACGACCCGAGGTAGCGCGTCTCCGCGCAGACCCGGCGCAGCCCCATGAGCGCCTCGCCGACGGCGGCCTCGTCGACGTGGCCCTCGCAGTCGATGGAGAACAGGTAGCGGCCCAGCCCCTGGCCGGTGGGCCGGGACTCGATGCGGGTCAGGTTGACCCCGCGGACGGCCAGCTCGGTGAGGATCTCCAGCAGCGCGCCCGGGTGGTCCTCGCGGATGAAGAGCACGATCGAGGTGCGGTCGGCCCCTGTGGGCAGCGGGGGCGGCACCGGGCGCGAGACGAGGACGAACCGCGTCACCGCGTGCGGGTTGTCGCCGAGGCCGTCGGCGAGCACGTCCAGCCCGTAGGTCGCGGCGGCGATCGGGGCGCTCAGCGCGGCGTCGTACGTCGCGGTGCCGCTCGCGATCGCCTCTGCGGCCGCAGCGGTCGAGGCCGCGGTCTGGTACGTCGCCCGCGGGAGGTTCTCGGCGACCCACTTGCGGCATTGGGCTTCGGCATGGGGGAACGTGCCGAAGGACCTGACGTCCTCGAGCCGCGTGCCGGGACGCGCCATCAGCGCGAACCGCACCGGCAGCAGCACCTCACGCGTCACCACGAGCGGCTCGCCGTTCGCCAGCTCGTCCAGCGTGGCGGGGACGCCCCCCTCCACGCTGTTCTCGATCGGGACCATCGCCGCGGCAGCGTCCCCGGCCCGCACGGCCTCGAGCGCGGCGGGGACCGACGGGTACGGGGCCAGCTCGGCGCCGGGGTCGTGCGGCAGCGTGCGCAGGGCCGCCTCGGTGAACGTCCCGCGCGGGCCGAAGTAGGCGTAGCGCGCGGCGGGCAGCGGCCCGATGGGGCGGTGCGCGGTCACCGCGCAGCCCCGTCGTACGGGCGGTCCATCCCCCGGCTGTCGCCGCCGCGGCCGTCGGTGCCGCGTCGGGCGTACCCGATCGCCTGCTCCTCCTCCGGCGACAGCGACTGCTCGCTGCGCCCGGACTTCACGCCCTTGGCGTAGGTGCGGGTCTCGCTGCGGCCGTTGATCGAGGTGAGCACGAGGCCGTCGCCGGACTCGTCGAGCAGCGCGGCGGAGAAGGACAGCCGGCCGCCCATGTCGCCGAAGGCGTCGTAGCGCACCACCGCGACGTGGCGGAGCGAGTCGCGCAGCTCGGCGCGCGCCCGCTCGGCCTCGGCCCGGGTCGCCGCGACCTCCTGGCGGAGCCGGACGACCTCGTGCGCGTGCCGGGAGAGCACGTCCAGGACGTCCTCGTTCTCGACGCTGCCCAGCGAGCGGAGGGCGCGCCGTGCCGTGCGGAGCCGGGTCAGTGCCACCAGGGCGAGCACGAGCGCGAGCAGCGCGACGCCACCAGCGCAGAGGGCGAGGTACGCGGCCTGCTGCGCGTCGAGCTCGGGCACGGCTGGGCACGTCCTTCGGGCACGGGTGAAGCGGGCGCAGCGAGCCTAAGGCACGTGCCCGGCCCGCGCCGGGCACACGGCGGGCACACAACGGGCACATGCATGGAGCGCCGGCCGCGCGATGACGCGGCCGGCGCTCCACGGGTCGGCGAGGGTGTCGCTACTCGGCCTCGCCCATCACGAGCCCCTCGATCGTGTGCTTCTGGCTGATCGGCGTCAGCTGGTCGACGATCGGGCAGACGAGGTGGTCGCGCACGCTCTGCGGCAGCTGCTCCCAGTAGTCCCGGGTGACCGCGAGGTCGTGGTGCTCGGCGTTGCCGGCGCCGGGCGCGTCGACGCCGATGACGAGCACCGGCCGTGACTTCTGCGAGAAGTTCTTCGTGCCCCGGTGGATCGTCAGCGCCGACCGCGCGGAGATGTCGCCCATCTGCGGGTACTTGCGGACGGCCCGCTCCTCGTAGCGCGGGTAGTACGGCTTGGGCGGGAACATCTCGTGCCCGAAGTCCTCGGACCAGTCCCACTGCGTGCCCGGCGCGATCTCGAACGGCCCCATGTCCTGCTCGGTGTCGACCGCCGTGAGGTTGAAGGCGAGGCTCGTCAGCCGGCCCTCGCGGCGGGTCGTCTCGGGCATCGGGAAGTCGCGGTGCCACGGCTGGTTGACCGCGCCGGCGAACGGGATGTCGAAGCCGACCTCGACGATCTGGTAGTCCGGGCCGAGCACCGACGCGCAGACCTTGCCGAACCACGGGTGGTCCACGATCTCGACGAACCCGCGCAGCTGCTCCGGGTGGATCTCGACGTACCAGCGCTTGGGCCCGCGGCCGACGGCGCCGTTGGGGCGGCTGCGCGCCTCCTCGAAGGCGGCCTCGATGTCCTCGCGCATCCGCTCGGCGAACTCCCGGCTGAAGGCGCCCTTCTTGGCCGTGATGCCGTCGGTGTAGAGCGCGTGGACGATGCTCACCGCCTCCTCGTCCGCGTTCGGCGGCAGGGGCAGCACGTCGGTGTCGCGCACGGCGGTGACGATCACGGGTCACTCCTCCTCGGGCTGGGGTGACTCAACCTTGCCACGTGGCATTGCCACGTGGCAAGGTCTGTTACCGGGTCGTTGCCGACGCGCCTGGCACGATGGGCCCGAACGCTCGGACGAGCCCGGAGGAGGCGGCGTGGCGGTGAGCATGCGCGACGTCGCGGCCCGCGCCGGCGTCTCGCCCCGCACGGTCTCGAACGTCGTCAACGACGCCCCGTACGTCGCGGCCGGCACCCGCGCCCGCGTCGAGCAGGCGATGGCCGAGCTCGGCTTCCGCCCGAACGCCGCAGCGCGCAGCCTGCGCCGCGGCCGCTCCGGGCTGGTCGCGCTCGTCGTCCCCGAGCTCGACTCGCCCTACTTCTCCGCCCTGGCGGCCCGGCTCAGCGAGGCGTGCGCGGAGCGCGGCTGGACCCTGCTCGTGGAGCAGTCCCACGGCGACCCCGAGCGGGAGCGCCGGCTCCTCGACGGGGTGCGCGACCAGCAGGTCGACGGCGTCTTCTTCAGCCCCTGGGGGCTGAGCACGGACGAGCTGCGCGAGCGCCGGGACCCCACACCGCTCGTGCTGCTCGGCGAGCAGGGCGACGTGTCCGTCGCCGACCACGTCGTGATCGACAACGAGGCCGCCGCCTTCGAGGCGACGGCACACCTGCTGTCCACGGGGAGGCGCCGCATCGCCGCGGTGGGCGCCAGGTCTCCCGTGGGCCGGGAGACGGTACGCCTGCGCCGGGCCGGCTGGGCGCGTGCCCACGCGGCGGCCGGGCTCGCCCCCGACCCCTCGCTCGAGGTGCCCGTGGACTCCCTGCACCGGGCGGCGGGCGCCGCTGCCGCCGCCCGGCTCCTGGACGAGGGGGTGCAGGCCGACGGGCTCTTCTGCTTCACCGACGAGCTGGCCCTGGGGGCGATGCACGCACTGCTCGCCCGGGGCGTGCGCGTTCCCGCCGACGTCGCCGTGGTCGGCTTCGACGACATCGAGGACGGCAGGTACGCGACCCCCAGCCTCACAACCGTCTCCCCGGACCTTCCCGCGCTCGTCCGCGGCGCTGCCGCCTGCCTCGCCGACAGGCTCCCGGTGGAGCGCGGCCGCCCCGGCCCTGAGGACGGGCCCGCGGGGCACCGCGCGGTGCACACGCCGCACCGGCTCGTCGTCCGAGGCTCCAGCGGGGGCACGGCGGCCGTCGACGGGGCACGTCCCGAGCGCCTACCCTGAAGCTCTGCGCCGCCTGCGGGCGGCGAATCGGCGTTGAGCAGTGACGCGGTCCGTGGGTCGAGCGGAACTCGACCTGAGCAGGCACCGGCGGACGGCTGGTGCTCCTCCCGGTCGTCCGACGCCATCGACGGCGGCCGGCCTCCCCGTGAAAGCAGTCGCCGCATGGCCTCCGACCGCTCGTTGGACGAGATCCTCCACACCGCCGCCCCCGACCCTCGCCCGGAGCAGCGGGCACACCGGCTCGATCCCACCGAGGCGCTGGCCGAGCTCGCCAGGATCGACCTGCGAACGGCGGACCTGCCGGCGGTGCTGCAGCGCATCGCCGAGCTGGCGCAGCGGACGCTCCCGGGCGCGGACGAGGTCTCGGTCAGCCTCCTCGCTGATCGCACGCGGGAGGCCGCCACGCCCGCCTACACCGGCCAGCTGGCGCTGGAGGCGGACGAGCAGCAGTACGGCGAGGGCGAGGGCCCGTGCATCGAAGCGGCGACCACGGGCACGACCGTCCTGGTCGACGACATCACCGCCGAGACGCGGTGGCCGGGTTACGTCCCGGACGCAGCCCGCGTGGGGGTCGGCAGCTCGCTGTCGGTCCCGCTGCCGGTGCAGGAAACGGTCAACGGGGCGCTCAACGTGTACTCCCGGACGGCTCACGCCTTCGACGAGCAGGCCGTCGAGCTCGCGACCTCGTTCGCCGGCTACGCGGCGATCGCCGTCGCCAACTCCCGGCTCTACGAGACCACCGCGGCCGTCGCCCGCCAGCTGCAGGAGGCGATGGAGTCCCGCGCCGTGATCGAGCAGGCCAAGGGCCTGATCATGGGGCAGCGGCGCTGTAGCTCCGACGAGGCGTTCCAGCTGCTGGTGAGCGCCTCCAGCCGCAGCAACCGCAAGCTGCGCGACATCGCCGCCGAGCTGATCGCGACCACCCAGCGGCGCTGATCGAAGGCGTGCGTGCATCGCGGGCCGGCCGCTCCGGGCGTGGCCGGGGCCCCTTCGCTAGCGTGACGCCATGAACGCCGGGGGCGACTTGAGGGCGTGGCAGGAGCGCCTGGACCTGCTCGAGGCCGAGCTGATCGCGCGGGCGGCGCAGGCCGCCGACGCCGGGGACTGGACGCCACGCGAGCTCGCGGCGCTCGCCGACGAGCTGGACGAGCTGGCGGACCAGCGGGACCGGCTGGCCGACGCGAAGGACACGGCCGCGCTCCGGCGCGACGAGGCCGCCGAGGCCCGGGAGGGCACGGCCACCGGGCGCGACCGCGCGGCCCGCGAGCGGGGCCAGGACACCGACGAGGGCTTCCCGGACCGCTTCCTGTCCGCCCGGGACCGGGACGAGGCGCTGTCGGACCGGGTCGAGTCCCACGCCGAGCGGCGGTCCGCGCAGGAGGACCGCCACCGCAGCGCGGCCGCCCGCGCCCGTGCCGCCGGCGACCGGGACGCCGCCGACCGGGCGGCCACCGCCTCCGCCGCCGAGCTGTCCGGGCTGCGCGACGCCCTGGCCTCGCGGCACGTGATCGGCCTGGCCCAGGGCATTCTCATGGAGCGGCACGGCCTCGACGCCGACCAGGCGTTCCGGATGCTCGTCGAGCTGTCCTCGCACACCAACACCAAGCTGCGCGACGTCGCCGCGCAGCTCGCCCACCACCCGCAGCGACGGCCCGCCCCCAGGGCAAGCGGTGCGGGGGCCGTCCGGCCGGGGTAGCACCGGGGGGTGACGCCGCCCGCAACGGGTACCGGGAAGTCGCCCCGGCCCGCCGGACGGGGTGACGGCGCGGGGGCGCGCAGCGTGCTCGGAACCGACGGAAGGACCTCCTGTGGCGGGTGGACTCGTAGCTCTCCTCGACGACGTCGCGGTCATCGCGCGCGCGGCCGCGGCCTCCGTCGACGACATCGGGGTCGCCGCCGGGCGGGCCAGCGCCAAGGCGGTCGGCGTCGTCGTGGACGACGCGGCCGTCACCCCGCAGTACGTCCGGGGCCTCGCCGCCGAGCGGGAGCTGCCGATCATCCGGCGGATCGCGCTCGGCTCGCTGCGCAACAAACTGCTCATCCTGCTGCCCGCCGTGCTCCTGCTCAGCCAGTTCGCCGACTTCCTGCTGACGCCGATCCTCATGGTCGGCGGCGCCTACCTGTGCTACGAGGGCGCGGAGAAGGTGTGGGCCAAGGTCTCCGGCCACCACGACGCGCACGGCGAAGGCTCGCAGGGGCTGCTCAACGAGGACACCGTGGTGGCGGGGGCGGTGCGCACCGACTTCATCCTCTCGGCCGAGATCATGGTGATCTCGCTCAACGAGGTGGTCGACGAGCCGTTCGTGTCCCGCGCCGTCATCCTGGCGATCGTGGCGATCGCCATCACGCTGCTCGTCTACGGCTTCGTCGGCCTCATCGTGAAGATGGACGACGTCGGCCTCCGCCTCACCGGCAGCGCGAGCAAGGGCGTGGCCCGGCTCGGGCACGGGCTGGTGAAGGCCATGCCGCGCCTGCTGACCGTGCTCACCGTCGTCGGCACCGCCGCCATGCTCTGGGTGGGCGGCCACATCCTGCTGGTCGGCGCCGACGAGCTCGGGCTGCACGCCCCGTACGACGCCGTCCACCACCTCGAGGAATGGGCGCACGACGCTGTCGGGGCGCTCGGCTCGGTCATCGGCTGGCTCGCCAACACCCTGGCCAGTGCGCTCGTCGGGCTGGCCGTCGGCGCGCTGGTCGTCGTCGTCATGACCCTCACGGTCCACCGGCGCGGCGGGCACGCCGAAGGGAAGGCGGCGCACTAGGGCCGCGCGCCTCGCTCGTCGGGGCGGCTGTCGTTGCCGGGCGGCGTACGGGCGCCCGTCCTCGACCGCCGGCGAAGCTCAGGCGGCGAACGGCGGGAGCGCAGCGGCCATCCGGCTCAGTCCCGCAGCAGCAGGGTGTAGAGCCGAGCGATGCGCCCGTCCGCGACGAGAGCGATGTCGATGCCGCGGACGACCGGCGGCTCCCCCGCGGGCCCGAGGCCCCACGCCTGGTAGCCCAGGTCGCTGCTCTCGTACGCCTCGCCCATCGGGCTGAAGACGAAGCCAAGCGCGTCGTCGAGGACCTTCTGCGCCTTCGCGTCCACGGCGGCGTGGCCGGTGACGGTGCCCTCGGGATCGGAGAACGCGACGTCCGGCGCGTACGTCCGGGCGATCGCCGCCCGGCGCCGCTCGGGGTCGCGCTCGTCGAAGACCTCGAGCAGGTTGGCCCGCATCAGGTCGGTGGTGTCGCTCATCGCACGCTCCCGTCGGCAGTGTCACGGCCCGGCGACGGCGGCGGGCAGGCGGGGCGAGGCTAGGAGCCCGGCCGAGGGCACGTCAACGCCCTCCGGCGGGCGGGGCGTACCCCTGGCCCATCGGTGGAAGGGGACGGGCGACCCATTTCTGCCTACCAGAAGGGACGACCCATGCCGAGCACCACCTCGCACCGCCCGCTTCTGCTCCCCCTCGCCGGCGCCGCCGCGCTCACCCTGGCCGCCGGGATCGCCGCCCCCGCCGCCACGGCCGCCGACCGCGTCCGCGAGCGCGGCGACGTCGTCCGCTACGACACCGCCCTCGTCCCCGAGGACGCCCGCGCCCGGGTCACCGCGACGTACGACCGCAAGGGCGGGACCGAGGTCGTGCTGCGCGTCCGCGGCCTGCTGCCCGACCGTGAGTACGGCGCGCACGTGCACGTCAACGCGTGCGGCGCGACGGGCGCGGCCGCCGGCCCGCACTACCAGTACGTGGTGGACCCGGTGCAGCCGTCGGTCGACCCGGCGTACGCCAACCCGGAGAACGAGATCTGGCTGGACTTCACCACGGACGCGCGCGGCAACGCGGTCGCCCGGGCGGAGGTCGACTGGCAGTTTCCGGCGAACCGCCGCGCCGGCTCGGTGGTCATCCACGCGGAGCACACCTCGACCGAGCCGGGCATGGCCGGCATGGCGGGCGCGCGCGTCGGCTGCGTGACCGCCCCCTTCTGAGCGGAAGGGGGGACGTGGAGCGCCGGCCGCGTCAGGGCACGGCCGGCGCTCCACGTCCCGTGCTCGAGCCCGGCCGAGGGGGGTCGGCACCGGCTCGAAGAGCACCCGGCGTGCGCTCCGGTGCGCAGAAGCTAGCGGACGTCGGCGCCGGCCGCGCACTTTTCGACAACCGCGGTGGCAGAACCGTCGCCCGGCCCGGCCCGCCGCCGGGCCGGGCGCACCACCAGCAGGTGCAGCGCCACGATCAGCAGCACCGAGCCGGCGGTGTACGAGGACTGCAGCAGCCGCGCCCACGCCTGCGGGACGTCGGGGTCGTAGAGCAGCCGCGCCCCGCGCCAGGGCAGGTCGAGCGGCGTGGAGAAGAGCGCCCACACCGCGACGGCCGCACCGACGCGTACGCGGGAGCGGGCGTCGCCGGCCAGGGCCAGCAGCCCGGGGACGACCCACACCAGGTGGTGCAGCCAGGCGACGGGCGAGAGCAGCACGGTCAGCACGCCCACGACGGCGACCGCCGCGACGTCCTCGCCGGCGCGCGCCGCCCGGGCGGCCACCCACAGCCCGTAGACGGCGACGACCACGGTGA
Organism: Motilibacter aurantiacus; assembly: GCF_011250645.1. Classification (NCBI taxonomy): domain Bacteria; kingdom Bacillati; phylum Actinomycetota; class Actinomycetes; order Motilibacterales; family Motilibacteraceae; genus Motilibacter; species Motilibacter aurantiacus. The sequence continues at coordinate 117,978 of NZ_JAANNO010000007.1, forward strand.
CGGCCGCCCAGAGCAGCGACCCCGCCGCGCCGTCCGGCCCGAGCCGGGCGCCGAGGCCGGTGATCGAGCCGTTGTAGGTGCCGGCGGTCACGCCGATGCGCTCGGTGTCGAAGAGTGCCGTCCCCCAGTACGCCACCGACTCCTGCGGCAGCACGAGGGCCGCGCCGGTCGTCGCCCCAGCGGCTGCGGCCAGCGCCACGAACGCGGCCCGCCACCGGCCGGCCAGCCACAGGTGGACCAGGAACAGCCCGGGGGTCAGCTTCAGCGCCGCCGACAGCCCGACCAGCAGGCCCTGGGGCCACCGGCCGCGCACGGCGTTGTCCAGCAGGCAGAGCGTCGTCAGCAGGATGCCGACCTGGCCGAAGAAGAGCCCGTCGGAGACCGGGAGCATCCAGCACGCCGCCGAGGCCAGCGCCGCCAGCACCACCGGCGCCGCGGGGCCGCAGCGGGCGAGGAGCGGCCGGGCCGACACCGCGCAGATGACGACGACGAGCGCGACCTGCAGGGCGGCCCACAGCGCCTGCGCCACGCCGAAGGGGACGAGCCCCAGCGGCAGCGCGACGAGCGCGGCGAACGGCGGATAGGTGAAGGGCAGCAGGTTGGGCACGTCGGTGACGTAGGAGTACAGCGGGCGCCCGGTCAGCAGCGACACCCCGGCGGCGCGGTAGACCTCGAGGTCGACGTTGCGCTGCCAGGCCGGCACGTCGAGCGCCTCGACCAGCGCCGGCCCCACGCCGAGCGCGAGGACGGCGGCGCCGAGGAGCCACCAGGGCCACGGAGCCGACCACGTCGCCGCTCGTCGCGCGGACCGGACCCCCGTTGCCATCCGGGCCAGCCTACGCAGCGGGGGAGAATGGCCCGATGACCGACGGCCGCGGACGATCTGCTCGGCGGCTGGCCCGCCTCCTGCCGGCGACGGCCCTGGCGGCCCTGCCGTCGACGGCCCTGGCGGCCCTCGCGGCCCTGGCGGCCCTGGCGCTGCCGGCCGGCCCGGCGCGGGCGGCCGAGGCCCCCGTCGGCTTCTCCCCGGTCGTCGTGCTCGGCGCCGGCGGGCTGCGCTGGTCCGACGTCTCGCCCGAGGCCACCCCGACGCTGTGGGAGCTGGCCGGCGCGGGCGCGGTCGGCTCGCTGGTCACGCGTACGGCCCGGCCGGTCACCTGCCCGGCCGACGGCTGGCTGACGGTCGGCGCCGGCGCCCGGGCCCAGGCCGTGGAGCACGGCGGGCGGGCGGGATCGAAGGAGACCTGTCCCACCGACGGGGTGCGGGTGACCCCGGACGGGGAGGGCGCCCGGGTGCAGGGCTGGGACGCGATCGGGCGGCTGGACGCCAACGAGCGCTTCGACAGCCGGCCCGGGCTGCTGACCGAGGCGGCCGCGCAGGCACCGGGGACGTGCGTGGCCGCGGTCGGCCCGGACGCGGCGCCGGCGGCCGCGGACGGCGAGGGCCGGGTCGCCTTCTACGCCGGCTCCGTCGCGGACGCGACCTCGGCCGACGTGACCCGCTGCCAGCTCACCCTGGTCGACCTGGGCTCGGTCGACGCCCGGGCCGGCGACCGGGCGGCGCAGGTGGCGGCGGTCGACGCGGCGGCCGCGCGGGTGCGCGAGCTGCGCCAGGGGCCGGCCACCTGGCTGGTGCTCGGGCTGTCCGGCGACGCGAGCGGGCAGACGCACCTGGGCGTCGCCGTGCGCGCCGGCGACCTCGCCCCCGAGACGTCCCCCCGCTGGCTTGACTCCTCCTCCACCCGCCGGCAGGCGGTCGTCCAGCTGACCGACGTCACCCCCACGCTGCTCGGGCTGGTCGGCGCGCCGGTGCCTGACGAGGCGGTCGGCTCGCCGCTCGAGGCCGGCGCCCCGGCAGGAGGCCTCGCGTCGGCGGTGGGCGACCTGGTCGCGGCGGACACGGCCGAGCGCGTGGTGCGCGGGACCCAGTCGTGGTTCTGGGTGACGCTGCTCGGCCTGCAGCTCGTGGTCTACCTGCTCGCGACGCTCGTGCTGCGCCGGTCGTGGGGGGCGGCCCGCCGACGGGTGCTGACCGCGACCCGCTGGGGAGCGCTCGCCTCGGGTGCCGTGCCCGCCGCGACCTTCCTGGCCGACCTCGTGCCCTGGTGGCGGGCGGGCGCCCCCGTGCCGGTCATCGTGGCCCTCGTGGCCGGGCTCGCGGTCGCGATCGGGGCGCTGGCCGCCGCGGGTCCCTGGCGGCACCGCCCGCTCGGCCCGCCGTCCGCGGTCGCCGCCCTCACGGCCCTCGTGCTGGGCCTCGACGTCCTGCTCGGCGCGCGGCTCCAGCTCGGCAGCCTCATGGGCTACTTCCCGACCGTCGCCGGCCGGTTCTACGGCTTCGGCAACCAGGCCTTCTCGCTGTTCGCCACCGGCGCGCTCTTCGCCGCGGGCGGGCTCGCCGCCTGGCTGCTCGCCCGCTCGCCCGGCAACCGCCGGCTCGCGACGGCCCTGGTCGCCCTGGTGGGCCTGGCCGCGCTCGTCATCGACGGGGCGCCGTCGCTGGGGGCCGACGTCGGCGGCGTGCTCGCGATCCTGCCCGGCTTCGCGGTGCTCGCCCTGCTCGTCAGCGGCCGCCGGGTCTCCGTCCTCGAGCTGGCGGCCGCGCTCGGTGCGGCCGTCGTGCTGCTCGCCGTGGTCGGCGTGGCCGACGCCGCCCGCCCCGCAGGGTCGCGCACCCACCTCGGCCGCTTCGTCATCGAGGTACGCGACGGCGAGGCCGGCAGCGTCATCGCCCGCAAGCTCGGGGCCAACCTCGGGCTGCTCACCAGCACGCCGCTGACCCTGCTGCTGCCCGCCGCGATCGTGTTCGTCGTGCTGGTGCTGCGCCGCCCTGCCCGCTGGCACGCCCCCGCGCTGCAGAGCGCCTACGAGCGCGAGCCGCTGCTGCGCCCCACCCTCGCCGCGCTGCTCGTGCTGCAGGCGGTCGGCTTCGCCGTCAACGACTCCGGCGTGGCGATCCCGGCGGTCGCGCTGATGCTGATCATCCCGTTCCTGCTCGCGGCGACCGTCCACGCCCTGGAGCTCGACGAAGCCGCTGCGCCGCCCAGCCCAGCAACGCCGCCACGGCCAGCCACCCCAGCCAGGGCGCCACGTCCCGCCGCCCCGTGAGCGTCCAGTCCTCCACCCGCGCCGACATCCCCTCGACGCGGCCGGGGACGTACGCCGCGGCGAGCACCGTGCTGCGGGCCGCGAGCACCGCGGTCACCAGCACCGGCCCCCCGAGGGCGGCGAGCGGTGCCCACGCCAGCGCGTCGTACCACGGCAGCACGTAGGGCGCGGCCAGCACGTACGCGAGCGCGAGCAGCAGCCAGACCCGGGCCGCCTGCTGCTCGCGGCGCTCCCCGGCCGGCGGCAGCAGCCGGTGCAGCGCGAGGGCCAGCAGGAGGGCGAGCGCCGCCGCAGCGCAGCGGGTGAGCCAGCGCGACGTGCCGAAGCCGAGCGGCCCGTCCAGCGCGTGGGCGACCGGCCCCCAGGGCGACGCGAGCGACACCAGCTGGGAGGCCGGGCCGAGCCGGTCCAGCGCGTTCGGGCCCGCCAGGGCGTACGCGACGGCGAGGGTGGCCACGCCGCCGGCCGCCGCGCTCAGCAGCGCGCGGGCGTCGCGGCGCAGCGCCCACGCCACCCCGAGCGCGGCCAGGGCGAAGGGAAGCTTGATCGCGACGGCGAGGGCCAGCAGCACGCCCGCAGCGACGTGCCTTCGCCGGGCGAGCGCGGCCAGCGCGCCGACCGCCGGCAGCACGGCGAGGGCGTCGACGTGCGCGCCGGCGACCAGGGTCCAGAGCAGCAGCGGGTTCAGCGCCCACAGCAGCAGCGGCATCGGGTCACCCGGCCGGAGCCGCGACAGCAGCAGTCCGGTTCCCCAAAACCCGATTCCTGAAGTCAGCGACAGCAACCACACGGTGAGCGCGAGGTCGTCGCCGGCCACGCGGGAGGCGATCATCTGCACGCCGGTGGCCACCGGCCCGTACACCGACGGCGTCGACCGCCAGGGGTCCCGGACGGCGCTGGCCACCGGGTCCGCGTCCCCGGCGAACTGGTCCGGCGGGGTGAGGTACGGGTCGCCGCCGAGGGCCGCGATCCGGCCGTAGGAGGCGTAGCTGAGGTGGTCGGCGGAGCCCATGGGCGGCACGCACACGAGCGCCGCAGTGCAGATCGCCGAAGCCACGAGCAGGCGTCGGGGCGACGGGCGCCAGCCCCGGACGACGGCCGCGGCCGCGCAGCCGAGGCCCGCGGCGCCGGCCGCGAGGGCGCACACCAGCAGCACGGTCACGAGCCCGGAGCTCGCGCCGGCGTCGAGCGCGTAGGGCGGCAGCGGCCCGAGCTCGCCGAGGGGCGGCTGGGTGGCCGACGTGCCGAGCACCCCGGTGAGCAGCACCAGGGCGACGCTCACCAGGGCCCCGGCGACCCCCGCGCCGCCGAGCCGTGCCGGGGAGGTCACCGGCTCAGCGCCGCGCCAGCGACCGGGCACGCCCCGCCACGTCGCCGACCGTGTCGCGCAGCGGGAAGGCGCCGCGCTCGCGCAGCGCGCGGGCCACGTCCCGCCACTGCCGGGCACGGTGCAGCTGCCCGCGCCAGTCGTTGCCGGTGGCGCGGTGGCGCAGCTCCACGTCCACCTCGCGCACCCGCAGCCCGCGGCGGAGCAGGTCCACGGTCAGCCCGGCCTCCACGCCGAACCCGGACGCCAGCGGCAGCCCGGCCTCGAACGCCTCGCGGGTCAGGGCCCGCTGGCCGGACAGCGGCTGGCGGGCCTCCCAGCCCGTGGCCTGCCGGATGCCGTCCCGCGCGAGCCGGACCACGAAGCCGAGGCCGCCCGCGCTCGTGCCGTCGTCGCGCGTCTGCGCCGGCAGCACGCCGATCGTCATGTCGGCCGCTCCGCTGGCCACCGGGCCGAGCAGCGGTGCCGCCCCGGCCGCGCTCGCGCCGAGGTCCGCGTCGAGCAGCAGCAGGTGGCGGCGCACGCCCTCGCGGCGGTCCAGCGCGCGCACGAGCTCGGCCCCGGTCTCCAGTGCCGCAGCCTTCCCCCGGTTGCGGGCGTGCCGGACGACGAGCGCGCCCGCCTCCTCGGCGACGCGGGCGGTCGCGTCCTCCGAGCCGTCGTCCACGACCACGACGACGTCGACCCCGGGCAGCGCGGCGGCAGCCCGCACCGTGCCGGCGACCCGCTCGCCCTCGTCGTGGGCCGGGACGACGACCGCGAAGGGCAGGGAGTCGCTCACGGCGGACAGGCTAGTTCGCCGGCCCCGGGCCGCCCGCGCGCCGCTCCAGCCGCGCCCGCAGCCCCTCGAGGGACAGCGCCGCGCCTGCGCGAGCCGCTCCCCGTCGTCGCGCACGAGCCGGCAGCTCGCCGCGGCCCCTGGGCTGGGCGGCCGGACGGTGCCGGGGTGGCCGGACGGTGCGGCCGGGGACGCCCCTCCGGCCGGGGCAGGATGAGGCCATGGACATCTCGCTCTCCGGTAAGACGGCATTCGTCAGCGGCTCGACACAGGGCATCGGCAAGGCCATCGCCTCCGGCCTGGCGGCCGCCGGTGCGCAGGTCGTCGTCAACGGCCGCGACCGCGGCCGGGTCGACGCGGTCGTGGCCGAGCTCCGCGACCGGGTGCCCGGCGCCGGGGTGCGCGGGGTCGCCGCCGACGTGGCCACCGCGGACGGCGTCGAGCGCCTCGTGCAGGAGCTGCCGGCCGTCGACATCCTGGTCAACAACCTCGGCATCTTCGGCCCGAGGCCGGTGCTGGAGGTGAGCGACGAGGAGTGGCTGCGCTACTTCGAGGTCAACGTGCTGTCGGGCATCCGGCTCGCCCGGGCGTACCTGCCGGGCATGACCGAGCGCGGCTGGGGGCGGGTGCAGTTCCTCGCCAGCGACTCGGCCGTCGTCATCCCGGCCGAGATGGTGCACTACGGCGTCACCAAGACCGCGCTGCTCGGGGTGTCGCGCGGACTGGCGAAGGCCGTTGCAGGAACCGGGGTGACGGTGAACACGGTGGTCGCGGGCCCGACGAGGACCGAGGGCGTCGAGACGTTCGTCGGCGAGCTCGTCGGCACCGGCCTCGAGTGGGAGGAGGCCGAAGCCCGCTTCATGCGTGAGCACCGGCCGAACTCCCTGCTGCGGCGCCTCATCCGCCCGGAGGAGATCGCCAGCATGGTGGTCTACCTGAGCTCCGAGCAGGCGTCGGCGACGACCGGAGGGGCGCTGCGGGTGGACGGCGGCTACGTCGACGCGATCCTGCCCTGAGCCTGCGGCAGGTGATCGTCCGGCGGGCGCGGGGAAGGAGGCCGGGATGGCGTACGTCGACAGCGAGGTGGGGCGGCTGCGGACCGTCCTGCTGCACCGCCCCGGGCCCGAGCTGGCCCGGCTGACCCCGCGCAACAACGACGCGCTGCTGTTCGACGGGATCCCCTGGGTCGCGCGGGCGCAGGACGAGCACGACGCCTTCGCGGAGGCGCTGCGCACGCGGGGCGTCGAGGTCCTCACCCTCGACGCCCTGCTCGAGGAGGCGCTCGCCTCCCCCGCCGCCCGGGAGGAGGCGATCACCGCCGCGGTGGACGGGCCGGGGCTGGGGGACTCGCTGCGCCGCTGCGTGCGCGGGCACCTCGAGGGGCTGCACCCGCACGACCTCACGGTCGCGCTGGTCGCCGGCCTGCTCGCGGAGGAGGTGCCGGCCGGGACCGGCCTGGTGGCACGGCTCCTGGAGCCGCACGACTTCGTCCTGGCCCCGCTGCCGAACCTGCTCTTCACCCGCGACTCCAGCGTGTGGGTCGGGGACCGGGTGGCGGTGACGCGGCTCGCCATGCCCGCCCGGGCGCGTGAGACGACGCTCACCCGGGTGCTCTACACCCACCACCCCCGCTTCGCCGGCGCCCGGCACGTCTACGACCCGGCGGACGAGCCGCTCGAGGGCGGGGACGTGCTGCTGCTCGGCCCGGGCGTGGTCGCCGTCGGCACCGGCGAGCGCACCACCCCGGCCGGCGTCGAGCGGCTGGCCCTCCGGCTGCTCTCGCAGGGGCTGGCCCACACCGTCCTCGCCGTCCCCGTCGCCCAGCGGCGGGCGACCATGCACCTGGACACGGTCTGCACGATGGTCGACCGCGACGCCGTGGTGATGTACCCGGGCGTCGCGCACTCGCTGGAGGCGTACACCGTCACCGGGGGCGACGAGCCCGGCGCGCTGCGGGTCGAGGGGCCGCGCCCGTTCCTCGAGGCCGCCGCGGACGCGATGGGGCTGGAGCGGCTGCGGGTGATCGACACGGGCCTGCACCCGGTCGTCGCCGAGCGCGAGCAGTGGGACGACGGCAACAACACGCTCGCGATCGCCCCCCGCGTGTGCGTGGCCTACGAGCGCAACACCGAGACGAACGCGCGTCTGGAGAAGGCCGGGATCGAGGTCGTCGCGATCGCCGGCAGCGAGCTGGGAAGCGGCCGGGGCGGGCCGCGCTGCATGTCGTGCCCGGTCGAGCGGGAGCCGCTGGGAGCCGGCGCGGCGACCTCGGGGGCCGGGGCGCGGGGGCTGCAACCGCCGGCTGGGGCAGCCTGACCGGGAGCCGGGATGGAGTGACCCGAGCGCTGCAGACGGGGGATGCAGCAGCGCCCGGGCCGGTTCTCGACCCTACTAGCAAGACCGCCCCAACGGTCGCCCCGACTCCACGAACGCCCCGTCCGTAGCTGTGACGTGAGTCACATCATGGTAACGGGCCAGCGAGGCGGTGCCGATGTTGGTACAAGCGCACTAACTCGATGGAGTCAGCGCAGGGTGAGCTGGCGTCCCTGCAGCCCTGCGCGGGCCTTGCGCTCGGCGGCCGAGAGCGCGGTGGTGGACGCCAGCGCTGCGTCGAGCCGGGCACGCAGCGCCGCGGCCTCGTCCTCGACCGCGTCCGCGCCGGTGCCGAGCGGGATGTCCCAGACCGGCACCAGCAGCCCGTGCGCGCGGAACGTGCCGAGCAGCCGCGTCCCCGTGCCGACCCCGTCCTCGCCGGCCGCGCGCAGCCGCGCGAGCCCGTCGAGCAGCGCCTCCTCGTCCTCCGGCAGCGCCCAGCGCAGGTGCTCCCGCTCGCCCATCCGGCACCAGTACGCCGCCTGCACCGACACCAGGCGCACGGTCGGGGTCGCGGCGGCGTTCGCCCGGTCGACGGCGGCCCGCAGCCCCTCGCCGGAGAGCGCCGCCTCCACCTCGGGAGCGTCCTCGCCGGCCTCGGGCATCCAGAACCCGAACCCCTCGTGGACCGTCACCTCGAGCGGGGCGTCGGCGGCCAGCAGGTCCTGCAGCCGGGGGCCGGGGCCGGGCAGGCCCTCCGGCGGGACCGGGGTGCCGGGCTCGGCCTCGAGCGCGCGCAGCAGCGCGGCCGCCACGTCGCGGCTCGGGTCGCCGGAGCCGCCCTGCACCTGCAGCGCCACGAACACGTGCCCGTCGGCCCGGACGTACGCCGGCCAGGCCATGGGCAGCACGGTCGCCACGGACACCTGACGCTCGGGGGCGTCCACCAGCCGCAGCGGCGCGGTCGCGGCGGGCACGACCTCGCGCAGCGCCACCCAGTCCGGCTCGCCGGCCAGCCCCTCGAAGGGGCGGGTGACGAGGCGTACGGACTCCCGGGCCGCGGCCTTGCCGTGGCACGCCTTGTAGCGCTTGCCGCTCCCGCAGGGGCAGGGCTGGCGGGGCCCGACGACGGGGACGTCGGTGTCGGGCGAGGAGGCGGGAGAGGTCGGCATGGGCACCGAGGGTAGCCGTGCCGAACGCGCCCCGGTCAGCTGCGCAGGTGCCGCAGGGGGCGCAACCGCAGGGCGCGGTCGTCGAGGTCGATGCGCGCCCAGACCGTCGTCTCCGCGCCTTCCTCGACGACGCCCCAGTCGGTGGAGAGATCGCGCACGATCCCGAGCCCGCGGCCGCCGTTGGCCGACGCGGACAGCGGGAGCACGCGGGGGCGGGTCGACGCCCCGCCGTCGGTCACCTGCAGCTCGATGCCGTGCTCAGCGAGGGCCCAGGTCACGCGGATCCGGCCGTCGGCCAGCGGGCGGGCGTGCTTGAGGGCGTTGCTGAGCAGCTCGGAGAGCACGAGCACGGAGTCCTCGACCACCGTGGGCGGCAGCCCCTGGGCGAGCAGCTCGGAGTGGGCCCGCTCGCGCGCCGCGGCGACACTCGTCGTGGCGTGCGGGACCAGGGTCATCGCACTGGCGACCACCTCAGGTGACGCGAGCACCGGGTGCTCCCTCCTGCTCGGTACGGCCCTCTCTTCCCCCGCTCGGGTGACAGGAAACGGCACGGGCGCTCGTGCGCACGGCCGCAGCAGCCGCCGGGTCAGCCCCGGCCGGGCGTCTCGAGGTGTTTCTCAGCCTCTCTGCGGCTCTCTAGCGTCCGCGCTAGATCGGCCTCGACATCCCTAGCCGGCCGTCGGCCGGCCGTCTCAACGTAGTAGGCGGGCCGGCCCTGCGCCTGGGCGTAGAGCCGGCCGAGGTACTCCCCCAGCAGGCCCACGCAGAGCAGCTGCACCGAGCCGAGGAAGAGGACCGCGACCAGCACGGACGTCCAGCCGGGCACGACGTGGCCGGCGAGCCGGGCGGCGACCGCCCAGACCGCGAGCAGCGCGGACAGCGTGCTCACCCCGAGGCCGAGCCAGGTGGCGTAGCGCAGCGGGGACGCGGTGAACGCCGTGACGCTGTCGATGCCCAGCCGGATCATGCGGCCCAGCGGATAGTGGGTACGCCCGGCGGCCCGGGCCTCCCGCTCGTACGCGACGGTCGCGCTGGGGTAGCCGAGCCAGGGCACGAGCAGCCGGTAGACCGGGGCCCGCTCCGGCAGCGCGAGCAGGTCGTCCACGACCGGCCGGGTCATCAGCCGGTAGTCGCCGGCGTCGGGCTGGATGTCGCTGCCCGCGATGCGGCGCATGAGGCGGTAGTAGAGGCGCGCGGTGCCGCGCTTGAAGGCGGTGTCGACATCGCGCCGGGAGCGGACGGCGTAGACCACGTCCACGCCCTCGCGCGCGGCCGCCGCGACCAGGTCGCCGATGAGCTCGGGCGGGTCCTGCAGGTCGGCGTCGATGGTGACGACCAGGTCGCCGCGGGTGGCCGCCAGCCCCGCGCTGATCGCGGCCTGGTGCCCTGCGTTGCGCCGCAGCCGGAGCACGCGCAGCTGCGGCCAGCGCGCCGCCGCGTCCGCCAGCGCCTCCCGCGTCCCGTCGGTGCTCCCGTCGTCGACGGCCACCACCTCGTACGCCCCGTCGAGCCCGTCCAGCGCGCGCCGCGCCCGCTCCACGAAGAGCGGGAGCACGTCACGCTCGTTGAAGACCGGGACGACCACGCTGAGCACCGGACCGCCTTCCAGCTGCTGACTTGCGCGCGACGATACCCGGCGGGGGCGGGACCTCCGGAAACGATCATGAGGCCCGCCGGCCGCCCCTCGGGCGTGTCACCGGCGAGCCCCATGCTCGGGTCGCGACAGGGTGCGGCCGGTTGCCCCGGCCGCGGCAGCGTCAGTACTGCCAGGTCCAGCTGGTGAGCGCGCCGCTGCCCCCAGCGACGACGTCCTGCACGCGCAGCGTCCAGGTGCCGTTGAGCGGCAGGCCGGCCGCGCTCAGGGCGTAGCTCGGGGCCAGCGAGGTGCCGGCGTTCTTCAGCCGGACCGCCGAGCCGTGGGGCGCGACGAGGTCGACGACCAGGTCACTGGCGCGCGGGTGGTCGACGGTGACCGACACCGCGACGAGCGGGAAGAACGACACGGCCGCGCCCTGGACGACGACCGGGCTGCTCGCCGGAGCGCCCGCGTCCGCGATGTCGACGCGGGCGCCGTTGGTCACGGACCGCTGCCCGGAGCCCAGGGTCGGCGTGGGGGTCGGGGTCGGCGTCGGCGTGGGGGTCGGCGTCGGCGTCGGGGTGGGGGTCGGCGTCGGGGTGGGGGTCGGCGTCGGCGTCGGGGTCGGCGTCGGCGTCGGGGTCGGCGTCGGGGTGGGGGTCGGCGTCGGGGTGGGGGTCGCCGTCGGGGTCGCCGCGGCCGGCGTGCCCGTGTAGAGCAGCGCGGTGGTGGAGCCGGTGCCGGCACCCGTCACGACGGCGGGCGTGGCGGCGGTGACGAGCGCGTCACGGACCGCCTGCGGCGTGGCCGTCGGGTTGGCCGACAGGTAGAGCGCAGCCGCGCCCGCCACGTGCGGCGACGCCATCGAGGTGCCCGAGAGCGAGGCGGTGGCCGTGTCGCTCGTGTAGTACGCCGACTGGATGCCGCTGCCGGGCGCGAAGACGTCGAGGCAGCTGCCGTAGTTCGAGTACGAGGCGCGCGCGTCGGACGAGGTCGTCGCGCCGACGGTGATCGCTTCGGCCGTACGCGCCGGCGAGGTCGTGCACGCGTTGACGTTCTCGTTGCCGGCGGCCAGGGCGTACGTGACACCGGCGTTGATCGAGCTGCGGACCGCCGCGTCGAGCGCGGAGGAGGCCGAGCCGCCCAGGCTCATGTTGGCCACCGCCGGCTTCACCGCGTTGGCCGTCACCCAGTTGACGCCGGCGATGACGCCGGAGTTGGTGCCGTTGCCGTCGCAGCCGAGGACACGGATGGCGACCAGGCTGACCGCCTTGGCCACGCCGTACGTCGAGCCGCCCACGGTCCCGGCGACGTGCGTGCCGTGGCCGTTGCAGTCCTGGCCGTTGCGTCCGTCGCGGACGGCGTCGTAGCCGACCGTGGCGCGGCCGCCGAACTGGGCGTGGGTCGTCCGGATGCCGGTGTCGATGACGTACGCGGTGACGTTCGAGGCGCCGGTGCCGTAGGTGTAGGAGTTGCTGAGCGGGCGGTTGCGCTGGTCGATCCGGTCCAGCCCCCAGACGGCGGGCGTCTGGGTGTCCGCCACGCTCACCACCGTGTCCTGCTCGACGTAGGCGACGCGCGGGTCGGCGGCGAGCCGGCGGGCGGCCTTGGCCGAGACGTGGGTGCTGAAGCCGCGCAGGGCCGAGGTGAAGGTGAGCGCGCGAGCCGCGTCGTGCTTGTCGGCGACCGCTGCGGCGGTCTTCAGGCTGGCCGACGGCGGCACCGACGTGCCGTCCTTGAGCACGACGATGTAGCTGCCGGCCACCGGCTCGGCGCCGGCGGGGACGCGGACGGTGCCCTCGGGCGGGGCCGGCGAGGCGGCCAGCGCGGTCGCGGACCCGGTGAGGACCGCGCCGGCGGTCAGGCATGCGGTGAGGAGCGCCGGGCGCAGGGCGCGCCGCGGCAGGGAGGGGAGGGTCACGGGGCTCCTTGCGAGCGAAGGAAGCAGTGCACTGTGAGTCGCGGCGTGGTCGCAGCGAGCAACCGTTAGGTGTAACCACCCAACCCGTCCATAATGTCCGGGATACGGGTGAGACGCTGGTCACTTCACCGCATTCTCGGGTTTGGACCGCCCGGGCGAGCGAGCTTGCAGGCGTGCGCGAGGATGCGACGGTGCACCGACCACAGCCGCCTCGCGCCGCCCGTCGACCGTCCCTCCAGCCCCCGGCCGAGTGATGCAGGCGCTGCTCGGGACGCTCCTGGTCCTCACTGGCTGCCTGGCCCTGTGGGTGGCCGGCGCGGCACTGGCCCGGTCCCTGCGGGAAGGGCTCGTCCTCGCGGTCGCGGCCGGCGCTGTTGTCGTGGCCGTCGGCACCGAGCTGTTGAGCCTGGTGAACGGGCTCCGGCCGCTCCCGGTCGCCGCCCTCTGGGCCCTCGTGATCCTGGTCAGCGGCACGATCGCCTGGCGCCGCCGCGGCCAGCTGACCCGGTTGGCCAGGCGGTCCCTAGGGGCAGCACGAAGCGCGCGCCGCGTCGCGATGGGCATGGCGCTCGCCGCCGTCGCACTGGCCGGCTCGACGCTGGTCGTGTCGATCGCCGCCCCGCCCAACAACTGGGACTCGATGACGTACCACATGCCTCGTGTCGCCCACTGGGCTGCGCAGGGCAATCTCGACTACTGGTCGACGGGCATCGACCGGCAACTGTGGACGACGCCGCTGAGCGAGTACGGCATCCTGCATCTCGTCCTGGCCAGCGGCACCGACAGGTCCGCCAACCTCGTCCAGTGGGTGTGCTTCCTCTGCGCCGCGATGCTCGCCTCGCTCATCGCACGGCAGCTGGGACTCGGTGGACGCGGCCAGGCGATCGCCGCCCTCGTCGTCATGACGACCCCGATGGCCTTGGCCCAGGCGCCGACGACGCAGAACGACCTCGTGGTGGGCGTGATCGTGCTCGCAATCGTCTCCATCTGCCTGCGCCGACCGAGGCAGCAGGTGTGGGCCGACGGGCTGGTGCTGGCCGTCCTCGGCGCCGCCAGCTTCATGGCCAAGCCCACTGCGCTGATCGTCGCGCCGTTCGGCCTGCTCTGGGTGTGGCGCCAGCTGCGCCTCTCCCCGGCCCGGCTGGTGCCCGTAGGCCTCATGATCGTGGTCGCCTTCGCCGTGATGGCAGGCCCTTTCCTCGCCCGCAACACCGCTGAGTTCGACCGGCCGCTGGGTCCGTCGGAGTACCAGACAACGGTCCGCTCGCCGGGACTGGTGCCCACGGTCGAGAACGCCGTCCGGCTGATTGGGGTGAACGTCGGCACACCGCGCCCCGGCCTCAACGGACGCATCAGCCGGGCCATCAGAGAGGGCATGACGAAGGTCGGGCTCGACCCGGACGACCCACGGACGACATACCCGGGCACGCGGTTCGACGTCCCGTTCGGCCGCAGCGAGGACATCACGGGGAACGCGCTGCTGCTGATCCTGACGACAACCGCAGGGGCGGTGACCCTCCTCCGCCGGGACCTGCGCGCCAAGGCCGGCGTTTACGTCGGTCTGCTCACGGCCGCAACCGTGACCTTCTGCGTCGTTCTGACGTGGCAGCCATGGATCAACCGGCTCGCCCTGCCGCTCGCCTTGCTGAGCGCGCCGGTCGTCGCCGTCGCGGCCATCGGGGTGCTGCCACGCTGGCCCCGACGCGTCCTCGTCGCCGCCCTCGTCGCCGCGTCATTGCCGTGGGCGATCAATATCCAGGTCCGCAGCCTGGTCGGCTCGGCGTCCGTGCTGCAGGGGGACGACACGGCCGAGCGGTTCTATGCCAGGCCGCCGCTTTTCCAGCCGTACGTCACGACGCTCGCGCAGCTGCGCAAGAGCGGCCAGAGCAGGTTCGGGCTGGTTCAGGCGCTCGACGACTGGGAGTACCCCTGGTGGGCGCTGCAGCCGGCAGGCCCGGCCGGAAACCCGGCCATGATGCCTGTCGACATCACGGACACGCCCGCGACCGCCTGGGAGGACGCGGGGTTCGAGGTCGTGGTCTGCACGAGGCCGTGCACGCCGCCCACGGGCTGGACTGCCCGGGACATGGGTGCAGGCGTGACGCTCGTCTCCCGCTGACGTCCGCGACCGGGGCGGGTTCCGACGCGCCCCGGTCATGGGCCGGGCGACGACCGGCTACGGCTCGAGCGGGCGCCGCGCCACAGCGAAGACCGACTGGCCGAAGGGGGGCCGGAAGCGCTGCTCCGCCTTCCGGAGCAGCGGCACCATCGCGCCGTCGTAGACCCGCAGTGGCAGGCCCGCCTTCGGCCGGCCGCGCAACGCCTTCATCATGACCAGCCAGGCGACGAGCCCCACCGGGTTGACGTAGCGCACCTGCACAGGCTCGAGGCCGGCGGCGGTGAGCGCGTCGTTCATCATCCTGATGGTGTAGCGCCTGTAGTGGCCGATGCTCACGTCGAAACGGCTCATGGCGAAATTGAAGGCCGGGACGATGAAGACGAGATTGCCCCCGGGCCTCACCAGGCCCGCGAAGCTGCGCAGCGCCGCCGTGTCGTCCTCGATGTGCTCCAGCACGTTGAGCGCGACGACCGCGGTGTGCATGGCCGTATCCACGACCGGCGCCTGCAGCTCACGAACGGTGACCCGCTGATTGCCCGCGAACCTCTCGCTCAACATGGCAAGGCGAGACGGATCGGCCTCCGACACGGTGATGCGCGGCAGGCCGGACCGGATCCACTCCTCGGCATAATCCCCGTTCCCGGACCCGATCTCGAGAGCATCGTCCCCGAGATAGGGCTGCGCCAGGCCAGCCAGCCAGGCCCGGTAGTTGTGGGCTGAGGACAGGTCCTCGAGGATCAGCGTCTGAAACTCACTCACGCGCTCAGACCGCCCGGCCGGCGAGGGCCTGCTCGACGGGCGCCGGCGGCCGGTAGGTGACGCGGAGCCGGCCGAGGATCCAGAGCGCCTCGACGCCGTCCTTCCAGGTCAGCTTCTTGCCCTCTTCGCGACGGCGAGCTTTGTAGCTGATCGGCACCTCGTAGGGGCGCACCCCGCTCTTGAGCAGCTTGCCGGTCAGCTCGGCCTCCATGCCGAAGCCCGCCGAGCGCACGTCGAGCGCGCGGTACAGGTCCAGCGGCAGCAGCTTGAAGCACGTCTCGAGATCGCTGATCCACGCGTCATAAAGAACATTGGCGGCCATCGTCACACCCTTGTTCCCCATGACGTACCAGAAGGAGAAGGCGGTGTGACTGCCGAAGCTGCGCGTGCCATAGACCACCGAGGCCTCGTTGTCCAGAACGGGGCGCAGCAGCCCGGGGATCTCCTCGGGCGCGTACTCGAGGTCCGCGTCGCACATGATGACGTAATCACCGGTGGCGAGGCCCGCGGCCGTTCGGATAGCGGCGCCCTTGCCCGCGTTCTGGGCGTGGTCGTGGCGGGTGACCCGCGGGTCCGTGATTCCGTCGAGGATCTTTCCGGTCCCGTCCACGCTGCCGTCGTTGACGATCACGAGCTCCATGTCGCAGCCGTAATCGACCGCGAGCACGCGCTCCAAGGCGTGCGCGAGCGTGCGCTCCTCGTTGTACACGGGCATGAGGATCGACAGCTTCACGGGGCGCACTCCGTCCGAACGGAAGATTGGCAAGGGGGCCGGGACCACCGCATGTTATGGCAGGACGCCGGGGTCATCACGCAGCGCGCAAGAAGGGCGACCCCGGCCGCCGGGGGGCGAAGGCTGCGAACTCACTCGCCCTGCTGGCGGAGGTACCGACCAAAGTGCGGCACGGTGAACGACACGCTGCCTCGCTCCGCCGAGTAGACCAGCCCCTTCTTGAGCAGGCCGTCGCGCACCGGCGACAGGCTCGCCGGCTTTCGGCCGAGGGCCGTGGCCACGGCAGAGGTCGATACCGGCCCGTCGGCGGACTCACCTCCCAGTTCGGCCATGGTCCGCATGTACTCGCGCTCGGCCGGGGTCGCACGCTCGTAGCGGCTGCCGAAGAACCCGACCGCGAGCTCCCGCTCCGCCTCGGGAAGTCCGACGCGAACGTCCGCCGCGGTGATGGGGGAGCTCGGCGCCACGTCCCACGCCGCTTTCCCGTAGGCCTGCACGAAGTAGGGGTAGCCCTCCGTGGCGGCGTACAGGGCGTCGAGCGCGTCCTCGGAGTACTCGACGTCCTCGTCAGCAGCGGGCGCGACGAGCGCTCGGTCCGCCGCGTCCCGGTCGAGCCGGTCGATGCGCGCGTAGCGGAACAAGCGCTCGGAGTAGGACTTGCTCGCACTGAGCACCGCCGGAAGGTGCGGCAGCCCCGCCCCCACCACCACCAGCGGGCCGCCGGTCTGGCTCAGCTCGTGGCACGCTCCGCACAGCGCGTCGACGTCCCCGCCCGGCAGGTCCTGCATCTCGTCGATGAACAGGGCGATGCCGGTGCCCACGTCGCCGGCCACGGCCGCGGCGTCACCCAGCAGCTCCACCAGGTCGATCTCGAGATCGCCGGTGTCGGCTCGCCCCCGCGCCGCCAGCCCGTCGATCCCCGGGTGCCACTTGCCGTTGCCGCTCTTGAGCGCGAACGCCTTGAGGACCGACAGGAACTCCTCGACCCGGTCGGGTGAACGGTGACGGGGAGCGATCTCGCGAACCGCCATGAAGAGCGCGCTCGACAACTGCCCGCGCATCGACTGGCCCGGCCGCGCCTCGATCTTGCCCGTGCCCCACAGCCGCTGCAGGGCAGCGCTGCGCAGCGTGTTGAGCAGGACGGTCTTGCCCACGCCGCGCAGCCCGACCAGCACGAGGCTGCGCTCCGGCCGGCCGCGGGCGACGCGCTCGAGCACCACGTCGAACACGTCGAGCTCTCGATCGCGCCCGGCGAGCTCGGGCGGCCGCTGACCGGCTCCAGGGGCGTACGGGTTGCGGACCGGGTCCATGTCGAGGACTGTATAAGTGTTTCTAGTTGCCGAGCTAGAGGGCCAGCGCTCGACCGGTGGGGCACCGGGGCAACGGTCGTACCCCTCGCCGGGCGATCACGGCACTTACCCTGTCCCCTCGTGTCGACCCGACCCCGCGACGGCTACGTCCCCGGAGTGCACGCCGCGCGAGCAATCGCGGTCGTGCTGGTGCTGCTCGCCCACGTCATCGGGCTGTGGACGGCCACCCAGGGCGGGGTGATCTGGAAGCCCTGGTCCGCGTACCTCGAGCTCTTCGTCGAGACCCTGCATGTGGACCACCAGAACGGCGGCCACGCCGGGCTGCTGCTCTTCTTCCTGGTCAGCGGCTTCATCGTCTCCCAGGCGGGGGAGCGCGAGGACCGCATCACGTTCTTCGTGAAGCGGGCTGCGCGGCTGCTGCCGGCCATGACCCTAGCCGTCCTCTTCGGCCTGTGGGTCGCTCGGCACGGGGAGGCCAAGGGCTGGTACCCGATGTTCGGATTCGTCTCGGGCAACGCGCACTTCCCCCACGTCGCCGTGGAGGCCGTCGGGTTCGGCGTGCTCTTCGGCGGGCTCAGCGTCCTGTTCGTGCTGTGGTCCCTGCACGTGGAGTACGCGTGGTACTTCCTGCTCGGCGCCTTTCCTCCCGCTGGCGCGGCGCTGGCCGGTCGGGATCACCGTCGCCCTCACCGCTGCGGTCAGCGCCCTGGGGCTCTTCGTCGAGGACCGGACATTCGGGCCCGCGTCTCCCAACGTCTCCCTCGTGCCGTACCTGCTCGTCATCCTGCTGGGCCGGTGGGTCTACCTGTGGCACTCCGACCGGCTCGCGACGCTGCCGGCCGTCGGGGCAGGCGTGGCCGTGCTCGTCCTCTACACCTTGTCCCAGAGGCACTTCGTCGGCGCCGACGCCTACTCGGGCGCCTACCCGCGCTGGCTGGCGGCCCTGTGGGCGACCGTCCTGTTCCTCGCACTGCTGCGGTTCGTCACGTCCGGCCCGTGGCGCCCGATCGCTTTCGTCGCAGACATCAGCTACGGCCTCTACCTCTTCCACATCCCCGTGATGTGGGTGGTGCTGCCGATCGTGTCGCCGAACGGCACACGGCTGACCCTCGGGTTCACGTGCACAGCCGCGGCCCTCGTCCTGGTCGCCTGGGCGTCCGAGCGGTTCGTCGAGCGGCCGGTGCGCCGGGGTGCGCGGGCGACGCTGGCGCGGTGGCACGGCCGGAAGGGCGTCGACCGGGTCGCAGTGCCGTCGCTCCGGGGAGCCTGACGGGAGGGCAGGCCGCTCCCGTCAGGCTCCCGGGGCACGCAAGCGGGTCACAGCCGGGCGGAGTCCACGTTGTCGAGGAACCAGCGGTACGTGCTCGCGATGCCGTCGCGCAGACCGATCTCCGCCTTCCAGCCGAGGGCGTTGATCCGGGACACGTCGAGCAGCTTGCGCGGCGTGCCGTCGGGCTTGGTGGTGTCGAAGACGATCTCCCCGTCGAAGCCGACCACGTCGGCCACCGTCTCGGCGAGCTCGCGGATCGTGACGTCCTCCCCGACGCCGATGTTGATCGGGGCCGGCTCGTCGTAGCGCTCGAGCAGCGTGAGGACCGCGCGGGACAGGTCGTCGGTGTGCAGGAACTCCCGGCGCGGGGTCCCCGTCCCCCAGACGACGTACTCCTTGTCCCCCCGCTGCTTGGCCTCGTGCACCTTGCGGATCAGCGCGGGCAGCACGTGGGAGTTCTGCAGGTCGAAGTTGTCGCCGGGGCCGTAGAGGTTGGTGGGCATCGCCGACACGTAGGGCAGCGAGTGCTGCCGCCGCAATGCCTGCACCTGGAGGACGCCCGCGATCTTCGCGATCGCGTAGGCGTCGTTCGTGGGCTCCAGCAGCCCCGTCAGCAGCGAGTCCTCGCGGATGGGCTGCTCGGCGAACTTCGGGTAGATGCAGCTGGACCCGAGGAAGAGCAGCTTGCGCACGCCGACGCGCGCGGCGGCGTCGAGCACGTTGACCTGGATGCGGACGTTGTCGCTCAGGAAGTCCGCGGGGTAGGTGTTGTTCGCGACGATGCCGCCGACCTTCGCGGCCGCGAGGACCACGTAGTCGGGGCGCTGGTCGTCGAAGAAGGCGTCGACGGCCCCCCGGTCGCGCAGGTCCAGCTCCTTGGAGCTGCGGCTGACCACGTCGCTGAAGCCCTCGGCGACCAGGTGGCGGTAGATCGCGGAGCCGACGAGGCCGCGATGCCCCGCGACGTAGATGCGCGCACTGCGGGGCAGCGTGGACTGGACCGCCGGTTCCATCAACTGTCTCCTCCGCATCGACCTGTGCATGCGCGACAACAGCACCCGCGCACGTATTCTTTCCAGCGTACTGGCGGCAGCGCCCC
Organism: Motilibacter aurantiacus; assembly: GCF_011250645.1. Lineage (NCBI taxonomy): Bacteria > Bacillati > Actinomycetota > Actinomycetes > Motilibacterales > Motilibacteraceae > Motilibacter > Motilibacter aurantiacus. Next base: position 137,463 of record NZ_JAANNO010000007.1, read on the forward strand.
GCGTCCGCGGTTGTGCGGGGCCTCCGGGCAACGCTCAGGCCGTGGACCGTGCGCCGGTCGCCGTTCCGTCGCCACCGGGAGGGACATGCTCCAGCGGGGGGCCGCGACCGCGCCCGACGAGCCGACGACCGCGCGGGAGGAGCCGCTCCCGAGCGAGCCCGGGTCGGCACCCAGAGCCGGCTTGCTCCCGCGGCTGGCCTACGCGGGCCTCATCGCGCTGTCCCTGCTGACCGTGACGGTCCGACCGGTCACCGAGCTGCTGCATCTGCCCCATGCGCTGGTCAACCTGGACGCCGTCCTCGTCCCACCGCTCGCCGCCGTGGCTCTTGCCCTCTCCCTGCGCACCTGGCGTACGACGGGCCGGTTCGGACGCGCGCTGACCGTTGTCGTGCTCGTCGCCTGCGCCGCCGCTGCCAGTTCCTGGGTGCTCGGCAGCCCGCACAACTGGGCCGGTTTCGGGCTGGCGTACTCCTCAGTCCTGCTCTTCCCCCTGGCGCTCTACGTCGCGTTCCACGCCGCTCGCCACGTCGGTGGCCGCGCCGACGTCATGGCCCTGCGGGTGATGGTGCTGCTGCAGATCGTCGTCTGCCTCGTGCAGTACGTGGAGAACGACGTGGCGGCGAAAGCCCCCTTCGCGGCTGACCTGGTCGACGGTACGACCTCGCACAATTTCTGGCCCGCCTTCGCGATGCCGGCTGCGCTCGTCCTCGCCCTCGTCGAGCGGCATCGCTACCGCTATCTCTGGCTGGTCAGCGTCTCCATCCTCGCGGTCTACTCCGAGGCCAAGACCGCCCTGCTGCTCTGGTTGCCCGCGGCGCTCGCCCTCCTCCCGCTGGCCGCCCTCGTGCGCGCCCGCGCTGCACGCCGCACCCGCCGCGAGCCTCGACCGGTCACCGCGGAGCGCTTGTCCGAATGGGCCGTGGGAGTCGCTGCGGTCGCCGTGATCGCGGCCGGCCTCGTGTGGAACCCCTCCGTGCAGGGCACCTGGGACGTCTTCGTGGGTCACGCCAACGAGATCGAGCAGTTCAGTGCCGGCAAGGAGACGCCCGAGACCGCCGGCTACCCCACCCTTCGCGACGCCGCGACCGCGGTTCGGGAGGGCACGACCGAGTCGCCGACGAGCTTCCTGTTCGGCCTCGGCCCGGGCAACTCGGTCAGTCACGCCGCCCAGGTGCTGGCGCAAGGACCGGCGAGCGGCGTGGGGCTGCCCGCGCCTTCGGACCTCGCCGTGCAGCTGGTCGGCAGGGAGTCCCGGCTCCAGTTCGAGGACGCGCAGAGCAGTCTGCTCGGCCTGTGGGGGGACCTGGGAGCAACCGGGACCCTCGCCTACGCCGGTGCCCTCGCACTCGCCGTACTGGGCCTCCTGGGCACCGTGCGTCGATCGGCCCTGCGCCTTCCACTGAGGGCTGCCGTCCTGGTACTCGCGGGAGGCGTGGTCGCCGTCGGCCTGCCGCTGGACTGGCAGGAGCAGGCCGGTGTCGTCCTGCCCCTCGCGCTGTCCATCGTGGTTGCGTGCCGCACGCGCGACCCGCAGCCTGCCGCCACCGTCGCAGTGGCCGGCGCCTCGGGCGAGCCGGGCGAGAACCATCCCGGACCCCGGTAGCCTCGGCCGGATGCGTGTCCTCGTCGCCCACAACTACTACCGATCGGCGATACCGTCGGGCGAGAACCGGGTCGTGGACCTCGAGATCGGGGCGCTCCGAGCCGCAGGGCACGACGTCGTCACCTACCTGCGCTCGAGTGACGAGATCCCTGGGATGGCCCCTGCCGAGAAGGTGCGCGCCGCCGTGTCGCCCGTCAGCTCCCCCCGCGCGGCCGCGGACGTCCGCCACTTGCTGGCCGAGTCGCCCGTCGACGTGATGCACCTGCACAACCCGTACCCCTTGATCTCCTTGGACGTGGTCCGCGCGGCCCGGGCGGCAGGCGTGCCCGTGGTGCAGACGGTGCACAACCACCGGCACACGTGCATGAAGGGCACGTACCAGCGCGAGGGGCACGACTGTCGGGACTGTCTGACCCACCGCTCGCCCTGGCCCGGGGTGCATCACGCGTGTTACCGCGACTCCAGGGCGCAGAGCGCGGTGATGGCGGCAGCCCTGCTACGGCACCGCTCGACATATCAGCTCATCGACCGTTTCATCGCGCTCACCCCCGAGATCGAGGCCAGCCTGCTGGCGAGCGGCTTCCCGGCCTCCCGGATCACAATCAAGCCGAATTCCGTACCCGACCCCGGCCCGGCGAGCTCGCTGGGCGAGGGCTTCGCCTTCGTTGGGCGGCTCTCGGAGGAGAAGGGGGTGCTGGCGCTGATCGAGGCCTGGTCCCGCTTCGAGCCAGGCAGCCTCGGTAGGTTGCGCATCGCCGGCGACGGCCCCGCTCGGGACGAGGTCGACCGGCTCGCCGCGAGCAGACCGGACATCGACGTGCTGGGCCGTGTCGAGCCGGACGCGGTCGCGGACCTCCTGGCGACCAGCGCGGCGCTCGCGGTTCCCTCGCTGTGGGCCGAGGCGCTCCCGCTGGTCGTCCTCGAGGCACTGGCCGCCGGTCGTGCCCTGCTCGTCACCGACATGGGTGGCCTGCCGGGAGTCGTCGACGACGAGGTGGGCCTCGTGGTGCCACCGTCGGTGGACGGCTTGGCTGACGGGCTCGTGGCGCTGGCACGCGATCGGGAGGGGCTCACTCGGCGAGGTGCGGCCGCTCGGGCCCGCTACCTGACGAGGTACCACCCGAGCGTCGTGACCGAGAGCCTGGTCGCCGTGTACACGGCAGCGCGGAACGAGCGCTCGTGACCGTCCACGCCGCTGCCCGCCCGCAGGGCGGCCGGCATGCCCGCCGCCCCGGCCCCCCGCCGCTGCTCGTGCCCGGCACGATCGTGGTGACCTGGCTGCTCGCGTTCGGCCGATGGGGCAGCTACCTGGGCCTGGACTCCCGGTCCGTCTACGTCACCGACTGTCTCCTTGTGCTCGGAGCGGTCTGGCTCGTGGCCCGCCATCACCCGGCCCTGCGCTCGTCTGCGGCCGCTTGGCGGGTGCTCCTGCCCGTGCTCGCCCTCATGGGGTGGGCCCTCATCCGACTGCTCGGGAGCGAGGGCCTGGATCGCGACGTGCTGCGCGACGTCGCACCCTTCGTGTACGCGGGGATCGCCCTGGCAGCCGTCGTGCAGGCCGACCGCGCCGCGTGGCGGCGCTCCGCGGCCGTGCTCGGCGGCGGACTGTTCGTGCACGCAGCCTGGGTCACCATCGCCTTCTACCGCCCGGAGACCCTCCGCCCCTGGACGACCACCCTTGGCGAGCGCACCAACACGTTCGAGATCCGCTCCGACTTCGACGGGGCAGTGCTCGCGCTGCTGGCTGCCCTGGGCCTGCACCTGCTGCTCTCGCACGGCTCCCCGTGGCGGCGCCTGCTCGGGCTCGTCCTGCTGCTGTGGCCGTCGTTCGTCATCTTCGAGATCGGCAACCGCGGGGCCCTGCTCTCCCTGATCACGGTCCTGCTGGTCGTCCTGGTGATGAACCTGCACGTGCTCGGACGCATCCCACCTCGCGTGCTCGTGCCCGCCGTGCTGGCGCTCGTCGCGGCGGCCGCGGTCGTCGTCCCGAGCACGAACGTCTACCAGCGGCTCACCGGTGGCGACGCCGAGTCCCGCAACAGCTCCGCCGGCACCACCTCTGCCCGCGAGCTCGCGTGGCGCGACGTGCTCGACTACACCTCCGCGGAGCCCGCCCGCTTGGTCGCGGGCGTCGGGTTCGGACCGGACTTTCTCGTGAAGTCCGGCGCCCGCGTCCACTTCGGCGGGTTCTACACCGACGTGCGCGCCGCCCACAACTCCCTGATCAACACGTACGCCCGCCTCGGCCTCGTGGGCATCGGGCTGCTCGCCTGGGTACTCGTGCAGGCCGGCCGCGGGGCCTGGCGGCTGCTACGGGCGTCGACCACCGACACCCCGAGCGTGCTGCTCGTGACCATCCCCGCGTCGCTGCTGGTCGCCAGCCTGGTCGGCGTGATCCTGGAGTCGCCGTTCGGCGCGGTCCCGATCTTCTGGGCGGTCGGCCGGCTCTGCGTCGAGCTCACCGGCCCGCGGCGCGCCTGAGCGCCGCCCGCCCTCAGCCCGACCGGCGCTGGGCCTTGTGCAGCACCCGGCCCGCCTGCATCGCCAGCGGCTCGAGCACCGTGCCCAGGCGCCGCCGTCCGGTCCAGGTCCGGCGCCGCACCTCGCGGGCCTCGGCGGCGGACGCGTCCTGGCCGGCGACGGTGGTCGAGCCGGAGTGCCAGCGGAAGGCCGCGAGCACGCGGGGCACGTAGGCCACCGGTCCGACGTCCTTCAGACGGAGGAACAGGTCGAGGTCCATGGCGTACCGCAACGACTCGTCGATCCACCCGACGCGACGGACCGCCTCCGCCCGGGCCAGCGAGCCCGGCTGCGGGACGAGATCCGGCCCCCACCGCAGCAGGCGGCCCGCCAGCGGGCCCGGCCGGGCCTCGAAGAGCACCTCGCCCGCCTCGTCGATGTAGTCGCAGCGGCCGAAGACGAACGACGCCCGTGGCCGCGCGCGCAGCGCAGCGGTCGCCGCTCGCAGGCTCCCCGGGGTCAACAGATCGTCGTCTCCGAGCCAGCCCCAGAACTCGGCGTCACTCCCGGCGCCCTCGCGCCAGCCCTGGTTGATCGCCTGGCTCATGCCACGCCCGGTCTGCGCCAGGAACTCGAAGCCGGCGCTCGTCGCCTGCTCAGCCGCCGCGTGCGCGTCCGCGGGGGCCACGACCGTCACGCGCAGCTCGACCTCGTCCTGCGCGGCCAGGGACGCGAGCGTCCGGGCGAGGTAGTCCGGACGCTGGCCGAGAGTAGGCACGACGACCGCTACGGTCGGGCGTGCGGGCCCCCGCTCGGCGTAGAGCCCGCGGACCCGCTCCGCCCAGCGCTCGATCGGGCGCTCGCGGGCCAGCCATGCCCGTCCCCGCTCACCCCTGTCGTCGAGCTCCGCCCGGGGCGCCTCCTGGGCCTGGCGCAAGGCGGCTTCCAGTGCGGGGACGTCACGTGCGGCCACCAGCCACCCGCATCCGGACCCGTCGACCATGGCGGGCATGTCTCCCACCCGGGTCGCGATGATGGGACGTCCCACGGCGGCCGCCTCGAGCGCGACGTAGGGCCCGGTCTCGGTCCAGCTCGGGATCACGACGACGTCCGCAGCGGCCAGCTCGGCCAGCGGCTCGGCGATGTTGCCGCGCAGGGTCACGCCCGGCGGCACCGCGAGCGTGGCGAGCGGCCCCTCGCCCAGGACCTCCAGCGACCAGCCGCGGTCGGCCGAGTCGGCGGGCCAGGCGGCGAGCAGGTCGGTGTAGCCCTTCTCCGCCGACAACCGCCCGAGGAACACCGCCCGCCGCGCACCCTCCCCCGGAGGACTGACCGGCGGCAGGCCCGGGTCCGGGACCGCGTTCGGCAGGACGACGCGGAGGGCGCCGGCCTCCGCGTACTCCTCCGCGAGCCACTCGTGGGTGAAGACCTGGGTGCTGGGGGACCGGCCGACCCGTGAAAGAGCCTCGTACGCGGCTCTACGGCGTGGCGACCCGAAGAAGGGGTCGCCGTGCCAGAACTCGACGTGCGCCACGTGGCGCAGCGCGCGGCCGCGCAGCCGGACCGCCAGCGCCGCTGCGACCCCGTGGGTGACCACCACCGGCGCGCCGCGCTGGGCCAGCTCCCGGCGCGCCCGGCGGACCTTCTCCGGCAGCGCGAGGGACTCCGGCAGCTCGACGACCTCCAGCGGCACGAACAGGCCCGTGATCTGCAGGTGCCGCGCGATCCCGCCACCGACGTTGCTGGCCAGGACGAGGGCAGGGCGCTCCGCCCCGCTGCTCATCGGCCCGTCCCCTGGGTGCGCCAGGCGCCGGCCCGGACGGCAGCCTGCTCGGGTCGTTCGGCGGCGACGGGGCGACGAGGCAGGGCGCGGCTCACGGGCACGACCCTAAGGGCGCGCCGCGGGCAGCCTGGCGGTGGCACGTGGGCGCGGACAAACCGGGCGTGCCTTGCTTCTGTATTCTGGCAGGCGCCCCACGCCCGCAAACCCCGAGGATGTCCGTGTCGCAGGTGCCCGGTCCGACGACCGACGAGCCCGAGATCGACGACCTTCGCTCGCAGATCCTGGATCTCGTCCGACAGTTCTCGGAGCGATCGCTCGCGCCGGCGGAGTTCGTGCCGGGCGTCTCCCCGGTCCCGGTGTCGGGCAAGGTGCTGCGCCCGGACGACTTCGTCTCCCTGGTCGACAGCTCGCTGGACGGCTGGCTGACCGCAGGCCGCTTCCACACCGACTTCGAGCGCGCCCTCGCGCGCTACGTCGGCGTCCGGCACGCGCTGATGGTCAACAGCGGCTCGTCCGCCAACCTCGTCGCGCTCACCACGCTGACCAGCCCCAAGGTCGGGCCGCGGCACCTCAAGCCCGGCGACGAGGTGCTGACCGTGGCCATGGGGTTCCCCACGACGGTCAACCCGATCCTGCAGAACGGGCTTCGACCGGTGGTCGTGGACGTCGACCTCGGGACGTACGACGCGAACGCCGACCGGTTGCGCGAGGCCGTCGGGCCGCGCACCAAGGCGATCATGATGGCGCACACGCTGGGCAACCCGTTCGACCTGGGTGTCGTCCGTGAGCTCTGCGAGCAGCACGACCTGTGGCTGATCGAGGACTCGTGCGACGCGCTCGGCGGCACCTACGACGGGCAGCGGGTCGGCACCTTCGGTGACCTGGCCACGCTCAGCTTCTACCCCGCGCACCACATCACCACGGGCGAGGGCGGCGCGGTCCTGATCAAGAAGCCCTCGATCAAGAAGGTCGCGGAGTCCTTCCGCGACTGGGGCCGGGACTGCTACTGCGAGACCGGCCACGACAACACCTGCATGAAGCGTTTCGGGTGGCAGCTCGGCGATCTGCCCTTCGGGTACGACCACAAGTACATCTACAGCCACATCGGCTACAACCTGAAGGCGACCGACATGCAGGCCGCGCTGGGGGTGACCCAGCTGACGAAGGTCGATGAGTTCGTGGCGGCGCGCCGCCACAACTTCGCCCACCTCACGGCGCGGCTCTCCGACGTCGAGGCCCTCATCCTGCCGCAGGCGACTCCCAAGTCCGACCCCAGCTGGTTCGGATTCCCGATCACTCTGGACCCCTCGGCCGGCATCGACCGCCGTGACCTGCTGCGCTTCCTGGACCACCGCAAGATCGGCACGCGGCTCATGTTCGCCGGCAACCTGCTGCGGCAGCCGGCCTACCGCAACGTCGACTTCCGCGTCGTCGGCGAGCTGACCAACACCGACATCGTCATGGAGCACACCTTCTGGGTGGGCGTCTACCCGGGCCTCACCGAGCCGATGCTCGACTTCATCGCGGACAGCATCCGCGAGTTCGTCGCCGACCCGGCTCGCGCGCTGAAGGAGCTCGACGCGGCCTGACCGCGCGACACCCGCTACGTTCCACGAGAGCCCGGGCCGCACGGCCCCGGCGCAGACTGCGGCGGCAGCGCCGGGGAGGACCACGTGCAGGCGATCATCCTGGCCGGAGGGCTGGGCACCCGGCTCAGCGAAGAGACCGGCACCCGCCCGAAGCCCATGGTGACCGTCGGCGGGCGGCCCATGCTCTGGCACATCATGAACATCTACGCCTCTCACGGCGTCCGCGACTTCGTCATCGCCCTCGGCTACCGCGGCGAGGTGGTGAAGGAGTACCTCCTGAACTTCAAGGTGATGTCCTCCAGCTTCCGCGTGGGCACCGCGGAGGGCAGCGTCGAGATGCTCGACGAGTCCGCGGTCGCGGACTGGCGGGTCGCGGCGGTCGACACCGGCGAGCGCACCGAGACAGGAGGCCGCATCAAGCGCGCGGCTGCCCACGTCACCGACGACCTCTTCCTCGCGACCTACGGTGACGGCGTCGCGGACGTCGACATCAGCGCGCTGATCGCCTATCACCGCAGCCACGGCAAGCTCGCGACGGTGACGGCAGTCCGTCCCCCGGCACGCTTCGGGCGGCTGCACCTCGAGGGCGAGAACGGCGACATGGTCACCCGGTTCGGGGAGAAGCCGCAGTCCGAGGAGGGCTGGATCAACGGGGGCTTCTTCGTCCTGGACCGCAAGGTGCTCGACTACATCCGCGGCGACGGTGACGTCTTCGAGCGCGAGCCGCTGGAGGCGATCGCCGCCGAGGGCCAGCTCATGGCGTACCGCCACGAGGGCTTCTGGCAGCCCATGGACACGCTGCGCGAGCGCATGCTGCTCGAGGAGCTCTGGGACTCGGGTAAGGCTCCCTGGAAGACCTGGTGAGCCGGGACGTCCTCGTCCTGGGCGCGTCGGGTCGGATCGGCGGCGCGGCCGCCGAAGCTCTCCGCGCGGCCGGCTACGCCGTCAGCATGCCCGGCCGGGACGAAGCCTGGCCCGAGCGCGGTTGGGTGGCCGTCGTCAATGCCGTGGGCGCGGGCATGTCGTCGGACGCCCGCGGCTCCGGCGACGCCCTACAGGCGGCGAACGTCGACGTGGCCCTCGCGGCGGCGGCGCACGCCCGGCGGTCCGGGGCGCGGCTGGTTCACATCGGGACGGTGCTGGAGCGGACGCCGCTCGCCACCACCGGCGACCCCTACGTCGCGAGCAAGCTGACCGCGGCGCGGGCATTGCGCGCGCAGCGCGCGGACCTCGACCTCATCGAGCTTTGGCCGCACCTCGTGGTGGGCGGGAGCGGGCGCACGCCCAGCCTGGTCGAGCGGGTGGCCGCGCGGCTGCGCGCCGGCGCGCCCTTCGAGCTGCGCACCCCGTACGTGCGGCGCGACCTCGTGCACGCCGCCGACATCGGACGCGCGGTCGCGCTCGCGGTGGCCTCCGAGACCGCACCGGCCGAGCCGCTCGAGATCGGCACCGGGAGCAGCCTCACGATGGCCGAGCTCGTCGACCTGGTCCGGGGCGTCCTGGGCACGGGCCACGGGTGGGTGCCGTCCCAGGGCCCGGCGCCGGGCTGGAGCGGGGACCTCGTCGCCGACCCGGGCCCGGCTGCGAGGATGCTCGGGTTCACGGCAGAGCGCACCGCGAGCGATGCCCTCCTGGCCGCGCTGAAGGCCGGCCAGCTCGACACCCCAGAGAAGGAATCCAGCGCATGAAGTGGGTCGTCACCGGAGGCTGCGGCTTCATCGGCACCAACGTCGCCGAGCGGCTCGCGGCCGACGGCGAGGAGGTCGTGGTCGTCGACAACCTGGCCCGCCCCCGCGTGCACCGGAACCTCTCGTTCCTGCGCGACGAGCTCGGGCTCGAGGTCGTCGTCGCCGACATCCGCGATCTGGAGGCGGTCCGCAGCCTGCTGCGCACGCACTCGGACGCCGGAGCGGTCCTGCACCTCGCGGGGCAGGTGTCCTTCGTCGCCAGCCTGCGCGACCCGCGCTACGACTTCGAGGCCAACACCGTCGGCACCTTCAACGTCCTCGAGGCCGTCCGCGACTTCGCACCCCAGGCCGTGGTGGTCTACAGCTCCACGAACAAGGTGTACGGCGACCTCGACGAGCTCGCGGTGGAGGAGACGGAGACCCGCTACGTGCTGCGGGACTACCCCCACGGCGTGCCGTCGACGCTGCCGCTGCGGCTGCACGGCGGCTACGGCTGCAGCAAGGGCGCGGCGGACCAGTTCGTCGTCGACTGGGCGCACTTCCACGACCTGCGCAGCGTCTCCTTCCGCCAGAGCAGCGTCTACGGCGGCCGGCAGTTCTCCACCGAGGACCAGGGCTGGGCGGCCTTCTTCGCCGAGCGCTTCAGCGCGAACGAGAGCTACCGGATCAGCGGGACCGGCAAGCAGGTCCGCGACCTCCTGCACGTGGACGACCTCTACCGGGCGTTCCGCGCCGCCGTCGCCGCTCCGGACGCCGTACGCGGGCGGGCGGTCAACATCGGGGGCGGGCCCTCCAACAGCGCCTCCCTCCTCGAGCTGTTCGACCAGCTCGCCGAGCTCACGGGGAACCGGCCGGACTACGAGCGCGGGCCCGGCCGGCCGGCCGACCAGAAGGTCTTCATCGCCGACGTGCGCGAGCTGGACGAGCTGCTCGGCTGGCGGCCGCAGATCGGGCTGGACAAGGGCTTGCCCGAGCTCGTGGAGTGGGCCGGCCGCGTGGTAGGTGGAGCCGTATGACCGGACCCCTCGTCTCGGTCGTCATCCCGACCTACAACCGTGCGCGCACGCTGCGCCGGGCCATCGACTCCGCCGCAGGCCAGGACGTCGCGGGTGGCGTCGAGATCGTCGTCGTCGACAACGCCAGCTCCGACGACACCGAGGCCGTCATCGAGGAGGCGCGTCGCGACGTCCCCGGTCTCGTCTACCGCCGGTGGGACGAGAACGTCGGCCCCGTGGAGAACTGGCGCCGGGGCATCGAGCTGTCCCGGGGCCCCTGGACGAAGGTCCTCTGGTCCGACGACTGGCTCGAGCCGTCGGCCGTGCGCTCGCTGCTGGACCTGACCAGGGACGGTGCGGTCACCGTGACGTGCCAGGCGCTCGTCCACGGGCCGGACGGGGAGCGGGTCGCGTACTCCGGCCGGCGCCACTCCTTCGGCGCGAAGGACGTGCTCTGCGGGTTGATCAGCCCGGACGAGGTGCTGCCCTTCTCACCGGCGGCCGGGCTGGTGCGCCGGTCGGACGCGCTGGCCGGCCTGGCCCAGGCGCTCCCCGGGCCGTGCACGCGCAAGGCGATCGGCCCTGACGTCGCGCTGTTCTACTGGGGCGTGCTGACCGGTGGGCGCGGGGAGCACCTGCCCGTGCCGCTCGCCCACTTCGACGCCAAGCACGGCTCGATCTCGGTGGACGAGGGCGCGCGGATGCTGCGCGCCTGCTACGACTCCTCGTTGATGGCCCTGGCAGGCGCCGCCGGGGCGACCGTGCCCACCGAGGTGCAGCGGCGGGTGAGCCACCGCTCGGCCATGCTGCGCCGGCAGGGCGTCCCGGAGGACGCCCTGCACCCGGGCGGCCGGCTGTCCGTGCGCGAGCTCGTCGCCAGCGGGCGGCGCAAGGCGAAGGGGATGCTGTGAGCCTGCCCGGATCCGGTCTGAGCGGCCTGGACGTCCTGCTCACGGGGCACACGGGCTTCAAGGGCGCGTGGCTGACGCGGTGGCTGGAGCGCTGCGGTGCACTCGTGCACGGCCTCGCCCTCGACCCCGAGCCGGGTGCCCTCTACGAGGCGGCCGGCCTGGCGGGTTCGGTGCGGACGGATGCCCGGGTCGACGTGCGCGACGAGGCGGCGGTCCGCCGGGTGTTGGACGAGACCCGGCCCGACGTGGTGCTGCACCTCGCGGCCCAGCCGCTGGTGCGCGCGTCGTACCGGGAGCCGCTCGAGACGTTCGCGACCAACGTGATGGGGACGGCTCACGTCGTGCGCGCCGCGCAGGAGACCCCCTCCGTGCGGGCTCTCGTGGTCGTGACCACGGACAAGGTCTACCGCAACGTGGAGCAGGTGTGGGGCTACCGGGAGTCGGACCCGCTCGGCGGGGACGACCCCTACAGCGCCAGCAAGGCCTGCGCGGAGATCGTGACCGCATCTCTGGCCCACTCCTTCCCGCGCCCCGACATCGCCGTTGCCACCGCTCGGGCTGGAAACGTTATCGGCGGCGGAGACGTGTCCCCCGACCGCCTGCTGCCCAACCTCCTGGACGCTTTCGCGTCCGGGGAGGCGGCCGTCCTGCGCTTTCCTCAGGCCGTCCGCCCGTGGCAGCACGTCGTCGAGCCCCTGGCCGGTTACCTCGTGCTCGCCGAGAACCTGCTCGCCGGCCGGTCGAGCGGGGCCTGGAACTTCGGCCCGCTCAACGACGGGCTGCGGACCGTCGCGGAGGTCGCGGACCTCGCAGCTCGCGTGTGGGGGGACGGGGCCTCCTGGCACGTGCCTCCGGGGCAGGACAACCCGCACGAGGCAGGCCTGCTCATGCTGGACCCCGCGCTGGCGATCGCCCGTCTGGGCTGGCGTCCCCGGCTGGACGTGCAGCAGGCCGTGGAGTGGACCGTGGAGTTCACCCGGCGCTACCGCGACGGAGAACCGGCCCGAGCCCTGGTCGACGAGCAGTTGGACCGCTACGCGGCGCTTTGAGCCGGAGACACAGGGGACCACAGCCGGCGCCGGACGTACACCGCTGACGGCACGGTGATGAACACGAGCTGAGCTATCACCGTGCCCCAGACGGGTCCGGCGACGCCTAGCGCTCGGGTCAGGGCGATCGACAGCCCGACGTTCGCGGCGGCCATGAGCACCGAGCAGACCACCTGGAACCGGACGACGTGGGCGCCGTTCAGCAGCATCGCGTACGGACCCTGGAACGTGGTGACCAACGTCCAGACCGCGAAGGCCAGCAGCAGGCTGGTGGGGACCGAGACCGGGTCCTCCGCGGTCCAAGCCCGGATCAAGGGCGCTCCGGCGAGGAAAAGCAGGACGGCCGCAGGAACGTTCACCACGGCCCCGAGCAGGATGGCCTTGCGCAGGGTGCCGCGCGCCCAGGCGAGGTCAGCACGAGCGAGCGCGTCGCCGAAGGCAGGCCACAGCGGTGTCATCACGAACGCGACGACCATGTAGGGCAGGTTGAACACGCGCTGCGTGAAGTTGTACTGCGTGACCTGCTCTGCGCCGAGCAGGTGGGAGATCACCAGCGCATCGGTCTGGTAGGCCACGGCGGCCGCAGACCCGAGAACGAGGAACAGGGCTCCGGACCGCCCGAGGAAGCCCAGCGTCTCGCGTCGCACCAGTCGCAGCGCGGGCCGGAGCCACGGCCGGCGCGTCCACAGCCAGAGGCAGTTGGCCGCTGCGGAGAACGTCTGTCCAGCGAACGCGGCGGCCACGAAGCCGACCACCGAGGCCGAGTTGACGATGCAGCCGACCGTCAGCGCGATGCCCAACAGTGCCCCGGCGAGCTGCCACAGGTTGGCCTGAAGGCCCTCCTGCAGCGCCAGGTGCACCTTCTGCGCGAGTGCCAGCGGGATGGCCGTCAGGAACAGCGCCGCGAAGACCGCGACAGCACGCGCCGCATCGTCCCGCGCGGGGCCTTCCGCCCCCAACAGGCCACCCCAGTCCACGTGCGGGAACACCAGGGCGAGCAGGAGGGCGAGGGCTGCCGCCACGGCGAGCAGGAGGAACCAGGCCGTCGACACCAGGCGCCGAACTTGTTCCCTGTCCCCCTGCGCCTGCGCCCGTGCGAGCGGCGAGACGAGTCCGTTGCCCAGGCCGAGGTCGGAGAAGACGAGCAGCGTCGCGAGCTGCGTCACCAGGACGAAGAGCGCGTACCCCTCGCTGTCCAGGACGTTGTGGATGAAGGGGACCGTGACCAGGGATCCGGCGACGGTGACCAGACGGAAGCCGGCCGCGCCGACGACCGCCAACCCGATGCGCCGCCAACGCTCCTTGCCCAGCGCGGCCGCCTCGGCCTCGGCGGTCAGGGGCTCCTCGGTGACAGGCGAGCCCGGGACGGTCATGGCCCCGCGGGGGCTCGCCGGTGCAAGCCGCTCAGCGGCTGGCGCGCGCGAGCTTGCCCGAGAGCTGGTCCTCGAGAAGCTGCCGGTCTGCGTCGACCATCAGCTCAGCGAGCGCCCGCCAGTCCGTCTTCGGCTCCCAGCCCAGCACCTCGCGGCACTTGGCCGGGTCCCCGATGAGGGCGTCGACCTCGGAGGGGCGCTCGTACCGGGCGTCGGTGCGGACGTGCTTCTCCCAATCGAGGTCCGCGCGGGCGAACGCCACCTGGCAGAAGTCGCGGACCGTGCCGGCCTTGCCCGTGGCCACGACGTAGTCGTCGCCCTGCGGCTGCTGCAGCATGAGCCACTGCGCCTCGACGTACTCCTTGGCGTAGCCCCAGTCGCGCACGGCGTCGAGGTTGCCCAGGTAGAGGTAGTCCTGCAGCCCTGCAGCGATCCGGGCCACGGCGCGAGTGATCTTGCGAGTGACGAAGGTCTCACCCCGGCGCGGCGACTCGTGGTTGAACAGGATGCCGTTGGTCGCGTGCATCCCGTACGCCTCGCGGTAGTTCACCGTGGCCCAGTAGGCGTAGACCTTGGCCGCGCCGTAGGGCGACCGCGGGTGGAACGGGGTCTGCTCGTTCTGCGGCGGGGGCGTCGAGCCGAACATCTCCGAGCTCGACGCCTGGTAGAAGCGGGTGTCCACTCCCGAAGCCCGGATCGCCTCGAGCAGACGGATCGTCCCGAGCCCCGTGACGTCGCCGGTGTACTCCGGCATCTCGAACGAGACCTTCACGTGCGACTGCGCGCCGAGGTGGTAGACCTCGTCCGGCTGAACGTCGCGCATGAGGTTGACCAGCATCGTCGCGTCCGACAGGTCCCCGTGGTGCAGCACCAGGCGCTGGTCCGGGTCGTGCGGGTCCTGGTAGATGTGGTCGATACGGTCGGTGTTGAAGGTGGACGCCCGGCGGATGACCCCGTGCACCTCGTAGCCCTTGTCGAGCAGCAACTCGGCGAGGTACGAGCCGTCCTGACCAGTGACACCGGTGATGAGCGCGGACTTCGTCATGGAAAAGGCAGCCTCGAGGTCTCGGCGGGATCAGCGGCTCACAGGGCCGACGGGCGACTCAGTATTCCACGGCTCGGCCGTCCACCAGCATCGAAGGCACACAAGCGCACGGCGACACGCCGCCTCGCGGGACGCGGGCGAAAAAAAGTTGCGGCACCACTGAACCCCCGGTCGGGCCTGGGGCATCTCCAGTCTGACGAAGCTGACGCGGGCGCCTGCGGCGGTCACGTCCGCGCCGGTGAGCGGATGCGGACGCGGTTGCCTGTGGGCCCTGCTGAATGAGGGAGCCCGGTACATGAGCGCCGTACTTCACCCGGTGGGTCCTAGTCACCCCCAGCCACGGCGTGAAGCCAGCCGATCGCGCTCCGGTAGTCTCGGTCCGATGACCTCCGTTCACGACTGCACCTGTGAGGCAGGCCTCACCGTGAGCCGTCCGCGGACGGGTGAGCTCGCTGCGCTGGACCGCTTCACCTCTTTCGGCTTCGCGGACGTCAAGCTTTACGACGCCGACGTCACCGAGGCGGCGGCCTTCGTCGAGTGGGCGGCACGTGCGCACACGCCGCTCGCGGTGCACATGTGCAACGCGTACGTCTTGAGCTTGGTCCTGCGCCGGACCGGCTACCGGGAGGTGCTGAACCACCAGTCGGTCAACTTCCCCGACGGCACACCGGTGGCGTGGTTTCACCGCGTGATCAGCAAGTCCCGGGCGAAGGGGCCGGTCCGGGGTCCGGCACTCATGCAGGCCGTGCTCAGCCGGCCCGGGCTCCGCCACTACCTGCTGGGCGGCTCTCCCGAGGTGCTCGCCGACCTCGAGCGCGCGATCAAGACCGACTACCCCGACGCCGTCGTCGCCGGCTCGCTGGCCCCGCCCTTCCGGGACCCGACCCACGACGACGTGCTGGAGTACGCCCAGCTGATCGAGGAGGCCGCACCGGACCTGGTGTGGGTCGGCCTCGGCACACCCCGTCAGGACCAGCTCATCGCGCAACTGGTCGACCACGTGAGCGTGACGATGGTCGGGGTCGGTGCCGCTTTCGACTTCCTGTCGGGCCACAAGAAGGAGGCTCCGGCCGCGCTCCACGGGACCGGGTTCGAGTGGGTCCACCGGCTCGTCTCCGAGCCTCGCCGGCTGTGGAAGCGCTACCTGCTGGGCAACGCGCTCTTCCTCCTGCAGGCGGGGCGAGAGGTGCGCAAGCTCCGCAACGGCCAGGCGTGACCGGGCAGCACCCCCGCGCAGCACCTCCCCCCACCGGCTCGAGCGCGACGACCAGCGGGTCGTCGGCGCTGACGCAGCACGACAGCACCCGCCACCCGCGTTGGCTCCTGCCTGCCGGGCTGGTGGCTGTGCTGATGCTGTGGGCGCTGCTGCCCTGGGAATGGTCGCTGGTCGACGACGCGCTCTATGTCGAGCAGTCGCGGGCCGCTCGTAGCGCCGACGGCCTGCTCGGGCTGTTCCAGATGGGCTGGGACATGCGGGAGGCGGACGTCGGGGCGGGCGTGTTCCGCCCCAGCTTCTACGCGATCGAGCCCTGGTTCTACGCCCTCCCGGTCGCCGGCGCTCGCACTTTACGACTTGCCCTCTTCCTTCTGGTCCTGCTGGCCCCAGCCGTCCTTGTCCGGCGACTTGCCGGCGGCCGCTGGGCGCTGGCCGTGGGCACGGCGGTAGCCGTCGGGCTCGCCAACCGCGCGCTGTACGACCAGCTGTTCTTCCCTTCTCTGCAGGAGCTGTGGGGGCTCGCCTTCATCGCGCTCGGGCTGCTCGCCCCACGGCCGTGGCTGCGCACCGTCGCGTGGGTGATCGCGGCCGGTTGGAAGGCGCCCTTCGCCTGGCTGCTCCTCGTCTACGCGCTCTCGCTGGCGGTGCGCCGGCGTTGGCTGCATGCTGCGGTCACAGCGGCTGCCGGACTGGGAAGCATCCTGTACAGCGCGTACCTCCAGCGCAGTGGCTGGTACACCGCCGGCTACACGTTCACGTTCGACGACCTCCCGCGAATCGTGGAGTCCACGGTGAAGTGGGGCGCGGCTCCCGGTCTGGCCCTGATCGCGCTCGCCGCGACCCGGGGACGGCGCGAAGGTCGCGACGAGGGTGGGGCGGCCGTCCGGGCGCGACGCGACCAGCTGCACGACGGCTACATCCTGCTCGGCACAGGGCTGCTCTACCTCGCGACTCTGACGCCCTGGTCGCCCGGCAGCAGCTACTACTTCGCCCCGCCCATCTGGCTGGGGGCCACCGGGCTCCTGCTGATCCTCGTCCAACACACGTCCCCGCGCGAGCTCGCATGGCCACGCTGGGGTGCTGCCGCGGTCGCGGCCGCCTGCGCCGCGGCAGTCGCGTTCATCGGCCTCCGGGACGGGCTCCTCCGCAACGCCTTCGTCGTCGAGACCAGGGACTTCGCCCTGTCGGTGTCCGACGAGCGCCCGCTGATAGCGATGAACGGGTGCGAGGCCAGCATCCGCTTCCAGCAGCTGCTCACCCTGCGGACCGACGGTCGCTGGCAAGGCCGCTTCAGCCACGGGACCGCGGGCGAGCCCAGCTCGTGCGACCCGAGCTTCATGACACTGCAGCCCGGTCCGCCCACGTTCTTCGCCTTCGCCGCGCCTCCCGCCGGCGAGAGCCGATCCTGTGCCGCGTACTACGTCGAAGGAACGGACTACCCGGGACTGCCGCACGACGCCGCCTGGCGCGTGCTGCGCCACACGGCCCGTGGCACCGTGTACGCGACGCCCTGCCCGGCCGAGCGGCCGTAGCCCCGGAGGTCGCCGTGCTGCTCTCGATCGTCGTGCCGTGCTTCCGCGAGGAGGCATCCCTCCCTCACCTGCACCAGGCCCTGTCCGAGCAGGTCGAGCCGCTCGACCTCGAGGTCGAGATGCTCTTCGTCGACGACGGAAGCCCGGACGGCACGCTCGACGTTCTCCGTGAGCTGGCCGGGCGGGACAGCCGCGTGCGCTACCTGTCGCTGAGCCGCAACTTCGGCAAGGAGTCCGCCCTGCTGGCCGGTCTGGAGCACGCGGCCGGTGATGCAGTCCTGATCATGGACGCCGACCTGCAACACCCGCCCACGCTCCTGCCGCTGATGCTCGCCCGGATGACCGAGGGCTTCGATCAGGTCGTCGCCCGACGCACCCGGCAGGGGGACCCGTTCCGGCGCACCTTCCTGGCGCGGACCTATTACCGGTTGATCAACCGGCTCATCGACGTGCGGCTCATGGACGGGGCCGGCGACTTCCGCCTGCTCAGCCGCCGTGCGGTGGACGCCCTGCTCGCGATGCCCGAGCGTAACCGCTTCTCCAAGGGCTTGTTCTCCTGGATCGGCTTCCCGACCGTGATGGTCGAGTACGAGAACGTGGTGCGGACCGCGGGCTCGAGCAGCTGGACTTTCCGACGGCTGGTCAATTACGGCCTGGACGGCGTCCTCTCCTTCAACGACCGACCGCTCCGCCTGCTGGTGCACCTCGGCGGCGCGGTCACGTTGCTCTCGCTGACCTACATCGTCTGGCTGCTCGCGCGAGCGGCCTTGTACGGCATCGACCAGCCCGGCTACCTGACCCTGGTGTCAGCGGTGCTGATGCTCGGCGGGCTGCAACTGCTGGCTCTCGGGATTCTGGGCGAGTACATCGGGCGCATCTACTACGAGGCGAAGGCGCGGCCGGCCTACCTGCTGCGCGAGGGGAACGTCGCCCCGCCGCACGCCGGTGAGCTGCCGTTCCCGCCGCATCGCGCGGACCGGCAGAGCGGACGGGCGTCGTGACCGCGTCGAGGGGAGCTTTACTCCGTTTCTGCGCGGTCGGGGTGGTCAACACCGGCGCGTACTACGGTCCCTACCTCGCCCTCCTCCCTCTGGTCGGCTACGTCGCGGCGCACCTCATCGGGTTCGTGATCAGTCTGCTGGTGTCCTTCGTCCTCAACAGCAAGCTGACGTTCCGGGTCCCGATGACCTGGCGGCGGCTGGCGCTGTACCCCTTGACCAACTTGACCAACTTCCTCGTCACAACGACGGGGGTTCTGGTCCTCGTGAACGCGCTGGCGGTGGACGAGACGTTCGCGCCATTGATCGCATCGGCCCCGGCGATCCCGGCAACCTTCGTCGTGACCCGGCTCGTCCTCGCCGGGCGGCGCCACCGCTCGGCTGCGACGGACGAGCGCGGCGCCGCCGGAACCGTCCAGGCCGGATTGCTCAGCGCAGGCCCGGCCACGCCTCGAGCGCCGCACGCAGCGCCTCCCGCCAGCCTCGGATCGGGCTGAGCCCGGCCGCCTCCCAGCGGGCGTGACCGAGCACGCTGTACGCCGGGCGCGGCGCCGGCCGCCGGAACGCCTCGCTGGTGGTCGGCCGCACCCGCTGCGGGTCGTGGCCCAGCTCCTCGAACACGGCTCGGGCCAGCCCGTGCCACGTCGTCTCACCGCTGCTGGTGCCGTGGTAGACCCCGGGCGGCGCGTCGACCGATCGGCCGAGGGCGACCAGCTGCTCGGCGAGGTCCCGCGACCAGGTCGGCTGCCCGAGCTGGTCCTGCACCACGTCGACCGTCCCGTCGGGCGCCTTCTCCGCCGCCAGCCGGGCCATCGTGGCGACGAAGCTGCGCCCGTGCTGCCCGTAGAGCCAGGCGGTGCGGACGACGAAGCCCCCGTCACGGTGCAGGCGCAGGACCGCCCGCTCGCCGGCGAGCTTGCTGCGGCCGTACGCATTGAGCGGGGCGGGCGGGGCGTCCTCCGGGTACGGCCGGGTGGCGTCGCCGGCGAAGACGTAGTCGGTGGAGACGTGCAGCAGCCGGGCGCCGGTCTGCGTGCAGGCGGCGGCGAGCAGCGCGACGCCCTCACCATTGACCCGGGTCGCGTCGTCCTCGCGCTCCTCGGCGCCGTCGACGTCGGTCCACGCGGCGCAGTTGACGACCACCCCGGGCCCCTCCGGGCCGGCCAGGCTCGACACCGCCTCCTGCACCGCGTCCGCGTCCAGCACGTCGAGGCCGGCCCGGTCGCGCGCGTCGAGCCGCTCCCCTGCGGCGGTGAGCACCGAGGTGACGTCGCGGCCGAGCATGCCCCCGGCGCCGGTGACCAGCCAGCCCATCAGCGGGCCAGCGCGGCGCGCTGCTTCAGCGGCTCCCACCAGGCGCGGTTGTCGCGGTACCACTGCACGGTGTCGGCCAGGCCCTGCCCGAACGGCACCTGGGGCGCATAGCCCAGCTCCGCCGAGATCTTCGAGATGTCCACCGAGTAGCGCCGGTCGTGGCCCTTGCGGTCCTCGACCGGGACGACCCGGTCCCAGCCCGCGCCGAGCGCGTCCAGCAGCTGGCCGGTGAGCTCCTTGTTGGTGAGCTCGGTGCCACCACCGATGTTGTAGACCTCGCCGGCCCGGCCCTTCTCGAGCACGAGCGCGATCCCCCGGCAGTGGTCGTCGACGTGCAGCCAGTCGCGCACGTTGAGCCCGTCGCCGTAGAGCGGGACCGTCCCCCCGTCGAGCAGGTTGGTGACGAACAGCGGGATGACCTTCTCCGGGAACTGGTACGGCCCGTAGTTGTTCGAGCAGCGGGTGATGCTGACGTCGAGCTGGTGGGTGCGGGCGTACGCCCGGGCGAGCAGGTCGCTGGAGGCCTTCGAGGCGGAGTACGGCGAGTTCGGCTCCAGCGGGTGCGTCTCCGGCCAGGAGCCCTCGTCGATGGAGCCGTAGACCTCGTCGGTCGAGACGTGGACGAACTTGGCCAGCCCGCGCCGGTGGGCGGCGTCCAGCAGCGTCTGGGTTCCGACGACGTTCGTCATCACGAAGTCGGTGGCTCCCTCGATGGAGCGGTCGACGTGCGACTCGGCGGCGAAGTGGACGACCGCGTCGGAGGCGCTCACCAGCTCCCCCACCAGCTTCGTGTCCAGGATGTCGCCCTCCACGAAGGTCAGGCGCGGGCTGTCCTTCACCGGGTCGAGGTTCGCCCGGTTGCCCGCGTACGTCAGCTTGTCCAGGACGACGACGTCGGTGTCCGCGAAGGCGGGGTAGCCCCCCGACAGCAGGGTGCGGACGAAGTGCGAGCCGATGAAGCCGGCGCCGCCGGTGACCAGTACGGACAACGCTTCTCCTCCGCATCGATGCCGTCGTCGCCGGGCACGGCGCGGGCGGTCCCGACCCTACCGGCGCCGGCCTGTCCCGTACGCGGCTCTTCGACCGCACGACCCGAACGGCAGAGCGGCCGGCCGCTAGGGTCGCCACGTGCGCGGAATCATCCTGGCCGGCGGGAGCGGCACGCGGCTGCACCCGATCACCCGGGGCATCAGCAAGCAGCTCGTGCCCGTCTACGACAAGCCGATGATCTACTACCCGCTGACCACGCTGTTGCAGGCGGGGATCCGCGAGATCCTCGTGATCACCACCCCCGAGGACGCCGGGAGCTTCCGCCGGCTGCTCGGGGACGGCTCGGACCTCGGCATCCGGCTCGAGTACGCGGTGCAGCCCCGCCCCGAAGGGCTCGCCCAGGCCTTCCTGATCGGCGCCGACTTCATCGGCGAGGAGAAGGTCGCGCTGGTCCTCGGGGACAACATCTTCTACGGCGTCGGCCTCGACGAGCAGCTGAAGGCGTGCACGGAGGTCGAGGGCGGCCGCATCTTCGCCTACCACG
Organism: Motilibacter aurantiacus; assembly: GCF_011250645.1. Lineage (NCBI taxonomy): Bacteria > Bacillati > Actinomycetota > Actinomycetes > Motilibacterales > Motilibacteraceae > Motilibacter > Motilibacter aurantiacus. The sequence continues at coordinate 158,553 of NZ_JAANNO010000007.1, forward strand.
TCGCGGACCCGAAGGCCTACGGCGTGGTCGAGTTCGACGGCGCGGGCGTGGCGGTGAGCATCGAGGAGAAGCCTGCGCACCCGCGCAGCAACTACGCCGTCCCCGGCATCTACTTCTACGACAACGACGTGATCGGTATCGCCCGCGGCCTCGAGCCCAGCGCACGCGGCGAGCTCGAGATCACGGCGGTCAACCAGGAGTACCTCTCGCGCGGCACGCTGACCGTCACCGTGCTCCCGCGCGGCACCGCCTGGCTCGACACCGGGACCTTCGACTCCATGGTCCAGGCCTCCGAGTTCGTCCGGGTGATCGAGGCGCGCCAGGGCCAGAAGATCGGCTGCATCGAGGAGGCCGCCTGGCGCGAGGGCTGGCTCTCCGACGACCAGCTGCGGGCGGTGGCGGAGCCGCTGCGCAAGAGCGGCTACGGCGACTACCTGCTGGGCCTGCTGGGCGCCTGAACGGGCGCGGCCACGGCTAGGGTTCTGCGACGTGGAGATCCGCGAGCTCAAGGTCCCCGACGCCTACGAGGTCACCCCGGTCCAGCACCGGGACGACCGCGGCGTGTTCCTCGAGTGGTTCCGCGAAGCACGCTTCGTGGAAGCGGTCGGCCACCCGCTCGACCTGAGGCAGGCGAACGTCTCGGTGTCGTCGCGGGGCACCCTGCGCGGCATCCACTTCGCCGACGTCCCACCGAGCCAGGCGAAGTACGTCACCTGCCTGCGTGGTGCGGTGCTCGACGTCGTCGTCGACATCCGAACCGGGTCTCCGGCATTCGGGACGTGGGACGCGGTGCGGCTCGACGACGTCGACCGGCGCGCCGTCTACCTGAGCGAGGGCCTCGGCCACGCGTTCGTCGCCCTGACCGACGACGCGACCGTCAGCTACCTCTGCTCCGAGGGCTACTCCCCCACCCGGGAGCACGGCATCTCCCCGCTCGACCCCGACCTCGCGATCGAGTGGCCGGCCGAGGCGGGGGAGCTGCTGCTCTCCCCGAAGGACACCGCGGCCCCGACGCTGCGCGAGGCCGAGGCGGCGGGGCTGCTGCCGTCGTACGACGCCTGCCGGCAGTTCTACGCCTCGCTCCGGCAGCGCCCCTGACGCGTTCCGGCTACGAGCCCCGGCGTACCGGGACGCCGTGCGCCGCGAGGTAGTCCCGGGCCTCCGCGGGGGTCTGCTCGGTGAACTGGAACATGGCTCCGGCAGCGACGGCGGAGGCGCCCCCCTCCCGGATCGCCGCGAGCATGTCGGCGTAGGACCCGGCCCCTCCGGACGCGATGACCGGGACGCCCACGGCCTGCGCCACCGACGCGACGAGGGGGATGTCGTAGCCGGTGAGGCGGCCGTCGTACTCGACCCGGGTCACGAGGATCTCGCCGGCGCCGCGGTCGGCGGCCTCCCTGGCCCAGGAGACGGGGTCGCGCTCGGTGGGCCTCGAGCCGGAGTGGCTGAAGCAGCGCCACGCCCCGTCGACCTCACGGACGTCCACCGACACCACGACGCACTGGCTGCCGAAGCGGCGGGCGGCCTGCTCGACGAGGCCCGGGCCGGCCAGCGCGGCGCTGTTCACGACCACCTTGTCGGCGCCGGCGGCCAGCAGCTCGGCCACGTCCTCGACCGTGTCGACGCCGCCGCCGACGGTCAGCGGGACACGGCTCTGGACGGCCGCCTCCGCCGCCGTGTCGAGGTCGACCGAACGCTCCTCCCGACGGGCCGCGACGTCGACGATGAGCAGCTCGTCGACGTCGCGGGAGTTGAACACCCGCACGGCAGGGACGAGCGTCCCGACCGTGCGCCAGCTGGCGAACGCCTCACCCTTGACGAGCCCGAAGCCATTCGAGAGCAGGGTCGGGATCACTCGAACCTTCAGCATCTGGCCCTCTCACGGCGAGGAAGTTCTGCAGGAGGCGCAGGCCCGCAGCCGAGCTCTTCTCCGGGTGGAACTGCACGCCGTACGCGCTGCCGTGGCGGACGGCGGAGACGACCTCCCCGGCGTACGGGGTGACGGCTGCCCGGTCCGCGGCGGACTCCGGCTCGAACTGGAAGCTGTGCACGAAGTAGAAGTCGGCGCCGGGGGCGATGCCGGCGAACAGCCCGCCGTCGTCGAGCGCGGTCACCTCGTTCCACCCCACGTGCGGCACGCGCTCGCCGGAGCGCGCGGTCAGCCGCACGACCTGCCCGGGGACGAGGCCGAGCCCGGGAGTGGGTGCGCCCTCCTCGCTGCGGTCGCCGAGCAGCTGCATGCCGAGGCAGACCCCGAGCAGCGGCTTGCCCTGGCCGGTGGCCTCGCGCAGGGCCTGCGGCCAGCCGGCGGCGTGCAGGTTCTCCATCGCCGCGTCGAACGCCCCGACCCCCGGAAGGACCAGGTGGCTGAAGCGTTCCAGCCCCTCCGGACGGGCCAGCACCTCCAGGCCCGCGGCCCCGGCGTCCTCGAGGCGTCGGCAGATCGAGGCGAGGTTGTTGAGCTTGTAGTCGATGACCCCGACCTTCGGCCCCGCCGGCTCGCCGAAGACGGAGGGCTCGGACAGCTGCGCCCACTCAGGGAACATCGACGGAGCTACACATTGTCGTCGTTGACCTTCGTGAGGTTGCCGTGCCGGTCGCGCACGAGCTGCCCGCCCTCGGTGACGAAGAGCCGCTTGTTGGTGAACTGGTCGCAGATCTTCGCGAACTGGGCGACGCTCATGTCGAGCGGCTCGAGGATGTCGGCCAGGGGCTTGCCGAGGTACTCCCACGGGAACTTGCCGTCGTGGAGCTTCACGAGGTCGAGCGCTTCCTCGCGGGTGAGCCGTCCCCGGCGCAGGTGCAGGCAGGCGATGTCGGTCGCGCGGCCGAACCCGAACTTCAGGAACTTGAAGTAGTCGTGGATGCCGGTCTGATGGTTGTCGAGGTTCTCGTAGTTGACGACCGAGCCCTCCACCGTCTTGTGGTAGGTCTCGAAGCCGTGCCCCTGGGCGACGAGCACGTTGGTGAACCCGTCCCACGGGAAGAAGTGCCCGAGGAAGACGCCCGTCACGCCGACCTCGCGCAGCCGCTCGTCCGAGGGGTACGTGTAGAGGATCAGGTCGCGCTGGCGGAGCCCGTGACGCCCGGCCATGTCGCTGACGCGCAGGCCGAGCAGTCCGCCGAACTCCTCGAGCCAGCGCCGGTCCAGGACGTGGTTCTCCGACGCGGCGGCCGGGCCGCCGTACTCGTTCTGCGGGTTCTCACCCCACACGATGAGCGGGACGCGGTACTCCACCGCGGCGCGCACCGGGATCGTGAAGATCGACGCGTGCTCCGGCCAGGAGATGTCCCCGACTTCCTCGAGCCCGATGCGGTTGAGCGTGCGGCGCACCCGGGGGTTGCCCGTCACCTCGACGTAGTCCACGCCGAGCTGCTTGATGTTCTCGATGTTGCGCCGCCCGATGTCGGACAGGTCGCACGTCGTCGAGGTGACGCACAGCGGGTTGAGCCCGAGGCTCAGCACCTTGAGCACCTGCGCCGTGCTGTCCTTGCCGCCGGAGACCGGCACGATGCAGTCCCAGCTGCTGCCGTCCTTGGAGCGATAGCGCTCGACGACGTCGAGGAACTCCTGCCGGCGGGCATCCCAGTCGACGCTCGTCCGCCGCTCGAAGTTGTGGCACGCCGAGCAGACGCCGTCGTCCTCGATGCGCAGGTCGGGCTTGGTCGACGGCATGACGCACCGCCGGCAGTAGGTGATCACGACGTCTTCTCCAGCGTGAACCAGGTGAGGTCGTCCTGCGGGAACGGGCCACGGTGGTAGGCGAAGCCCGTGTCCACGAGGCGGAGGTCGGGGAACCGGTCGAGCAGGTCACCGGCCCAGTCGCGCTTGAACAGCCGGTCCTGCTCGCCGTGGTACACGATCGTCTCCGGGCGCGGGTTGTAGTACTCCGCGACGAAGACGTACCGGTTCGAGGCGTTGTAGAGCAGGTCGTAGACCGTGTTCAGCGCCTCGGGCGCGATGTGGATGAGCACGCCCTTGGTGAAGGTGAAGTCATAGGCCCGCGGCGGCGTGAAGTCGAGCGCCGAGCCGCGGAAGACGGTGCACCCGGTCTTCTCCAGCTCGTCGGCGGCGCCCGCGTTGATCTCCAGGCCGGCGATCTCGGCCTCGGGCAGCAGCGTCTGCAGCGCGCGGACGTTGAGGCCGATGTTGGCCCCGATCTCGAGCACCGAGCTCACCGGCGAGAGACCGGACAGGACCTTCGAGAACAGCGCCGTGTTCGCGGAGACCCATCGGGCACCGACGTTGCGCTCGGAGTACCGGTCCCCGAACTCACCCGACCAGAACTCCTCCTGGGCTGTGGCGTAGGTGCTGTCTCCGGGCACGGTGTTCCCTTCTGAGCGGCTGGTTCGGGAGGTCGACGGGACGGGGGCGGAAGCCGGGCTCATGGGTCGAGGACCCCGCGCAGCGCCTCGACGACCCGGTCCTGGTCGGCATCGGTCATGTCCGGGAACAGCGGGAGGGAGAGCTGCTCGGCGTACGCGGCCTCGGCCACCGGGCACATGCCCCGCCGGTAGCCCAGGTCGGCGAAGACGGGGTGCCAGTAGACCGGGATGTAGTTCACCTGCACGCCGATGCCGGCCGCCCGGAGCCGGTCGAAGACCTCTCGCCGTCGCCCGTCCAGGACGCGGACCGAGTAGAGGTGCCAGGCGGGCTCCACGTCCGCCCGCCTGGTGGGCAGCCGCAGCCCCGGCACCCCGGACAGCAGCTGGTCATAGCGCGCCACCAGCTCGTCGCGGCGGGCGAGGAAGGCGGGCAGCCGGCGCAGCTGGGCGGCCCCGAGCGCGCAGAGCACGTCGGGCAGCCGGTAGTTGAGCCCGAAGCCGCTCATCTCGTACCACCAGGCCCCCTGAGAGGTGTCCTGCGGCTGCGGGTCCCGGCCGATGCGGGCGAACCGGCGGGCCGCCTGCAGCACGGCGGGGTCGGGCGCCGCGACGGCCCCTCCCTCGGCGGTCGTCATGTGCTTGGTCGGGAAGAACGAGAAGCAGGTCGCGTCGGCGACCGACCCGACGGGCCGCCCCTTGTAGCGCGCGCCGATCGAGTGCGCGGCGTCCTCCAGGAGCCTGGCCCCGACCGAGTCGGCGACGGAGCGGAGCTCGTCGAGGTCGGCCGGGTGGCCGGCGTAGTCCACGGCCGCGATCACGCTTGTCCGCTCGCCGGCCAGGGCCGCCGCCGCCTGCGGGTCGAGGTTGAGCGTGTCGTCGCTGACGTCCGCGAAGCGCACGGTGGCGCCGAGCAGCGCAGCCGACGACGCCGTGGCGATGAAGGTGAACGGGCTGGTGACGACCTCGCTGCCGGGCCCTGCCCCCAGCCCGGCGTACGCGACGTGCAGCGCGGCCGTGCCGGAGGTCACGCTGACGCAGGGGGCCCCGACCGCCTGCGCGAGCGCCTCCTCGAAGGACTCGACGGCCGGGCCGGTCGTCAGCCAGTCGCCGCGCAGGACCTCGGCGACCGCGTCGATGTCCTCCTGCTCGACCGACTGCCGGCCGTACGGCAGCCAGCTCTGCGCGGCCTGCGTGGTCATGCCGCCGCGACCATCTCCGCCAGCTCGTCATGGCTCAGCCACTGGTCGTTGAGGTCAGAGCGGTAGACGAAGTCGTTCGGCACCTCTTCCCCGCCCTCGACGTGCTTCCCACCCCACTCGGAGATGACAGGCTTGACCACGTAGTGGTCGGCGAACCGGAGTGTGCGGTGGGCGTCCTCGGCCCCGATCATCTCCTCGTGGAGCTTCTCGCCCGGGCGGATGCCGATGATGTCGAGCTCGGCCCCGGGCGCCAGGACCTCCGCGAGGTCGGTGATCTTCATGCTCGGGATGCGCGGGACGTACAGCTCGCCGCCGGTCATCCGCTCGAACGCGTCGAGGACGAACTGCACGGCCTGCGGCAGCGTGATCCAGAACCGGGTCATGCGCGGGTCGGTGATCGGGACCTTGCGGACGCCCTCGGCGGCGAGCCTCTTGAAGAAGGGAACCACCGACCCCCGGCTGCCGACCACGTTGCCGTAGCGCACGACCGCCATGCGGGTGTCCGCCGCGCCGGCGTAGTGGTTGCCGGCGATGAAGAGCTTGTCCGCGCAGAGCTTGGTGGCGCCGTAGAGGTTCGCCGGGCTGCTCGCCTTGTCGGTCGAGAGGGCGACGACCCGCTTGACCCCGAGGTCGATCGCCGTGTCGATGACGTTCTGGGAGCCGAGCACGTTCGTCTTCACGAACTCGTAGGGGTTGTACTCGGCGGTGTCGACCTGCTTGAGCGCGGCAGCGTGGACGACGTAGTCGACGCCGTGCATCGCCCGGTGCAGGCGCTCCTTGTCCCGGATGTCGCCGATCATCCAACGCAGCCGGGGGTCGTCCCCGAGCAGCTGGCGGACCTCGTACTGCTTGAGCTCGTCGCGAGAGTAGATCACTATGCGGCTGACGTGACCGTCGTCGAGCAGGCGCCGGATGAAGGCCTTGCCGAACGAGCCGGTGCCTCCCGTGACGAACATCGAGGCGCCATCCAACGAGGTCATGCGCAACTCCTACAGTGGGGGCACGTTCCCTGACACACTGTAACGTGCAGGCGTGCAAGCACTTTCCGCGGAGACGGCGGAGGCAAACGGCACCCTGGCCGTGATCCAGGCCCGCGCCGGCTCGACACGGCTGCCCGGCAAGGTCCTCGAGCCGCTGGGCGGCCGGCCGGTGCTGGGCTGGGTGGTACGCGCCGCGCAGCTGGCCGGAGTGTTCACCAAGGTCGTGGTCGCCACCTCGACCGACCCGCGCGACGACGCGGTCGCCGACCTCGCCCTCGAGCTCGGCGCGGAGGTCGTGCGCGGCCCCGAGGAGGACGTGCTCTCCCGCTTCCTCCTGGTCCTCGACCACCACCCCGCCGCCGCCCTGGCCCGGCTCACCGCGGACTGCCCGCTGCTCGACCCGGCACTGATCCGTCTCGCCGTCCGGACCTTCGCCGCGGCTGAGGGGGGCCTCGACTACCTGAGCACCGTCCTCGAGCGCAGCCTGCCGCACGGCCTCGACGTCGAGGTCCTGTCCGCGCAGACCCTGCGACGCGTGGGCGCGACGGCGACCGGGGTGCACCGCGTCCACGTGACCTCCGCCGTCTACACGTCCTTCGAGGACTACCGGGTCGCCGGCCTGGGCTTCCTCCCGCACGCCGCCGACCTGCGCGTCACGCTGGACACCCCGGACGACCTGCGCATGCTCCGTGCGACGGTGGCCGAGATCGGGGACCGGGCGCCCGAGTGGCGCGAGCTCACGCGGTTGCTGCGCTCGCGGCCGGACATCGTGGCGCTGAACGGCCACGTCGTCCAGAAGGAGCTGAGCGAGGGGTGAGCGGCCCCGTCGTCGCCGTCCGGTGCGACGCGAGCGCGAGCGGCGGGGTGGGGCACGTCATGCGCTCGGCGGCCCTGTCGGAGGCGCTGCTCGCGCAGGGGCTCGGCGTCGTGTTCCTCGGTGACCTGCACGGCGTCGCGCTCGCCGAGCGGCGGCTCCGCGCCCTCGGGGTCGAGGCGCGCCCGGCCCCGGCCGGGCCCGCCGAGGTCGTCGCCACGCTCGACCGCGTCGACGCCGCCGCCGTGGTCATCGACTCGTACTCCGTGCCGCCGGAGGTGCACGCGGCCGTGCGCCGGTCCGGGCGGGTCGTCGCGGCGATCGTGGACGCCGCGGCGCCGGGCCTCGAGGCCGACCTGGTGGTCAACCAGAACCACGGCGCGGAGCACCTCCCCCGCGACGGCTACCGCGGCCGGCTCCTCGCGGGCGCCCGGTACGCGCTGCTGCCGCGCCGGGTGACCCTGCGCCGCCCGCCGGCGCCGCCACCGGCGCCCCCGGTCGCCCGGCGGGCTCTCGTCGTCCTCGGCGGCACGGACGCCGCGCACGCCGCGGCCGACGTCGCCGAGCGGCTGCTGGGGACCGGGATGGCGGCCCACCTCGACGTCGTCTGCGCCACCGAGCAGCTCCGCCGGCGGGTGCAGTCCCTGCCGGTCGCCGCGGGCCGGTCGGTGGCCGCGCACGCGCCGGTCGACGACCTGGCCGGCCTCGCCACGGAGGCGGACCTCGTGATCAGCGCGGCGGGCACGACCGTCTGGGAGCTGGCCTGCCTCGGGCGGGCGGTCGCCCTCGTGCCGGTGGCCGACAACCAGCTTCCTGGGTACACCGCTCTCGTGCGGTCCGACGTGTGCCACGGCCTCGGCCCGGCGGCGCGGCTGCGCCAGGAGCCGGCAGCGGTGACCGCCGAGCTGGCGGAGCTGATGTCCGACCAGGGGCGGCGCGAGCGGCTGTCCACCGCGGCGTACTCGCTCGTCGACGGTGCCGGCAGCGACCGCGTCGCCGCAGAGTTGGCCGTGCTCCTCCGGACCACCGCCAGCAACTCGTCGACCAGAGAGGGAGAGACGTCATGACCGCACGCGTCTACGGCCGCCCGGAGATCTCGATCGGGCAGCGCCCGGTGGGCCCCGGCCACCCCTGCTACGTCATCGCGGAGGCGGGTGCGAACCACAACCGGGACCTCGACACCGCGAAGCGGCTGATCGACGTCGCCGCCGAGTCCGGCTCCGACGCGGTGAAGTTCCAGACCTACACCGCCGAGGGCCTCTACTCGCGCAAGACGCCGAACCCCTCGTACCTCAAGAACTCCAGCCTGCTCAAGGACCAGGAGACGGTCTGGGAGCTGATCAAGCGGGTGGAGATCCCCTGGGAGTGGCACGAGGAGCTGGCCAGCCACGCGGCCGCGGCCGGGATCGACTTCCTCTCGACGCCGTTCGAGGAGGCCGCGGTCGACTTGCTGGAGACCGTGAAGGTCCCCGCCTACAAGATCGCGTCCTACGAGATCACGCACCTGCCGCTCATCGAGTACGCCGCGCGGACTGGAAAGCCGCTTCTGCTGTCGACCGGCATGGCGTCCCTGGCCGACATCGAGCGCGCGCTGGACGTGGCCAACGAGGCCGGCTGCGAGCAGGTGGCCCTGCTGCACTGCGCGATCAACTACCCGCCGCGTTTCGAGGACCTCAACCTGCGCGCGATCTCCACCCTCGCGAGCGCGTTCCAGGTCCCCATCGGCTGGTCGGACCACACTCCCGGCCACACCGCGGACGTCGCCGCCGTCACGCTCGGGGCCACCCTCGTGGAGAAGCACTACACGCTCAGCCGCGACCAGGAGGGCCCGGACCACGCCTTCGCCCTCGAGCCGGACGAGCTGACGGCGATGGTCAAGGCCATCCGCGAGGCGGAGGCGTCGCTGGGCACGCCGGTCAAGCGCGTGACGCCGGCCGAGGCGGAGATGTACCGCATCGGCCGGCGCAGCCTCGTCGCGGCCCGCGACCTGCCCGCCGGCACCGTGGTCACACGGGAGGACATCGCGGTGAAGCGGCCGGGATACGGCATCCCGGTCCACGAGCTCGACGCGGTGCTCGGGCGCACGACGAGCGAGGCCATCGAGGCGGACGAGATCCTCCAGTGGCCGATGTTCGGCTGACCCCGGTCGTCCGGCCCGCCGGCCCGGACGACTCGCGCGCGCTGTGGGAGTGGCGCAACGACCCGACGACGCGCGCGATGTCGGCGCAGACCGACGAGGTCGCATGGGAGGCCCACCAGGCGTGGTACGCCCGCGCGCTCGACGACCCGCGGCGCCGGCTGCTGGTGGCCGAGCTCGACGGCGAGCGAGTGGGCATGGTGCGCTTCGACGACGCAGGAGAGGGCCACTGGGTCGTCAGCATCAACCTCGCGCCCGCAGCTCGCGGGCGGGGCCTTGCCGCGCCCGTGCTGCGAGCCGGGGAGGAGTGGCTCCGCTCGTCGGGCACGGCCGAACTGCTCATCGCCGAGGTGCGAGACACGAACGCTGCGTCGTGGCGGACGTTCGAGCGGGCCGGCTACGTGCAGGCGGCCGGCGCCGAGGACGGCTGGCGGCGCTACGAGCTGAGGCCAGGGCCCGGCTCGCGCAGGTAGTGCTTGTCCTCCACCGGCGAGGTCCCGCTGCCGAAGCAGATCGCCACGCTCGGCTCGACCGACGTGAAGACGTGCAGCGTCATCGGCGGGATGTCGATGAGCTGCCCCGCGACGAGCCGGAACACGCCTCCCGGCGAGGCGCTGCCCGCGAGCGGGACCAGGCGGGCCTCGATCTCGCCGGACTGCACGTAGCCCCGCTCGTGGTAGCCGCGGTGGTAGTGGTTGCCGCGCACCACTCCGGCTGCCGCGAAGGTCACGACCTCGACGTACGTCACCGTGCCCGTGCCGCTGACGACGGTCAGCGAGCCGCGCTCGTCGGCGTACGACGGGCGGGTTTCCACCGGCGAGGAGTCCTGGACCATGCACGCATGCTCCCAGGCGAGCGCGCGCCCCGGCCCGGCCGGCCCGGCCACGGCGCTGACTGCGGCACCGGTCCCGACGGTCACCGGCACGGTGCGGCAGCCGTCCCACAGGTCCGACTGGATGCGGCATCGCTCCAAGGCGTCCGTGGCACGGTGCCGCGTTCAACCCGCAGCGCGGCTCAGCCGCACCCCCCGCCGGCCCGCAGCACGAGCAGCGGGTCCACGCCGACGCGTACCTCCTGGCCGCACTGCCGGAGCGCGGCGTCCCACGCCGGGCGCTCCTCCGCCGCGATCTGCGTACGTACCACCCACACCCGCCCGTCGGGGCCCGCGCTGCCCACAGCCCGCCGGACGGCCTGCCTGACCGCCTCCGGGCCGCGGCCGCGCACCACCTGGACGTCGGGGGCGCCGGCGAACGACGGGAGGAAGCGGGTAGCGACCGAGTCCGTCCGCTCGACCGGCACCGGGCCCGTGCCCGAGTAGTACGCGTACGCCCACGTCGCCGACAGTGCCACGAGGACGACGTCCCCCGGCCGCTTGTCCGCGGCGACCCGCTCGGCCTGCGAGCGCACGTCCTGGGCGAAGATCGTGTGCCCCCTGACGTACGGGTGGGCGACGTGGGCCGCGGAGCCGGCCGCCGCGACCGCGAGCCCCGTCGCGGCCAGCCGAATGGCCGCTGCCGGAGCGGCAGGGGCCGGAGCGGCGAGTGCCCCGAGCGCCACCGCCACCGCCACCGCGGCCAGGACCGAGACGCCGACGAGCAGCCACGTGCTCGTGCGGACGTCGAGGAACGGGTAGACGTGCAGCACCGCGGCGGCGGCGGACCCGAGGGCCGCGACCGGGACGAGGAGCGCGGACGCCACCTTGCCCGAGCGCCAGAGCGCCCACGCGCCGCCCGCCGCGAGCAGCAGGGCGGGCAGCGCGTGAGGGACGAGCGTGTACGCCGCTGCCGCCTCCCACCGCGACCAGGCCTCGGGCAGCGCGTCGACCGGGGAGCGCGGCAGGTAGTGGTCGACCCAGAACTCGCGCAGCGAGTCGGTGGAGTTGCGCAGGACCGTCAGCAGCAGCACGACGCCGAGTACCGCGCCGGCCGCCAGGGCCAGGAGCGACGCCTCGCGGACACGGGCCCGGTCGTGCGCGACCAGGGCGGCGCCCACGACCGCGACCAGGGCCGCCGGCCCGCTGAGCGCGGCGGCCGTCGACACCAGCGGCGCGAGCCCGACGAGCACGCCCAGGGCCACGAGCCGGCGGCGCGTCCAGGCGGCGTCAAGTCGGGCGACCGCCAGCCACAGCAGCAGGAGGACGGCGGCGTCGGCGGTGTACTGCTTGAGGTCGTCGCGGACCAGCATCGCGGGGGCGATCAGCACGGGGAGCGCCCCGGCCAGCGCGGCGACGAGCCGCCCGCGGCCGAGGGCGCGCAGCAGCAGGTAGCCCAGCGCCACGGCCAGCCCGGCGAACGCGAGCGGCACGAGGCGCTGCCGCTCCGGGCCGCCGAACGGCACCAGCCGGAGCAGGACGGTCCAGCCGAGCGGCGAGGACGCCGTCACGAGCGGCAGGTCGCGCAACGGGACGCGTGTCGAGACCGCGACCCAGCTCTCGTCGAGCCAGTACGGCTGGCGCAGCAGGTAGCCCACGTCGTGCACGAGGAGCACCAGCAGGCCGAGCGCGCCGGCGACGGGCAGGTCGACCGCCCGGGAGGCCCGGGCGCCCGTGGGAGGAGGGGTCAGGCGACCCGTCCCGGCGTGCCCGCGTCGGTCACCAGGGGCCTGCCGGCCTGCGCCCAGGCGTCGAGGCCGCCGGCGAGGTTGACCACGTCGTACCCCTGGCCCTGTAGCCACGCCGCGACCTGGGCGGACCGGTAGCCGCTGCGGCAGACGACCACGAGAGTGCCCGCCTCATCGTCGATCTCGTCGACGCGGGCGACGACCTCCCCGATGGGCAGGTGCTGCGAGCCCGCCACGTGCCCGGCCGCCCACTCCCCGGGCTCGCGGACGTCCAGGATGCGGGCGTCGTCCGGCACGGAGGCGGCGTCGATGTCGGGGGCCATAGGCCCATCGTGCCTCAACGCCACGGTGCCCCGCCGTCTCCGGGGAGACGGCGGGGCACGCGGCGTGCGGGAAGGGCGTCAGACGCGGTCCGACGCGGCCTCGAAGGCGTCCTCGGGGTCGTAGGGGTAGTAGACCGCCCCGGCCTTGTGGCCCCACGGGACGGCGAAGAACGGCTGGGCGTCCTTGCCGGGGGTGTCGAGGTAGACGGTCGCGTGCTCCACCGGGCGCCACGGCACGGCGAAGAACGCCTGGGGGACGGCGAGGCTCACTTGAAGGCCTCCTCGGCGATCAGCGGGTCGGCCGAGAGCTCCGGCGGGACGTCCGCGCCGGTCTCGCCCGACGCCTGCACGGACAGGCGACGCAGCGACATCGTGCTGACGACCGGGGCCGGGTCCGGCGGAGCCATGTGGTTCCACTCGGGGTAGTTGGCCTGGTAGTCGATCGCCGCCTGGACGATCTGCGCCTCGGTGAAGCGCGGGCCCCAGAACGCGGCGTTGATCGGGAGCGGCTCGCTGGTGGAGTCCATGCCGATCGGGAAGCTGACCATCGGCCAGGTCAGGGCGTTCGGCAGCTGGTAGTAGCGGCGGTAGTTGCGCAGCTGCGTCCCGCCGGTACGCGGGCCGGCCTTGGCGCCGAGCGGCAGGACGAGCATGAAGTCCACGCCGTAGTCGTCGAGCGCCTTCTGGAAGTTGGCCTGCAGCTGCTTGCGGCGGCGCTCGCCCTCCATCCGCACCGACTCGGGCACCTCGCCGGCGCGGCGGGTCGCGACGTCGTAGTCGCCGAAGTTGCTGCGCAGCGTGTTCGCCTGCGGGGTGGGGACGGTCGCCGCGAACTGCTTGACCGCCTCCCAGTAGCCGATCTCGAAGCGGTTGGGGCTGAGCACCGCGCTCGCCGGCGAGATCGCCGCGCCGTCGGAGGTCCGGAAGAGGACGGTGCTCGCGCCCGCGCTGAAGTACGGGTCGTTCTCGATCTTCGTGACGTCGAGGCCGGGGAAGTCGATGACCTCGGCGCCCAGCTTGACCAGCTCGGCCTTGAAGCGGTTGAACGCGGCGAGGTAGTCCGCGTCGTAGGAGTTGGCCGGGGGCGTGCCGATGGCCGAGCCGCTCATCCAGTCCGTCTGCGGTACGCCGATGCGCACGCCGGTCAGCGGCTTCTTGCCGTTGCGCGCCTCGATCGGCATCTGCGGCGCGGGGATCGGTGCCGAGAGCGAGATCGGGTCGTTGACCTGGTCCGGGCCCTGGATGACCGACTGGATCAGCGCGGCGTCGCGGACGGAGCGCGCGATCGGGCCGACCACGTCGTAGCCGGGGGACAGCGGCATGACACCGGAAACCGGGTTCAGGCCGAGCGAGGGCTTGATGCCGCTCGCGCCGTTGATCGCGGCCGGCATCATGATCGAGCCGCCGGTCTCCTCGCCGATCGTGGCCGCCGCGAGACGGGCGATCGGCGCGACGCCCGAGCCCTGCGAGGACCCACCGGGGATGTACTTCTTGTTCCACGCGTTGCCGGAGAACGTGCCGCTGATCGAGCCGGAGAACGCCGACGCCACCGTGTGTCCGATGAGGACCGCGCCCTGCGCGCGGAGGCGGGCGACGATCGTGGCGTCCTGGGACGCGACGTTGCCGTCGTACGCGTGCGTGCCGTTCTTGGACTCCCGGCCCTTGATCGCGACGGAGTCCTTGATGCCGAACGGGATGCCGCAGAGCGGGGGGACGTTCAGCGAGTAGTTCTCCCGCTTGAGCCACGCGTCGGCCGCGGCGGCCTGGGCCAGCGCCTCCTCGCGGTCGATGCGCGCGAAGGCGTTGTAGCCGCCGTTGTCGCCGTAGACCTCGAAGGGGCCGTTGAACGTGTCGATCCGGTCGAGGTAGGCCTGGGTGATCTGGACGGCGGTCAGCTCCCGGCTGCGCAGGAGCACGATCATCTCGACGATTTCGTAGTCGACGATCCGGGCGCGCGTCGGGATGTGCTGGCGCTTGGGCAGGTCCTTGGTGATCGGGTACGGGGCGGCGGCGTGCGCGGCCGGCGCGACGGCGACGCCGCCGACGACGGACGCCGCAGCGCCCCCGGCGGCGAGGGCCGCACCGCGGCCGAGGAACGAACGGCGGCTGAAGCCGCGCTGCGCGGGGAGCTCGGCGTCGAGGTCGGTCGACGCGGGAGCGGGGAGATCGGTCATCGGGCGAGCAGCTCCGGGTTCGAACGAGGGTGCGACAGGCACGTGGCGGGGACGGTGACGGGCCCGTGCGCCGGGCCGGGTCGGGACGGCGCTGCAGAACGTTCGCAGGTCGAACCGCCCGTCGCGCTTGCCGGAACCGGCTATTTACGCGACGCCCGATGGATTTACGGTCGCGAAACACGCTCCGACGGTTTGGGCCGAATGGGCGTGACGAGGGTCACCGGCCCCGGGTGCCGGCCGCCTCGCTGCTGGGCACCCCGCACCGGAACCGCGCTCGCCGGGCGGACGTCTCACCACCATGCGCACAGCTGCGATAGCCGCCGCGGCCCTGCTGGCCCTCGCCGGTTGCGGGGGCGAGGACGACGCGGGTACGCCGACCAGCGCCGTGCCGACCGCCTCCGCGGGCGTCGGCACCCCCGAGCCGGGGACGCCGGCGACCGACCCGGCGGGCGCCCCCACCCGGCTGCAGGTCACCGTCGACCTCGCCGCGAACATGGCCTACGACTGGACGCTGACCTGCGACCCGCCGGGCGGCGACCACCCGCGGGCGGCCGACGCCTGCGCCGCGCTGGCGGCGTACGGGCTCGAGCAGCTGCCCCTGCCGGACCAGGTGTGCACCGAGCAGTTCGGCGGGCCGGAGACGGCCAGGGTGCAGGGGACCCTCGACGGGAAGCCGGTCGACGTGTCGCTCGACCGCACCGACGGCTGCCGCATCGCCCAGTGGGGCCGGTTGCGCCCGCTGCTGCAGCCGACGACCTGAGCCGTCCACGACCCCGCTGCTGCCGCGGGTGACAGGGGACGGGACGGGCGGCAGGATGGCCGGGTGCCCGAGGAGGAGCAGGCCGCGGGGGTGCGGCTGACCAACCTGGACCAGCCGTTGCTCGAGGGCTCGGACGTCACCAAGCGCGACCTGGTCGACTACCTCGAGGCGATGGCCGACCGGCTGCTGCCCGTGCTCCGCGGGCGCGCGCTGAGCGTCGTCCGCGTGCTGCGCGGCCAGGCGCCCTTCATGCAGAAGAACCTCCCGACGTACGCCCCGGCGTCCGTTCCCACGCTCGAGGTGCCCACGCAGGACGGCCGACGGACGGTCCACTACCCGGTCTGCGACTCCCGCGAGACGCTGCTGTGGCTCGCGAACCAGCGGGCGGTCGAGTACCACCCCACGCTCTTCCGCGGCCTGGCGTTCGACGAGCCCACGCACCTGGTCGTGGACGTCGACCCCCCGGACGTCCCGGACGCCTTCGACCGCGCCGTCGCCGGTGCCCTGCTCGTCCGCCGGGCCCTCGACGACGCGGGCCTGGCCGCCGTGACGAAGACCAGCGGCGCCAAGGGCGTGCACGTCGTGGTGCCGCTCGCGCCCGGGCAGGCAGCCTCCGACGCCGCGGCCGCCACGCGGGCCCTCGCCGCCCGGGCCGAGCGGCTGGACCCGGAGCTGGCCACCACGGCGTTCGTCGTGGAGGAGCGCGGCGGCAAGGTGTTCCTCGACGCGACGCGCGCGGGGGGCGCGACGCTGGCGGCGGCCTACACCCCGCGGGCCCGTCCCGGGGCACCGGTGTCGTTCCCGATCGCCTGGGAGAGCCTCGAGGGCGCCTCTCCGGCGGCGTACACCATCCGGACCGTGCCCGGGCTGCTCGCCGGGGCCGACCCCTGGGCGGAGCTGATGCCGCCGCCCCAGGTGCTCCCGCAGGACCTGCTGGCCGAGGGGCACACGATCCCGGTGGCACGGGTCGCCGCCATGCACGCCGGCAAGCGCCGGGCGCGGGCACGCCGCGCCGCCGAGTCCGCGGCCGAGGACTGACGTCCTGCCCGCCCCTGGACGGGCACCCGCCCCACGGTGGAGACGCGGCCCGGGCTGACCAGGCTCTGCCCGGACGTCACCCGTCCGGCCGGTTTGGACCGCTCGCGCCGGCTCAGCTCGGCCGGTCCCGGGCCGATCGGGGACTCGACCGTCGGTGCTGCCGGCGGACGGCAGGCGAGGGTAGCTGCGGGAGCCACGGGTAGTTGACCCACGCAGACCTGTCGTCGAAGGAGGCATGCCGCCCTCGGGCCGTGTAGGTCGAGGCGGAGACACCTGGAGTGCGCGTGAAGAAGACCCCGCCGCCGGCACCGGCAGCATCTGCTGCCCCGTCCGAGACCCGGGTGCTCGCCCGCAGCTGCCTCTTCGCCGGGGTGCTCGGCCTGATGACCGCCGCCGTCCCCTTCTCGCCCACCGCCCCGCGCGGGCTCTCCTTCCTGCTCGGCGTCGCCGGGCTGGCCCTCGGCACGGTGCTCCTGCGGCTGCGTGCCGTCCCGCGTGCCGCGCTGCACGTCCTCGTCGCGTTCGCCACGCTCGTGCTCAGCGCGGGGATCTCGGCCTGCACGACCTCGGCCGGGGCCGCCGTCACGTCCTACTGCTTCCTCTGGCCGGCCATGTACGCCGCCTGGTTCTTCTCCCGCCGGGCCGCCTTCGCCCACCTGCTGCTCATGGGCGCGGGCTTCGCGGCCGGGCTCGCCGCGGCGGGGCTCCCGTCGGCCGCGCAGACCTGGGCCTTCGCCAGCGCGAGCATCGGCGCGGTCGCCGTCACGATCAACTCGCTGGCGTCCCGGCTGCGCGTGCTCGCGGACCGCGACCCGCTCACCGGCCTGCTGACCCGGTCCGCGTTCGCGGAGGCGGCCGACCGCGCTCTGCGCCTGGGTGAGCGGACCGGCCGCCCGGTGAGCCTGGCGCTGCTCGACCTCGACGCCTTCAAGGCGGTCAACGACCGGGACGGGCACCAGGCCGGCGACCACCTGCTGCGGACCCTGACGCGGGCCTGGCAGGGGGCGCTCCGGCGCAGCGATGTCCTCGGCCGGTACGGCGGCGACGAGTTCGTGCTGCTCATGCCCGACACCGACCGGGTCGCTGCCGCCGGGGTCCTGCACCGGCTGCGGCAGGCCACCCCCGACGGCAGCTGGACCTCCGGCACCGCGCAGTGGCAGGAGGGCGAGAGCTTCGACTCCTGGCTCAGCCGGACCGACGCCGACCTGTACGTGCACAAGCGGGCACGGCAGAGCGCCTGAGCGCTCGCCCCGGCCGGCCCGGTCTCAGGCGTACGCCGCCGCGAGCCGGTCGAACCCCTCGGCCAGCGACACCTGCGGCTCCCACGCCAGCAGCTCGCGCGTCCGCCGCTGGTCGAACCAGTGGGCGGTGGCGAGCTGCTCGGCGAGGAAACGCGTCATCGGCGGGTCGTCCTGCCGCCGCAGCGCGCTCCACACCCGCTCGACCAGTGCCCCCCCGGCCGCGGCCACCGGGAAGGGCACGTGCAGCCGGGGCGGCGCGACCCCGGCTGCGCGGCAGATCCGCTCGAAGAGCTCGGCCACGGTGCGCGGCTCGCCGTTGCTCACGACGAGCGGACGGCCGTGCGCGACGTCGGCCCGGTCCAGCGCGGCGACCATCGCGGCAGCAGCGTTGTCGACGTAGGTCGTGTCGATCAGCGCTGCGCCCGACCCGACCAGGGCCAGCCGCCCGGAGCGTGCCCGATCCACGATTCGCGCAACGAGCTGCGTGTCCCCCGGGCCCCAGACGAGATGCGGGCGGATCGCGACGACGGCGAGGGACGGCGAGTCGGCGGCGAGGGCGAGCTGCTCCGCGGCTGCCTTGGTCCGCGAGTAGTGGCCGTGAGCGGCTTCCGGGTCGGCCGGTGTGGCCCCGACGCCGATCAGCGAACGGCCGGCGTGCGCGACGGACGGGGAGGAGACGAAGACGAGCCGCGGCACCCCCGCCTCACGCGCCATGTCGAGGAGCACCTGCGTACCGACGATGTTCGCTTCCACGAACTGCTGTTCGGTACCCACGATGCCGACGCGGGCGGCGAGGTGGACCACCCCGTCGACGCCCGCGAGAGCGCCGCGGGCCGTCGCCCGGTCGGTGATGTCGCCGCGCACGTCCTGCGCCCCCTCGACGCCGGACGGCCGGCGCTGCAGCGTGCGCACCTCGTCACCTCGGGCGACGAGCGCGGCTGCGACGGCGCCGCCCAGCATCCCGCTCGCGCCGGTGACGAGCGCCCTCACGGGGCGCCGACCCGCTCACCCGCGAGCACCCGCGACGCCCAGGCCGCGACGCGCGACCGGTCGATCTTGGAGTTGTGCCGGATGTCGGTCGGCAGCTCGCGCACGGCCAGCACCGCCGCGACCTCCACCCCGGCCACCGCGCGCACCTCGTCGGCGAGCGCGAGCGGGGCGAGCCCGCCGCGGCGTACGGGTGGCAGCGGCTCGACCACGACGACCGGCTGCTGCGTGCCGGCCGGGCCGACCCCCACGAGCGCCGCGCGCGCCACCGCAGGCAGGGACTCGACCCGCTGCTCGACACCGACCGGCGGCAACGGCCTGTCGGCGGTCAGGACGAGGTGGGCCAGCCGGCCCTCGACCCAGAGCCGGCCCTCGCCGTCCAGGTGCCCGACGTCCCCGGTCCGGTGCCAGCCGGCGTCGCGCCGGCTGGCCCGCTCGGTCCGCCAGAGAGCGTCGTAGCGGTCCTTGACGTGCGCACCGCGCACCGCGATCTCCCCGAGCACGTACGGCTCGGCGGTCAACGTGCCCGTGGCGCCGCCCGCCGGGTCGAGCGGGCTGACCGCGACCTCGACCTGCGCGAGCGGGCGCCCGACGCAGACGCCCGCCCCCGGCCCGGCCTCCTCGACCTCGGCCAGCGTCACGTCGGTGACCGGCAACGCCTCGGTCATGCCGTACGGCGTGTGCGCCTGCGCGCGCGGCATCAGGGCCAGCACCCGGCGCAGCAGCGCGGCCGGGACCGGAGCACCCGCGGAGAGCAGCGTCTCGACCCCGCCGAGCGCGGCCACCTGCGCCGGGGTCAGTCGGTCGGCGGTCGCCACGACGGACACCAGGGCCGCCGGCGACGCGAAGACCGTCGTGGCGTCCACGGCGGCGACGGCGTCGGCCAGGGCGGCCGCCGTCAACGTGCCGGGCGCGGTCACGTCCATGTCCGGCACGGCCGACACCGCGCCGAGGGCCGGCCCGAACAGCGCGAACGGCGCGAAGGCGGCGACCAGCCGGGTGCCCCCGGTGACGAGGTACGCCGACGACAGCGCGTCGCGGACCGCCTCCAGCTGGGCGACGGTGTAGACCGCGCCCTTGGCCGGCCCGGTCGAGCCGGAGGTGAAGAGCACGGCCGCGTCGGCCTCGGACGGGGGTGGCTCCGGCAGCGCGCTCCCGGACCCGCGCCGGGCCAGCCCGGCCAGGGTCGTGCGCGCCCCCAGCAGGCGCACCGTCGCCGCGTCGACGGGCCCGGCCGCGATGCGCGTGCCCGGCCAGCCCAGCGCCCGGGCGGCGGCCAGGGCGCGCGGGATGCCGATGACGTACGCCGGGGCGGCCCCGCGGACGGCGCGGGTCAAGCCGCGCAGGCCGAGGCCGGCGTCCGCCACGACGACCGGGGCGCCGAGGCGCAGGCAGGCGTAGAGGGCGGCGGTGAGGTCGGCGCCGGGCGGCACGAGCAGCGCGACGCGGTCGCCGCGGCGTACGCCGAGGTCGGCCAGGCCCGCGGCCAGCTCGTCGATGCGCCGGGCGAGCAGTGACCAGGAGACGGTGCGCCCGGAGGCGCCGAGCTCGACGACGGCGGGCGAGGGGTCGCCCGCGCGCTCCTGCAGGGCCGACCACAGCGGGACGCGCGCGGCGGCCGGGGCGGGGGGCGGGGGGGCGGCCGGGTCGGTCAGCGCGTCGAGCCACTCGAAGACCGTGCCGGCCACGTCGGCGTCCTCGGCCAGCAGGTGGCCGGCGCCCTCGAAGCGGTGCACGTCCGCGTGCGGGAGCCGGTCGCGCAGGTCGTGCAGGTAGCGCTCGCGGAACACCGGGTCGCGCGGCCCCCACAGGATCAGCGCCGGCACGTCGGTGAGGGTGCGCGCGCCTTCGGCCACCGCCGACAGCGCGGGGGTGCTCGGGTGGTCGGGCGCGAGCGGGATGTCGTCGACGAACCCGCCCACCGCGGCCCGCCGGCCCCGGGAGGCGTACGGCTCGAGGTACGCCCGGCGCACGTCCGCCGCCAGCGGGGGGGAGGCGAGCGCGAGCGTGGTCGCGACGAACGCGGGTGTGTGCACGGTGGACAGCGGCAGTACCGAGCGCGCGAGCGCGAGCGCCGGAGGCACCGGGGCACCCTCGGGCTGCGCGACGGCGGTGTTCGTGAGCACGACGCCGCAGAGCTGCTCCCGGTGGGCCAGCGCCCAGCCCAGCGAGATCACGCCGCCCCAGTCGTGGCCGACGGAGACGACGGGGCCGGTCAGGCCGAGCGCGTCGGTGAGCGCGCCGAGGTCGTCGATGCGGCGCTGCAGGCGGCGTACGGTGCCCGTCCGCTCGGACCAGCCCATGTCGAGCTGGTCCACGGCCACGACCCGCCACGAGGGCTCGCCCCGGGCGTCGCGCTCGGCGGCCGCGGCCAGCAGCGAGCGCCACAGGTAGGACCAGGTCGGGTTGCCGTGCACGCACAGCAGCGTCCCGACCGGCTCGCTCGTGAGCGTCCCACCGTTGTCGAGCACGTGCCAGGTGCGCGGGGTGCCGTCCTCGTCCGGGGTCTCGACCAGCCGCGACCAGCGCGCGTCGAGCCCGGGAAGGCCCGGAGGGGGCAGCTGGGCGGCTGCCCTCACCAGGCGATCTCGACGCAGGAGACGTTGAGCCCGGAGCCCACCCCCATGCAGAGCACGCGGTCGCCCGCGGTCAGGTGCTGCTGGTGCTGCGCGAGCGTGATCGGCAGCGCGGCGGGGCCGATGTTGCCCAGGCGCGGGAACGTCACGGGGAACTTCGCGGCGTCCAGCCCGAGCCGGTCGATGATCGTGGCGGTGTGGACCTTGGACACCTGGTGCATCACGTAGGCGTCCATGTGCGACCAGTCCCACTCGTCGGCCGCCTCGGCCCAGGCTCGCTCGGCGAGCGCCACGCCGGCCTCGAGCAGCGCGCCGTGGTCGGTGCGCATCTGCTCCAGGTCGCCCACGCAGAGCTCGTGGTGCTCGGTCCCGGCGCGCGAGATGCCGCCGAGGACCCGGTGCGCCCCGGGGTGGTCGGATGCGCGGCCGAGCACCGCTGCGGCCGAGCCGGACCCGAGCGTCAGGGTCGCGAACTCGCGCAGCCAGTCGGCCTTCGTGGTCTCCGGCCGCAGCAGGCGGGCGATGGTCGCCTCGTGCGTACGCCGGGCGCCCTCGCCGTCGACGATGAGGGCGTAGTCGATCTGCCCTGCATCGATCATCGTCCCGGCCAGCTGCATGCCGTTGACGAAGCCCAGGCAGGCGTTGGACAGGTCGAAGTTGAGCGCGGAGCGGGGCAGCCCCAGCGTGTGGTGCACGGCGGAGGCCGTGCTGGGCTCGAGGTGGTCACGGGAGACCGAGGTGTTGATCAGCAGCCCGACCGCGGACGCGTCGATGCCCGCCTCCGAGAGCGCCTTGGCACCGGCCATCGCGGCCGCGTCGGCGAACGACACCTCCTCGGGCCACCAGCGCCGCTCGACGATGCCGGCGAGCTTCTCGAACATCCCGGCCCGCAGGCCCAGGCGCTTCATCGTGGGCTCGAGCCACTCGTCGATCTGGGCCGACGTGACGACCACCGGGGCCTCGAGGCCCGACACGGACAGCAGGGCCGTGTCGGTGTGGCGGTAGGAAGCGTTTCCGTTCAAGGGGGTCCTCAGGTTCGGGTCGAGCGGCGTGGGTGCGCCCAACCGCACCTGTCCATTGTCCATTGACGCGTCAGCCCCTCCGGGGGGCCGAGTGCCCGCCACGGCGGCTGCGTCCGCTGCCGGGCGCTCCGGCCGGCCGCTCAACGCGGGCGGGGCACGACGGCCCCGTCGGCGGGGAGGCCCGCCGTGCCGTCGGGGACGCCCGTGCCGTCCACACCGGCGCCGTCCGGGACACCGGTGCCGCCGGCCGTGCCGGCAGCGGGGGTGGCGCCCGGGTCCAGCGTGGCCGCCGGGTCGGGCACGACCGGCAGCGAGGCGTCCGGCGCGGGCACGCCGGGCTGCCCGGTCTGCCCCGTCTGGCCGGCAGCCGGCGCCGTGCCCTTCACGAGCGGGATCTGCACCGTCTGCTGGGCCACCATGACGGCGTTGACGACGGCCTGCCCGGACACGACCTCCACGCCTGGCGCCGCGACGGCCTGCCACCCGGCCGGCGGGAGGACGACCGTCCGGGAGCGCACCGGGTTGAGCCCGTTGTCGGGGTCGAGCGTGAGCGTGAGACGCATCCCGCCGTCCGTGATCTCGGCGGCCTTCGGGATGCGGAACTCCAGCACCTGTGTTGCATACCCCTCGGGCGCCACTTCGACCACCTGCGACCAGTACGGCCGTCCGGCCTGGTCGACGCCGGTCTGGGCGTCGCCGACGGCCCCGGCCGGCCGCCCCGGCGGGGTGAGCACCTCCGCGCCCTCGGGCAGCAGGTGGGTGAGCCCGACCCAGGACCAGGCGGTGCGGTAGCCCCTCTTCCGGTTGAGGGACTCGGGCAGCACCGCGCGCGCGGTGTTGCGCAGCGTGATCGTCCGGGTGACCGTGGCCGACCCGTCCTCCTGCAGCCGGACGACCTCGTCGATCGTGCGCTGGGCGAAGACGTCGACCTTGGACTCGTTGCCGTTCTGGGCGAAGACCGCGATGTGGTCCCCGCTCGAGGGGTCCGCCACCGCGCCGCCGAAGCCGTTGTCGGCAGCCATCTGCTGGGCGGTCGGGTCACGGAACCACACCTGCAGGTGGCGGCTGGGAGCGGCGGCCGCCAGGGCCTTGACCTTGTCGAGCAGGCCCTCGCCCTGCGAGAGCCGGTCGACGACCGCGGTCATCAGCGCGAGGTTGAGCCCGGCCCGCGCGACGTCGTCCTGCTCGTAGTAGGCGTCCGCGAGCAGCCGCTGCACGATGTTGACGTCGTTGACCTCGCCGTACGCCGCGCTGGTCACCGGCCCCGTCGAGCGCAGCAGCTCACGGACGGCCGCGATGTCGAGCGCGATGACACCGTCGACCTTCTGCCCCGTGCCGCCCTCCCAGGCGCGGGCCATGTTCTCGCCCGCGACCCGGAAGTCGGGGTTGACGTTCGAGTTGACGAAGGGGATGCCCTGGGCCTCACCCTTGAGCTTCGGGGTGATCGGGTCGTCGGCAACGGGCTCCCACGGCAGCGGCGGGTTGACCCACGGCGTGCTCGGGTCGTTCGGCCCCTTGGGCAGCGCGTTGGGCCAGCGGATGCTGCCCGTGGCGTTCTTCTGGGGGATCGACAGCGCGCCCTCGTCGAGCCGCATCGTGGCGACGGTGAGCGGCGCACCGCCCGAGGCCCGCATCTCCGCCGGGTTGAGGATCGCGAGCAGGTAGTCCTTCGCACCACCTTCGCCGACCATGGCCGGAAGCTGCTGCAGGAGCGGCAGCGCGGCAGCCATCTGCGTACGCAGCTCGCGCACCTGCTCCAGAGCGGTCTCCTTGGCCTCCAGCACGCGCTCGGTCTTGGGGGCGGTCCCCTTGACGGCCAGCAGCTCGCGCTCCGCGCTCGCCGTCAGCCGGCTGATCTCCTCGGCGCGGGTGGCGGTGTCACGGATGACCGGGATGGAGAACTTGCCGTCGGCGTAGACCTTCGGCCCCGTCCCCCCGGACACCACGCCGATGACGTCCACGCCCGTCCTGCCGGCCGTCACCATCTGGCCGGCCGCCGCGAGCAGGTGGTCGAGGTCGTCGACGGCCGTCGAGGCGACGGGCAGGTGCCCCGCGATGCGGACCTGCGGCTTGTCGGCCGCGTCCTCGGCGACCGCCAGGTGCGCTGCGGCGGCGTCCAGGTGTGCCACGGCGCCGGCCCGGTCACCGCCGGTGAGCTGGGTACGGAACGCCTCGAGCTCGTCCTGGGCGCCGTTGGCGGAGTTCTGGATGTCGCGGGCCGACTGCAGCAGGCCGAGCGCCATCCAGGCCCCGGCCGCGCCGAGGGCACCCGCGACGACGAGGACGCCCACCGCCCAGAGCACCGGCTTGCGCCACCGCGGCCACTTGCTCCAGCGGCGCCAGACCAGCGCGCGCTTCCACCGCGCCTCGCGCCCGTCCTCGACGACCTCGACCCGGTCCAGCGGGTGCTGCCACACCACCGTCTCGGCGTCCGAGTCCTGGATCAGCGCGGGCGGCGGCTCGGGCGTCGCGGCACGGGGGTCGTGGCGGAGCGTCACAGGCGAGTCCCGGGGTCGACGGCAGGGAGGCGAGTCCGAGAGGACGAGTCTACGTGCGTACGACGAGTCGGAGCCGTTGCGCGCTCCCCGGGGTTCAGTGCAGGCGCGGCCCTGCTCCGTCGGCCTCCTCGGGAGCGGGGCGCGTCGCCGAGGCGGTGGTCACGCGACCGCGTCCACCCGGTGCCCCCATGCGGTGCGCCGGACGTCATGATCGCCACGCCCCCGCGGCCGGCAGCGATCGCCCGCGGAGCGTCTCAGCGCAGCAGCTTCGACAGCCTGCGGTCGGCCAGCTTCTGGCCGCCGGTCTGGCAGGTCGGGCAGTACTGCAGCGACCGGTCCGCGAAGGACACCTCCGCGACCGTGTCCCCGCACACCGGGCACGCCTCGCCCGTCCGCCCGTGCACCCGCAGGCCGGTCTTCTTCTCCGCCTTCAGCTCGCCGGCCGCGAGCCCGACCGACCGGCCCACGGCGTCCTCGAGCACCTCGCGGATCACCGCGTGCAGGCGCAGCACCTCCTCCGAGGTGAGGTTCGACGCCGGCTTGAACGGCGAGAGCCGCGCCGCGTGCAGGACCTCGTCGGAGTACGCGTTGCCGATCCCGGCGACGACGGACTGGTCGCGCAGCACGCCCTTGACCTGCGCCTTGCCCGCCGCCTGAAGGATCCCGGCGAGGGCGTCCACGGTGAACTCGGCGGCGAGCGGCTCCGGCCCCAGCCGCGCGATACCGGGCACCTGCTCGACGTCGGGCACGACGTAGACCGCGAGCCGCTTCTGGGTACCGGCCTCGGTGAGGTCGAAGCCCGACCCGTCGTCGAGGTGCACCCGCAGGGCCAGTGGGCCCTTCCCCGGACGGGGCGGCACCGCCGGCAGCGACTCCTTCCAGCGCAGCCAGCCGGCCCGGGCCAGGTGGATCACGAGGTGCAGCCCGGAGACGTCGAGGTCGAGGAACTTGCCGCGCCGGGTGGCGGCGGTGATCTCGAGGCCGCCGAGCGAGGTGACCGGCGGGTCGTACGTCTTCAGCACGTTGATCGCCGCGACGTCGACGCGCGCGACGACGCGGCCCACGGCCCGCTCGGTCAGGAAACGGGCGAGGGCCTCCACCTCGGGCAGCTCAGGCACGCCGATCATCTTGCGCCAGCGCGGGCGGGATCGGAAGGACTCCGCTCCAGGCGTACAGGAGCGGCCCGCGGCTGCCGAGACACCCCGGGTGAGCGACCCCGCCCTGCACCTGGCCCGCCGCGCGGCATGGGGACCGACCCCCGAGCTCGTCGCGGAGATCCGCTCGCTGGGGACGAGCGCCTGGCTCGAGCGCCAGCTGCGCCCGGCCGCGATCCCGGACCCCGCGATGGACGCGCTGCTGTCCCGCTGGCCCCAGCTGCGCTGGGACATCCGCACCGCGCACCGCTCGGACAAGGGCTGGGACACGATGATGGCCCTCAGCTCCGCGGCGGTCGCCCGCGCCTGCTGGTCGCGCCGGCAGCTGCTCGAGGTGCTCGTCGACGTCTGGTCCAACCAGCTCAACGTCACGAACCCCTCCGGCGAGGTCTGGGGCACCCGCCACCGCTACGACCGCGACGTGATCCGCAAGCACGCGCTCGGCCGCTTCGACGACATGCTCGTCGGGGCGATCATGCACCCGGCGATGCTGCGCTTCCTCGACGGCGCGTCCAGCAACCGCTGGCAGCCGAACGAGAACCTCGGCCGCGAGCTGCTCGAGCTGCACACGGTCGGCCGGGCCAGCGGCTACACCGAGCGCGACGTCCGCGACTCCGCCCGGATCCTCACCGGGCTGTCGGTCGACTGGGACCGCGGGCCGTTCGTCTACAAGCCGCAGGACCACTGGACCGGCCCGGTCCGCGTGCTCGGCTTCCGGCACGCCAACGCGACCCCCGCCGGGGGGAGGAAGGTCGCCGAGGCGTACCTGCGCTATCTCGCGCACCACCCGGCGACGGCGCTCAACGTCGCCCGCCGGCTCGCCGTCCGCTTCGTCTCCGACACCCCGTCGGCGAAGCTGGTCCGCACGCTCGCCGCGACGTACCGCCGCAACGGCACCGCGATCGTGCCCGTGCTGCGCGCGCTGTTCGGCTCCGCGGAGTTCTGGGCGAGCGAGGGCCGGAAGGCCCGCACGCCGTACGAGTCGCTCGTCGCGGCCGTCCGCGCCCTCGGCATCGCGCCGCCCCCGTCGGGCACGCAGGGCGTGCTCGGCCTGGTGTGGGAGGCCCAGAGCCTCGGCCAGCCGCCGCTCGCCTGGCCCCGGCCGGACGGCTACCCGGACGTCGCGTCCGCATGGACCGGGGCGGCCGGAACGGTGCAGCGCTGGACGACGCACCTGGGCCTCGCCGGTCAGTGGAACCGGGAGCTCGGCCACCCGGACCAGAAGAGCTGGCTGCCTTCGCCGCTGCCGATGACGTACGCCGCTCTCATCGACGCCGTCGCGGCCCGACTGTTCGTGCCGGCGCTCACCGACCGGCAGCGCGCGGCGATCTGCACGTTCTTCGAGCGACGGCCGGGCGACCCGGTCAAGCAGGGGGACCCCGTCCTGCACTGGCGGCTGCCGCACCTGATTGCCCTGATCCTCGACGCACCCCAGGCGGTTCTGCGATGAGCTCTTCGCTGAAGTCTGCCGCGCCTGACTGTGGCTGCGCCGAGCAGCGCGGGCTGTCGCGGCGTACGTTCCTGCGCGCCTCCCTGGCCACCCTCGCGGGGATCGCCGGGGGCGGGCTGCTCGACCTCGGCGGCGCCCAGGTCGCGCTGGCCGAGGCCGGCTACACCGGCGACGTGCTCGTCGTCGTCAGCCTGCGCGGCGGCTTCGACGGGCTCTCGGCCGTCGTGCCGGCGGGCGACCCCGGGTACGCCGCGGCGCGGCCGGGCATCGCCGTCCCCACGTCGAAGCTCATCGCCGCGGGCGGCATGTTCGGCCTGCACCCCGCGCTGAAGCCGCTGGAGCCGCTGTGGCGCGCCGGCACGTTCGGCGCCGTGCACGCGGTGGGGCAGAAGGACCCGACGCGCAGCCACTTCGCCGCGATGGAGGAGCTGGAGCGGGCCGCGCCCGGCTCGAGCCTGCGTACCGGCTGGATCGACCGGATGGTCGGCGCGAGCGGCGCGACGTCGACCTTCGCCGCGACCTCCCTGGGCTCGACCACGACGACGACCGCCTTCGCGGGCCCGCAGCCCGAGCTGAGCCTGCGCAACCTCCCCGGCTTCAGCCTGGCCGGCGCCGGCAACGAGACCGCCCGGTGGAAGGCCGCCCTGGCCGAGCTGCACACCAGCGGCCCCGAAGCCGTCGTCGCGGCGGCCCGGCGGTCGCTGTCGGCGCTCGACACCGCCGCCGCGCTGCCCGGGGCGTCGCCGCTGCCGGAAGGAGTCTCCTACCCGGAGGGCTCCTTCGGGGAGGCGCTGCGGGACGTGGCACGGCTGATCCGCGGAGGCGTGGGCGCGCGCGTCGCGGCCGTCGACCTCGGCGGCTGGGACATGCACGAGGGGGTCGGCGGTGTCGACGGCGGGTGGATGGCGCGGCAGCTGGACCAGCTGGCCCGCGGCCTCGCGGCGTTCGCGGCCGACCTCGGCGAAGCGTTCTCCCGGACGACCGTGGTGACGCTGTCGGAGTTCGGCCGCCGGGTGCAGGAGAACGGGTCCGGCGGGCTCGACCACGGCAACGGCAACGCGGTCCTGCTCCTCGGCGGCGGCGTCGCCGGCGGGCGCGTCCACGGGCGCTGGCCCGGGCTCTCGGCGGGATCGCTGGTCGAGGGCGACCTCGCCGGGACGACGGACTACCGCACGCTGCTCGCCGAGATCCTCGAGGCGCGGTGCGGGGTGCCGGCCCGGACGGTCTTCCCCGGGCTGGCGCCCGCGCGGCTGGGAGTGGTGCGGGCGCGGTAGGCATCCGGGTGCCACACGGTCACAGCCCGGGGACCCGGAGCGGGGAGCGCCGGCACGCCCCTACGTGTCGCACGCCGACAACCCGGGCAGAGCAGCGGGCATGAGCACGCCGGACGAACGCCCGCCCGCCGACCCGTTGAGCGAGAGCCTGCTGGACCTCGGCCCGCAGCCCAGCGCCGAGCACGACCCGGAGGTCGCCGAGGACTACGCCGAGTCGGTCGGGGTCGACCCCACCCCGGACGAGGTCGAGCACTACAAGGAGCTGGTCGGCGACCCGACCGCCGAGCCCGCCTGAGCGGCCGGGAGCACGGCTGAGAGGATCGTCCCGTGGCGCGGACGGTCGAGCTTCTCCTCGACGAGGAGCTCGATGCGGAGGTACGCCGTGTCTGGGCGGTCCTCGAGGCCGCGGGGCTGCCGAGCCAGTCGCTGCACCCCCACGAGTCCAACCGGCCGCACCTGACGCTGGGCGTCGCGAACGAGCTCGTCGCCGGCGGCGAGGCCGAGCTGGGACGGGCGCTGCGGCGCCTCCCGCTGCGGCTGCGGCTCGACGGGCTCGTGGTCTTCGGCGGCCGGCGGCGAACCCTCGCCTGGCTGGTCACGCCCTCACCCGGCCTCGTGGACCTGCACGCCGGGGTCGCGCAGGCCCTCGCGGCGTACGCCCCGGCCCCCAGCCCGCAGCACCTGCCCGGCCGCTGGACGCCCCACGTCACCCTCGCGGCCCGGCTCGAGCCGCAGGAGCGGGCCGCCGCGCTGGACGCGCTCGACGGGCTGCGCGCGGTGGAGGGGTCGGCGACGGGGGCGCGGTCGTACGACACCTCGACCCGCTCCGTCACACCGCTCGTTTGAACGAATCACCCGAACGCCACGTGTAAGCGGTGACGGAACGGCTATCTAGACTGGACGTTCCGTTACCGGATGTTCGTGGCGCGGAGGCAGTTCGTGAGCATCGCCCAGTGGGGCACAGTGGCCCCGCCCATCGACTACGCCGGGATCTTCCACGTCACCACGACGCCCAGTCTCGTCCTGGACAGGGACTTCACGATCCTGGACGCGAACCCGGCGTACCTGCGGATGACGAACCGCCGCAGCGAGGAGCTGGTGGGCAGGTACTTCTTCGACGCCTTCCCCTCGAACCCGGCGGCGCGGGACGAGGAGGGCGCCCGCAACCTGCGCCGCTCGCTGGAGCAGGCTCGCGACACCGGCCGCCCGCACACGCTCGAGCTGCAGAAGTTCGACATCCCCTCGACGGTGCCCGGGCGCTTCGTCGAGCGGTTCTGGAGCCCGACGAACCTGCCGGTCCTCGACGCCCGCGGCGAGACGACGCTGATCCTGCACCGCGTCCTCGACGTCACCGACTTCGTGCTCAACCAGCGCGGCGACAGCGAGGGCACCGGGCTGTCCGGGCCGTCCGGGTCGCCCGCCGACGCCACGAGCGACCTGGTCGCCCGCGCCTGGGAGCTGCAGCAGCTCAACGCGGCCCTGCGCGACGCCCGGGACCAGCTCTCGGCCCGCGCCCACTTCGACCCGCTCACCGGCCTGCTGGTGCGCAGCGTCTTCCTCGAGTCGGTCGGCGACGCGCTGGGGCGGATCCCGTCGCGGTCCGACCACCCGGTCGCCGTCCTCTTCGTCGACCTCGACCGGCTCAAGTCGGTCAACGACACGTACGGCCACGGCGCCGGCGACCAGCTCATCCGGTGCGCGGCCGAGCGGCTGAAGGCGAGCGTCCGCCCGAACGACGCGGTCGGCCGGCTCGGTGGCGACGAGTTCGTCGTCCTGCTCGGGGAGCTGAAGAACAAGGACGAGGCGACCGTCGTCGCCGAGCGCATCCTGGAGAACCTGGCCGCCCCGGCGCAGCTGGCCCCCGGGCTCACCGTGCAGCCGTCCGCGAGCATCGGCGTCGCGGTGACCGACGACCCGGAGATGTCCGCGGACACGCTGCTCTCGCACGCGGACACCGCGATGTACCGCGCCAAGCAGTCCGGCCGCAACCGGTGGGAGCTGTTCGACGAGGCGGCGTACACCGCCATCACGGCCCGCCAGCAGCTGGAGGCCGAGCTGTCGGTCGCCCTGGCCGCCGACCAGCTCGAGCTGCACTACCAGCCGATCATCGACCTGCGCACCGACGCCGTGCACGCGGTCGAGGCGCTGCTGCGGTGGCAGCACCCCACGCGCGGCCTGCTGCCGGCCGGGGAGTTCATCGACGTCGCCGAGGACAGCCGGGTGCTGCTCGAGATCGGCCGACGGGTCATCAGCCTGGCCTGCCTGCAGCTGGCCGCCTGGGACCAGGAGCTCGGCGAGCTGGCCCCGAAGCGGATGTTCCTCAACGTGTCGGTCGCCGAGCTCGCCCACCCGGGGCTGGACGAGCACGTCCGGGCAGCGCTGGCCGCGGCGGGCATCGCCCCCGAGCGGCTCGTGCTCGAGATCACGGAGACCGGCG
Organism: Motilibacter aurantiacus; assembly: GCF_011250645.1. Lineage (NCBI taxonomy): Bacteria > Bacillati > Actinomycetota > Actinomycetes > Motilibacterales > Motilibacteraceae > Motilibacter > Motilibacter aurantiacus. The sequence continues at coordinate 189,502 of NZ_JAANNO010000007.1, forward strand.
TGCTCGAGGACACCCACGTCGTCGGGTCGGCCGTCGAGGGCCTGCTCTCGCTCGGCTGCGAGCTGGCGATCGACGACTTCGGCACCGGCTACTCCTCCCTGAGCCGCCTGGTCCAGCTGCCGGCCCGGATCCTGAAGATCGACCGCTCGTTCGTGCGCGGCCTCGCCGCCGACCACGAGTCGGTGGCCGTGGTGTCCGCGGTGCTGCTGCTCGCCCACAACCTGCGCAAGTCGGTGGTGGCCGAGGGCGTCGAGGACCCGCAGGCGCTCGACGCGCTGCGCGAGCTCGGCTGCGCGTACGCCCAGGGCTTCCACCTCGCGCTGCCGAAGCCCGCGGCGGAGCTCACCCCGATCTTCGCGGCCGTGGTGCCGCACGCGGCGCCGGAGGAGGAGTACGTCGTCTGAGCCGCCGCCAGGACGGGCGGCCAGGGCGGACGGCCAGGACGGGCGGCTAGGACGGGTCGACCGGCATCGTCATGAGCGTCTGCCCGGCGGGCGTGACGATGTCGAACGTGGACAGCTGCGCGCGCGGGATGCCGGTGTTGCCCTCGATGACGGCGACCCCGTCGGACTCGACGTTCCAGCTCGCGGCGACCTCGCGCTTGCCGTCCTTGGCCACGGCGACCAGCCGGCAGTCCAGCCGGCCGGAGATGCCGGACAGCCGCAGCGTGACCTGGGTACCGGCGGCCGAGTCGGCCATGGTGACCTGCGCGTTCAGGTGGCTGTTGCCCGCCGCGGCCTGCGTCGGCCCCGCCCGCTCCCCGGGGGCGGTCTCGCGGCCGACGACCCAGCCGGCGCCGGCGGCGACGAGCACCACCGCGGCGGCGACCGCGGCCAGCCGCCGGTAGCGGTGCGTACGCCGCTCCCGGCCGGCGGCGGACAGCAGCCGGTCCAGCTGGTCCAGGCGCGGCACGGGGGGACCGGCGACGACCTCGGCCGGGTCGAGCAGGTCCAGCAGCGCGGGCAGCCCGCGGAACTCCTCGAGCGCGGTCCGGCAGCCCGGGCAGTCGCGCAGGTGGGCCTCGACCTCGGCGGCCTCCTCCGCAGGCAGGGCGCGCAGCGCGTACGCCGCGAGCGCGCCCTCCACCGGGCAGCGCGGCGCGGGGCCGGGTGGGAGGGGTGGCAGGGTCACGGGGTCACCCCCCGCTCCTCCAGCGCGAGGCGGAGGGCGCGCAGGGCGTAGTGCGCCCGCGACTTCACGGTGCCGGGGGGCACGCCGAGCACCGCCGCCGCCTCGGCCACCGACCGTCCGCAGTAGTAGGTCTCGACGAGGACCTCGCGGTGCGCGGGCGAGAGCGCGGCCAGCGCGTCGGCCACGACCCAGGAGTCCAGCGCGCGCTCGATGTCGTCGGTCGCCGGGAGCGCCGCGAGCACCGCGTCGTCACCGGCCTCCCGGGGCCGGGCGAGCCGGGCCCGGTGCGCGTCCACGGCCAGGTGGCGGGCGACGGTGAACAGCCAGCCGCGCAGCCCTCCGCCCTCGCCCTTCGCCCGGACGTCGAGGTCGTCGCCGTGGCGCCAGGCGCGCAGCAGCGTCTCCTGCACGATGTCCTCGGCGCGGCCGCGGTCGCCGGTGAGCCGGGTGGCGTATGCCAGGAGCGCGGGGCCGTGCTCCTCCCACAGCGCGCGCAGGAGCGGCTCGCCCGCCGTGCGCTGCGCCACCCGACCCGCCTCCTCCTCCGACCTCGACGCCCAGCTCCCGCAGGCTCAGCCCGCGACGACCTGGTCGCCCTCGACGCGCACCGAGACCGGGCTCAGCCCCGACTCCGCCGGCCCCTGCAGCACCGCGCCGTCGGTGACGTTGAACGCCGACCCGTGGCGCGGGCAGTAGAGCTGGTTGCCCCCCACGACCTCGACGGTAGCTCCCTGGTGCGGGCAGACGGCCGAGAACGCGACGACCTGGCCCGCGGCCGGCTGGGCGACGAGGACCGTGCTGCCGTCGGCGGCCGTGGCCGCCACGGCGCCGCCGACCGGGACGTCGGCGAGGGCGACGAGGCCCTGGGCCGTGCCCCCGCCGGTCGAGGCGGAGGCGGACCCGGAGGCGGACGCCGACGGGGCGGTGCCGGCGCCCGTCGAGGGCGAGCTGCCCCCGGACGTCGTCCCGGTCCCGGCGCCGGTGGCGGGCGTGTCGCTGTCGCCTCCGCCACAGCCGGCGACCAGTCCCACGCAGACGCCGCAGGCCCCGGCGAGCAGGGCGCGGCGCCCGAGAACGGGGCCGGTCGGGAGGTTCGAGGGGGAGATCGGCACGGAGGCCTCCGGTTCGTCGTGGGTCGGGCGCGGAAGGGCGGGTCGGTCCTGCAGGTGAGGTCGCGCGGAGGTCAGCCTGTGGTGCCCACCCCGTCCCACACGGCCTCGGCCCCGCTGTGCCCGGCCTGGTACACCGCCACCGTCGAGCCCACCGACACCACGACCGCGAGGACGGCGACGAGGGCGCGCAGGGCGACCGGCACGACCGCCCGGCGGAGCAGCGCCCAGGCACCGACCGCGACCACGAACAGCCCGATCACCCAGGGGAGCAGCCGGTTCGCGATGTCCTCGTGGCGCTCGACGGCGGGCAGTGGCTGGGCGAGGCCGCCCTGCAGGGCGTCGGCCAGCCACTCGCCGGCGTTGGCCGTGACCGGCACCGCGACCAGCGCGACCAGCGCGACCAGCGGGGGCAGGACGCCGAGACGGCGGCGGGCCGCCGGCCAGACCGCGGCGAGGGTCACGAGCAGGGCGGCGAGCGGCACCGAGGCGACAACCAGGTGGACCAGCAACGGATGTGCCGGCAACCCGCTCAACTGGGTCGGTCCCACGTCCGCCTCCCGGCTGCACGAGGGCCGGCCGGTCCGGCCCCTCGCCATCCCAACGGGCGCGGGCGGCGGGTGGTTCGATGACGTTGCTAAGAGTTTGACGACCGATCGGTCGTTCTTCTAGGTTGCAGCGCGTGACCGCGCAGCAGCTGGACGCCCGCCGCGCCCGGGGCGCGCGCACCCGGGTGACCGTGCTCGACCGCGCCGTCGAGCTCGCGGCGAGCGACGGGCTGGAGGGGCTGACCCTGTCCCGGCTGGCCGCCGCCCTGCACGTCAGCAAGTCCGGGCTGTTCGCGCACTGGGCGTCCAAGGAGCAGCTGCAACTGGCCGCCATCGAGCACGCCCGGTCGCAGTGGGCCACCCGCGTCGTCGCCCCCGCCCTCGCCCGCCCGCGCGGCCTCCCCAGGTTGTGGGGGCTGCACGAGGAGCGGCTCGCGATGTACGCCGCCGACGCCGTGCCGGGCTGCTTCTTCGTCACGGTGGAGGCCGAGCTCGCCGGCCGTCCCGGGCCGCTGCGCAGCCGCGTCGCCGAGGTGCTCACCGAGTGGCTCGAGGTCGTCGAGGGGGCGGTCGCACGCAGCGTCGAGCTCGGGCACCTGCCGGCCGGCCTCGACCCGGCCCTGCTCGCCTACGAGGTCGAGGCCGCCGGGGTGGCCGCGGCGTACCAGAGCCGGCTGCTCGACCCCGACGTCGTCGCCGCCCGGTCCCGCCGCGTCGTCCTCGACCGGCTCCGGTCACTGGCGACCGACGCTTCTCTGCTCCCCGATTCCTGAGTCTCGTTGCACCCGAATGAAGGAGAGCCCATGCAGACCGGTGACACCACCGGCGCCGGCAGCAGTGCCCAGCCCGAGTCGGTGGGGCACGTCGGCTACGTCGAGGTCCACTTCGACGACCTCGACGCGCTGGGCATGCTGCACAACTCCCGCTACGTCGTGCTCGTCGAGCGGGCGCTCGGCGCCTACTGGACCGAGCGCGGCTACACGTTCCACGACGGCCGGCCGACCAAGCCGGACGTGTTCCAGGTGGTGCGCGAGCTGCGCATCACCTACTCGGTCCCGGTGACGCGCCCGAGCCGGTTGGCGGTGCACTTCTGGGTCGAGACCATGGGCCGCTCCAGCGCGACCTACCGCTTCCGCGTCATGTCCGAGGACCGCTCCGTCGTGCACGCCGACGGCAGCCGGGTGGTCGTGCGCGTCGACCCCGCGACGCGGCGGCCGACGCCGTGGACGGACGAGGCCCGGACCGACGTCCGGGAGATCAGCGCCCCGTCCGGATGACCGTCCCGAGAGGCATCGCCGTGCAGTGGGTGCCGCGAACGGCGGGCTTGACCGCGTGCCGAACCGGGGAGGGGGCGGGGGTGCTAGGAGCCGTGCGCGTACACCTCGCCCTCTCGCTCACCGCTGCCTGCCTGCTCGCCGCCTGCTCGGGCGGGGACTCGCCCGACGCCGGCGCAGCCGCGGCCAGGCCCTCCGCCGAGGTCTCGCCACCGGGGGCCGGGGCCGGCAGCAGCCCGGCGGTGGGTGCTCCCGCCGGAACGGAGGAGACGGCACCGGCGGTCGTACCGAAGCAGCGCAAGCTGCCGCGCGGCGGGACGACGGTCTTCCCCGAGCACCGGCTGGTCGGGTACGCCGGCAACCCGGGCTCCGCCGCGTTCGGCATCCTCGGCATCGGGGACCTCGGCGCCAAGGGGCGCGACATCGAGAAGCGCGGCGAGGCGTACGACTCCGACGGCCGGACGATCCTGCCGGTGTTCGAGCTGATCGCCACCGTCGTGCACCGTGGCGCCGGCGACGACGGCATGTACCGCAGCCGCATGGACGACGAGATCATCGAGCAGCACCTGAAGGCGGCGCGCAAGGCCAAGGGCCTGCTGCTGCTGGGGATCCAGCCGGGGCGCGCGGACTTCCTGCCGGAGGTCAAGGCGTACGAGCGCTGGCTCAAGGAGCCCGACGTCGGCGTCGCGCTCGACCCCGAGTGGGCGGTCGAGGAGGGCGACGTCCCGGGGGAGGCCTACGGCCGGACCACGGGCAGCGAGCTCGACGTGGTCGCCGGCTACCTGGCGGGCCTGGTGGCGGACAACGGCCTGCCGGAGAAGGTGATGGTCTACCACCAGGTCGCGCGGTCCGTCGTGGTGGACGAGTCCCGGCTGCACCGGCACGCGGGCGTCGCGCTGGTAAAGAGCATCGACGGCATCGGCGGGCCGGGGGCCAAGCGGGGCACGTGGTACCACGTGCTGCAGGACACCCCGGGCCACGTGCACACGGGGATGAAGCTGTTCCTCGAGGAGGACGTGGAGCGCGGCGGGCGGCTGATGAGCCCGGCTGAGGTGCTGGCGCTGAAGCCGCGCCCGTCCTACGTGCTGTTCGAGTGAGCGACGGTGCCCGCCCCGGTCCTCGGGGCGGGCACCGGCACCACGCGGGCTACTGCTCGACCGAGTAGTCGGGCTCGGTGTCGGTCTCCGGCTGCGGCGCGGGCTCCGGGTCGCTCCCGGTCACCGTCAGCTTGCCGATCCCGAGCGCCGCGGTCTCCTCCTCGGAGTACTCGTGGACGTTGCCGGCCACGTCCGTCACCGTGGCGGTCGCGCTCCAGGTGCCGGTCTCGTAGGCGCAGCCGAGCACCGCGCCCTTGCCCGTCCACGTGCCGTTCTGCGGGGTCCCGCCGGTCCGCGTCAGCGGGACGGTGAGCTGGCCGCCGTCGCCCTTCCACGTCACCATGACGCTCAGGACGCCGGACTGGGCGTCGGTCGCGCGCGCGGTCACGTTGACCGCCTGGCCCGAGGTGACCGTCGACGGGCTCGGGGCCGCGGAGACGAGCGCCGGGGCCGTGCGGTCCACGCCGCTGGTCACGGACACCGAGCGCGCCCACTTCTTCTTGGCGAGCGCGGCGTTGGCGTACTCGGTCTGGTTCATCGCCATGTCCATGACGTACGCGCTGGCGAGCCACGCGTCCTTGCCGACCCAGCGCGGGATCTCGGCGTACCCGACGAACGTGCCGTTGGTCGCGGTCCCGCCGGAGCGCTTGAGCACGGTGAGGGTCGCGGGGGTCGTGCCGGCGCCCTTGGTCTTGCGGGTCAGCTGGACGCTGACGAACGAGACGCCGGAGAAGTTGTCCGTCGCCTTGGCGGTGATCTTCACGCGGCCGGCCTTCGCGGTGGTGTTCACCGCGGCGGGAGCGAAGGTCAGCGCGGTGAGCGCCGGCGGCTTGAGGTCGGGGGTGGACTTGACCGCGAGGTCGCGCGACCAGCCGCGCTCCTTGAGCTCGTCGTAGCGCAGGAAGTCGCTGCCGCCCAGCGAGTCGGTCGCCATCACCGACTGCACCTTCCAGGCGCCGGGGATCACGCCGCGCGGCACGACGGCCTCACCGGAGTAGGTGCCGTCGGTCTTGCTACCGGACGTGAGCTTCAGCAGTCCACCGGCGACGGACTGCTTGCCCTTGGGGCCGAGCGGCGAGACGAAGGACGCGAGCACGGTCTCGACGCCGTCCGGGTCGCTGACGCGGGCCGTGACCTTGACCTTCTTCTCGCCGGTGCGCACGTCGACCGAGGCGGGGCTGAAGGAGAAGGAGGTGATCTCCGGCGGGGTGAGCTGGGCACATCCGGCGGCGGAGGCCGGCATGCCGGCACTGATGACGAACGCGGTCGCTGCGGCTCCGACGCCGGCGACGGCGAGGGTCGCCCGACGACGCCCGATCGGCTTGCTGCGTGTGGTGGACACGGCTCTCCTCGTGGTGCTTCGCGATCTGCTGGGGGTACCGGGATTCCGGAGATCGAGATCCCCCGGCAGATACATGCACCCGTCGATCGGACCCGAAGGCCGTGCGCTTCGGGAGGAGATGTCCGGTACGCGTCAGGCAGCGGAGCGTCGGTACGGGCAGGTCCCGTCCAGCCGCAGCCCGCGCTCCTGCAGCAGCGGCGCGAGCTCGTCGGCCGGGCAGGGGCGCCCGAGGTGGTAGCCCTGGATGACGTCCACCCCGATGGCGGCGAGCCGCTCCCAGGCGAGCGCGTTCTCCACCCCCTCGGCGACGACCGAGAGGCCGAGCGCGTGGCCCAGGTCCACCGTGAACCGGATGACCGTGTCGTCGTGCTTCCAGTCGGCCAGGCGCTGGACGAAGCTCCGGTCGACCTTGACCTCGTTGAGCGGCAGCCGCTCCAGGTAGGCCAGCGACGAGTAGCCGGTGCCGAAGTCGTCGACCGACAGCTTGAGCCCGGCGGCCGCCAGCCGGTGCAGGACGGCCAGGCACCGCTCCGGGTCGCGCATGATGCCGCTCTCGGTGATCTCGAGCGTCAGGCGGCCGGCGGGCACGCCGGTCTCGCGCAGCAGCTGGTCGACGACCAGGGGCAGGTCGTCGTCGGCCAGGTCGAGAGTGGTGATGTTGACGGCCACCGCGATGTCGAGGCCCTGCCCGGCCCAGGCGGCGGCCTGGGCGAGCGCAGACTCCAGCACGTGGTCGGTCAGCTTTCGGACGAGGCCGGTCCGCTCGGCCACGGCGAGGATCTCGTTCGGCGGGACGATGCCGTAGACCGGGTGCCGCCACCGGACGAGCGCCTCGACCGCGCACACCGCGCCGGAGTGCGCGTGCGCCTTGGGCTGGAACCACGGCTGGACGTCCCCGCGCTCGATGGCGGCGGCCATCTCGGCGGCGAGCACGAGACGGCGCCGGCGCGCCTGCTCGTCGCCCGGCTCGTACAGCTCCACGGGCACGCCGGCGGCCCTGGCGGCCTGGGTCGCGATGTCGGCGTTGGCGAGCAGCTCGTCGCCGGTCGTCCCGTGCGCCGGCACCAGAGCGACGCCGACGGTGCCGCCGACGAAGACCCGCACGCCGTCGACCTCGACCGGAGCGCCGCGCACGACGTCGAGGACGTCCGCCGCCCGGGCCAGGGCGGTGCCCGCGTCGTCGATGCCGGTCAGCAGGACCGCGAACTCGTCGCCGCCGAGCCGGGCGACGTGGCCGCCCGCGGCGTACGCCAGCCTGCGGCCCATCTCCCGGAGCGCCTCGTCGCCGGCGTCGTGGCCGAGCGTGTCGTTGACCTCCTTGAACTCGTCGAGGTCGACGAGGACCACGGCCGCGCGCCCGTGCTCGACCACGGCCTCGACCCGCTTGACGAACTCGCGGCGGTTCGCGAGCCCGGTCAGCGGGTCGTGCCGGGCCTCGTGATCACGGGCGGCGGCCTCGGCACGGAGCCGGTCGACGAGCCGGGCGTTCTGCAGGGCCATCGCGGCGTGGGCGGCCAGCGCCTCGAACATCTTCAGGTCCTCGGGCCGGTAGCCCTCGCCCTCGAAGAGGCGGTCCGACACCAGGAGCGCCCCGACGGTCTGCCCGCCGGTGCTCACCGGGGCCGCCATCGCCGTGCCGGCGGCGGGGGCGTCCGGGCCCTGGCCGCAGGCGATCACCGCCCGGCCCTCCAGCGCGGGCCGCCACCAGTCGGACTCCTCGCTCTGCACGCCGACGAGGGGGCGCAGCTGCTGGTCGGCCTCGAGCACGACGTGGATGCCCTGCTGCCCGGGCCCGGGCAGGACCACGAGCTCGGCGCGGACGGCCCCGAGCAGGTCGCGGGCGGCCTCGAGCACGTTGCGGACCGCATCGTCGAGCTCGACGGAGGCCCCGGCCGTGCCGACGAAGCGGTAGAGGGTGTCGACCCGTGAGTAGCGGCGCGCGAGGTCGGCGTGGACCCGGTACCCGACGAACAGCACGGCGATCAGCGCCCCCAGCAGCGGCAGGGCAGCCGGCCGCTCGGAGACGACGACCACGATCAGCAGCGCCGCGCAGCTGTTGGCGATGGCGGCGGCGAAGCCCGCGGTGACCGCCTCGCGCAGGATCGCCGGCTCGAAGCCCGCGCCGTCCAGCACGATGACCAGCGTCACCAGGGCCGCGCCGAGGATGTCGGCCACCAGCAGCGCGGCCAGCGCGGCCAGCCACCCACGCGGGGAGGCGCCGTCGGCGGCGCCCAGCAGGGCCGTGTAGATCGAGACGGTCAGAGCCGCCTCGAGGGCGTACAGCCCGAGGTTGAACACCAGCTTCGTGCCGCGCTGGCGCTCGCGCAGGATGAGGACGAGCCCGCTGCCGAGCAGGCTGGCGACGACGTACGCGTCCGGCGAGGCGAACGCGAGGGCGAGCACCGCGGGGACCTCGCGCAGGGTGTGCGAGTGGGCGTTGCGCGAGGTCGGAAGGTGGACGACGAAGACCTCGGCGCAGGCGAAGGCGACGGCGAGCGCCCACCACGGCAGCCGCGGCCCCGAGTCGGGCGCGGGCAGGTGGACGACGTGCAGGGCGAGCAGGGCGAGCGCCGCGGCGCACAGGAGCGCGCTGAGCAGGCGCACGGCCACCGGCTCACCGGTACGCGCCGCCCCTGCCTCCACGACCGCCTCCTCACGACGGCGTGCCCGACGACACGCCTGCTGAAGGGCTATCGACAGAAACGGGCCGCGGTGGAGGAAAACCTCCACCGCGGCCCGTCCGAGCTGCGCTCAGAAGCCGGCGCCGGCCTCGGGCGCGTCCGACGGCGCAGTCGTGCCGTCGTCGGCCGTCGGCGTCGGGACGTCGGCCGGAACCGCCTCCGCGTCCGGGTCCGGCGTCACCGGCTCGATCGCGACGGCGATCACGACGTCCGTCGGCACCTCCTGGGTGGGCACGACCGCGGCGGGCGCGCTCGACGAGGCGGTCCAGTCGGCGCCGGACCAGCGGCGGCCGGACCAGCGGCGCCCGGCCCACTCGTCGCCCGACCAGCGGCGGCCGGACCAACGGCGCCCGTCCCAGTTCATCTCGCTCCAGCGACGCCCCTGCCAGTCGATCCCGGTCCAGTTGGCGCCGGTCCACTGGACCGACTCCCAGCCCGTCCCCGACCATCCGGCACCGGACCAGCGACGGCCGTTCCACGTACCGCCGCTCCACGCCTGCCCCGCGAACGACTGGGCGGACCAACGGCGGCCGTCCCACTCGCCGCCGAGGGCGTCGACCTCGCCGCTGAGCACGGCGTTGGTCTCCGGGTCGACGACGTGGCTGTCCCCGCGGCTGGCCTCGAGCGAGCCCAGCCCGGTCGACTGCTGGTACGCCTGCTGCGAGCTCGCCGCGGACGGCACGCCCGCGGACACGGCGCCGTCGATGTCCAGCAGGCCGGCGCCCTGGGCGGGGCTCGGCTCGGCCGGCAGCTTGTCCGCCGTGATCTGGAGAACGCGCTTGACCTGGTCCGGCGTGAGCTGCGGGTTCTGCTGCAGCAGCAGGGCGACGGCGCCGGAGACGACGGCGGTCGCCTGCGAGGTGCCGCTGCCGCGGAAGAAGCGGCCGGTCTCGTCGCCGGTCACCAGGCCCTCGGGGTGGTCGACGTCGGCCACCGAGCCCGGGACGCGCAGCGAGACGACGGACTTGCCGGGGGCGACCAGGTCGGGGCGGCGGGCGTCCGTGCCCGGGTTGGTGAAGTCCGCGACGCGGTCGTCCTTGAGCGCGGCGGTGCCCTGGTGGTCGGTCGCGCCGACGGCCAGGACGAAGGGGTCGACGGCGGGCATGGTCAGCGAGGTGCTGGCCGCGCCGTCGTTGCCCGCGGCCGCGACGACCACGATGCCGGCACGCCAGGCGTTCTCGACCGCGCGGGCGAGGGGGTCGAGCAGGTACGACTGCTGCGAGCTGGTGCCGTAGGACAGGTTGATGACCCGGATGTTGAGCCCGTGGTCCCTGCGGTGCTGCACGACCCAGTCGATGCCGGCGATCACCTGGGAGACGTCGACGCCTCCGTCGGCCGCGCCGACCTTCACGTTGACGATGCGCGCACCGGGGGCGACGCCGACGAACGGCTTGTCGCCGTTGGACGGCAGCGAGGTGTCGACACCGGCGATGATGCCGGCCATGTGCGTGCCGTGGCCGTAGCCGTCGAGGCTGCGGGTGCCGCCGGACTGGCTGTCGAACGACAGGTCGGGGCCGTTCACGACCTTGCCGGGGATGCTGAGCCCCGCGACCGGGGTGACGCCGGTGTCGATCAGCGCCACGTCGACGCCGGCGCCGGTGATGCGCTTCCCCCACTCGTGCTGGGCGCCGAGCTGCTGCGTGATGGTCCAGAGCGAGCCCTGGTCGCCGGAGGCGGTCCAGGCTCCGGTGGCCCGCGAGGCCTTCTCGTCCTCACGGGTGTCGTCGTCGCCCCACTGTCCGGCGAGCCAGCCGTTGCCGGCGCCGGCCGACGCGGCCTCCGCAGCGGTCACGGCGGCCGGCGGGCCCTGGACGACGGCCGGCTGCGCGGCCTGCGCCGGGAGCCCGCCGATCGCGACGGCGGCGGCGACGGCCGAGGCGGCGAGGGTCGCCCCCCTCCTCGGCACGTACGAAGTCCTCAACGTCCTCACCCTCCCTGGTCGACGGCACCCTTCCGGGCCGTCGTCTGAGGTCGAGTCTGCGGCGGCGACCTCCCCTGCCCGGGGCGCTGACGCAGGGTCCACCCGGCCGGCGCAGCTCAGGGTCCCGACCGGCCTGAACCGTTGTGCCCAGTCAGGCCCGGGACGCTCAGGCCGGGCCACGAGGTGCCGATGGGTCCGGATACGAGCGAGGGTGCACGCCTCCTCCCCGTGCACCCCCCGTGCCGGGCTCCGGGAGCGCGGACCACCTGCTCCTCCGCGTGGGCACGCCGCCTCCCGGTCGCGTCCCGGGGCAGGATGGGCAGCGGCCGTCGGCGGAGGAGGCAGGGATGTTCCTGGGGCTGCGCACGGTGATCTACCCGGCTCCTGACCTGGCCGCGAGCAAGGCCTGGTTCCGCGCCCTGCTGGAGCTCGCGCCGTACTTCGACGAGCCGTACTACGTCGGCTTCTCGGTGGCGGGCTACGAGCTGGCCCTCGACCCGAACGGCGATCCGGCGCTCGGGGCCGTCACCTACTGGGGCGTGCCGAGCGCGGAGGCGGCGTACGCCCGGCTGCTCGCGGCCGGTGCCGAGCCGCACACGCCCGTCCGGGAGGTAGGCGGCGGCATCCGCGTGGCCACCGTCCACGAGCCCGGCGGCACCGTGCTGGGCGTCATCGAGAACCCGCACTTCCGGCTGCCGCGCGTCGCGCCGGCGGGCGACGGCCCGGGCCGCTGATCCCTGGCTACGGCGCCTGCCGGTACCCCATCCCACGCACGGTCTCGATGACGTCCGCTCCCAGTTTGCGCCGCAGTTAGCTCACGTAGACGTCGACCACGTTCGTGCCCGGCTCGTGGTCCAGACCCCACACCCGGTTGAGCAGATGCTCGCGGGTCAGCACCCGACCGGCGTTGCGGAGCAGGACCTGCGCCGACCCGAGCAACGTCGTCCCCGAGAAGACCGCGACGTGCCCGTTGCCCCGGCTGGTGCGTACCTCGTCGATGCGCACCGACCGGCCGTCCCCGCGCTGGTCCTCGACCTCGAGCTCGGCCTGGGTGTCGACCAGGCCGGGGACCGGCGCCGGCGTGACCAAGGCCCCGCCTCCTCCGGAGACGGGAGCCGGGCGGCCGGGGGACGAGCCGGACACCGAGGCCGAGACCGAGGCCGACACCGAGGCCGACACCGAGGCCGACACAGAGGCCGGCGGCGGCCCCGCCGGCGAGCCGGTGGGGGACCCCGGCACGGGCGCCGGGGTCGGCGGGAGGCTCGGCCCGGGCGTCGTCGCGCTGCCGGCCTGCACCGGCGCGAACGCGTCGTCGTCGACGTCGTCGGCACAGTCGCCGCCGCACGCGCTGAGGGCCAGGCCGGCCGCCAGCGCGACGCCGACCGCCGTGTACCGGCGCCGAAGGGTGGTGCGATGCATCGGTCTCCTCCCCGTCCGGCCCGGCGTCCCCGGGCCTGACACCAGCACACCCGGGCGGCGTGGCAACGTGCTGTGCCCGTCGTTAGAGAACTCTCACCCGGAACGGTGTTCTCGCCGCCACCGCGCGCGGGGCCTGACAAGCTGGCTGGGCCGTGCCCAGGGGGGTGGGGCGGGAGGGGAGCTTCTGTGCGCTTCGGGACGGGTTTCGCCCAGCTGTACGCGGCGATGGCCCCGCGGTTGACGCGACACCTGTTCCTGGCGACCGGGGACCTCGACGCGGCCCAGGGCGCGGTGCGGGACGCGTTCGCCGCCGTGGCGGCGAAGGACGTGCCGCCCGGCGGTGAGGCCGACGTGCTCGTCGCCGTGCGCCGGGCAGCCTGGCGGAGGGCGCTCGCCCCGGGACGCCGGCCGTTCCGTTCTCGCACAGCCCACGGGCTGGACGTGCCGGGCGCGGCCGTCGACGCCTGGGCACTGCTCGCGCCACTGCCGGGCAGCGCCCGCGCGGCCCTCGTCCTGACCGCGTTCGCCGGCCTTCCGGTCGAGGAGGCGGCCGAGGCCCTGGACCGGGCGCCGGCCACCGTCGAGCGGGACCTGGAGCAGGCCCGGGCGGCGGTCGAGGGGCAGCGGCTGGCCGAGCTCGTGCCCCCGGTCGAGTCGGCCGACTGGTCGGCCCTCGCGCCGGGCCTGGAGGACCTGGAGGCCCGGGCCGCGGGGCGGCGTCGCAGGACGGCCGCGGTGGTCGCGGTCGGGACCGCCGCGAGCGTGCTGGCCGTGACCGCGGTGGTGGTCGGCCAGGGCGGTGGGGACGGCACGCCGGCGGCGGGGCCGGACGAGCGGGCGCGCGCCGCGTGCGCGGCCGCCACCGTGGCGCCCGACGAGGACTACGACGAGGACTACGGCTCCTCGACCGAGCCGTACACCGGGGAGCCGACGCCGTCGGCCCCGGCCGTCGCGCCTCCGCCGGCCGACGTGCTGGTCACGGCCGACGACCTCGGGACGGGCTGGCGGCAGCAGGAGGACGAGAACAGCAGCCTGCTGGCCCTCATGACGCTGGACGGCAGTGCTGCGATGTCGGACGCGGCGGACGAGAGCGTCGTGGGGCGCACGCTGACCCGGGCGGAGGGTGCTCCGCACTGGAGCGTGATCGCCGAGGCGATGCGCGCCGAGGCCGCCGACGCCGCGGTCGAGCTGTTCGACGAGGCCGCGGTCCAGCTGCTCTGCGAGGGCGGCGAGGCCGACGAGGGCGACGGGGAGGCCGAGATCGCGCTCAGCCGGGCGGACGACGACGGCGAGGCGCTCGTGCTGCGCTGGAGGGTCACGGAGGAGGCGGACGTGCCCGCCGGCCAGCAGGTCGGCGCGCTCGCGCAGGTGGCCCGGGTGGGGGACGTCGTCTCGCTCACGATCCTCAGCGCGCAGGCGGGGCACGGGTCGGCCGCGGCCGCCGCGATCGCCCTGGACGACGCGGCGCTCGAGCGCCTGGCGGAGGCCACCCTCGACCGGCTCGCCGGCCGCGCTCCGGACGAGCCCGTCGAGCTGCCGGTGGGTGAGCGGTCGTCGCTGCCCGACGAGGCGCTGCTGCTGCAGCAGGCCGACTTCGGCCCGGGCTGGGACGCGACGACCAGCGGGCTGCTGTCGGCCGCGGGCACCCTCGGCGCCGAGGAATGCGCTCCGGCCGGCCCGTCGGGCGAGACGGCGAGCCTGTCGGCCACCTTCATGCGCTCCGACGCGGACGAGTCGCCGGTCGACGACTTCCGCGTCGCGTACGAGAAGGTCGCGAGGTTCGGGGACGCGGCCGCCGCGCAGTCCCACGTCGACGCCGAGGCACGCCGGCTGACCGGGTGCGGGATGGCCCCGCTCGAGCCGGGCGTCGACGGAGCGGTCGTCCTGTCCGACAGCGTGCTCAACGACTACGAGGAGGCAACGCTGCCCTCCGATGCGGGCACCAGGAACTACAAGGTGCTCGTCGTCGAGGGCGACCTGGTCGCCGAGGTGACGATGCCCTACCTCGCCGAGTCGAAGGAGGAGCGGGTGCGCGACCTGGCCGCCAAGGCGGCCGAGCGGCTGCGGGCGGGCTGACGGCCGGGTGGAGGAGATCGTCTCCGTCCGGGCCCGCGGCCGCGCGCGCTCGCTCGTCGCGGGCTACTCGGGCTACCGCTCGGCCGGCGTGCCGCCGGCCGTGCACCGGGGGCTGCCCTCGCCGTGGCTCACGCTGCTCGTGACCCTCGACGACCCGCTCCACGTCGCGGCCCACCCCGACCCGGCCCAGCGCCCCGGGACGTACGACGCCCTGGTCGGCGGGCTGCACACCACCCCCGCCCTGATCACCCACGACGGCCGGCAGTCCGGCGTCCAGCTGGCGCTGAGCCCGCTGGCGGCCCGCGCGGTGCTCGGCCTTCCGGCCGGCGAGCTCGCCGGGCTCGACGTGCCCGCCGAGGACGTGCTCGGCCCGCGCGTGCGCCGGCTGCGCGAGCGCCTGCTCGCCGAGCCGACCTGGCCCCGGCGCTTCGCCGTCCTCGACGCGGCGCTCGCACGCTGGGCGCAGGAGGCCCGCCCGCCGCCCGAGGTCGTCTCCGCCTGGCGGCTCCTGCTCGCGCGGGACGGCCGCGTGCGCATCGAGGACGTCGCCCGCGAGGCCGGGTGGAGCCGGCGCCACCTGGAGGCGCGGTTCCGGCTGGAGATCGGCCTCTCGCCCAAGCAGGCGGCCGGCGTCGCGCGCTTCGACCGCGCGCGCCGCGCCCTGCAGGCGGCCCCGCGCACGCCCCTCGCCGCCCTGGCGGCCCGCCACGGCTACTACGACCAGGCCCACCTGACGCGCGAGTTCACCCGCCTGGCGGGGGTGCCGCCAAGGCGGTGGCTGCGCGACGAGGGGCACGCATCCGTACAAGACAGCGGGCCGCCGTCCGCGGCAGGGTGAGCGCCATGACCTCTCCGACCGACTGCTGGGTGTCCCTGACCTGTCATGACGCGCCGCGGATCATCGCGTTCCTCGCCGAGGCGTACGGGTTCGTCGAGCTCGCGCGCCACGGCGAGGGCGACCGCGTCGACCACGCCGAGCTGGCCAGCCCCGGAGGGCGGGGCGGGGTGATGCTCGGGACAGCCCGCGCCGGCGGCACCCGGGGGCCGGCGGCCCCCGGCACCACGACGGCCTACGTCGTGGTGCCCGACACGGACGCGCTCTTCGCCCGGGCCACCGCCGCCGGCGCCGAGGTGGTGTCCGAGCCGGTCGACACCGACTACGGCTCCCGTGACTGCGCGCTGCGCGACCCCGAGGGCAACACGTGGTTCTTCGGGACGTACCTGGGGACCTCGCTGGGCGACGCGGGCTGAGCCGGGGCGGCGGCCGTCCGGCTACGCCTCCGGCCGCTCCCAGGGAACGAACGCGTTGGCCCTCCGGTCCAGGACCGGCGCCAGCGCGGGCAGGTGCCGCAGCAGGACGCCGGCCATCGTGGCGTCGTCGATCCAGCGGATGCCCGCCTCGGTGTAGACCCTGGCGTCGTAGTCGCGGGTGAAGAACCGGTCGCTGTTGAGGCGTCGGCTCGCCATGAGGACGAAGATGCGGAACGCCGTGTCGCTGAAGGCGAAGCCCGCCGGCCGCTTCTCGGCGTACATGCCGACCATGAGGTCGACCTTCTCCACGTCGCCGTAGACCTCGCGCAGCGTCGCCACGGTCTCCGGGTCGTCGGAGAGCTCCTCGAAGGACGCAGCCGCCCTCAGCCGGAGCTGACGTCGGAAGTCGTTGTAGCGCGGGACGCCGAGCTCCCGGACGCGCAGGATGTCGACGGCGGCCAGGTCCATGAGCTTGCCGTCCGGGCGGACGAACTCCTGCAGCCCGCGGGGGAAGTTGTGCAGCGCGACCACACCGGCGTACTCCGTCCCGAAGGAGTAGAACAGGTCCGCCAGCGGGACCTGCGCGAAGACGGCGCGGCTGTGCGGCCCCGCGAGCTCGGGGAAGGCGTACGTGCGGGTCGTCGTCCCGGTCGCGATCGACCTGACCGGGTAGTCGTCGGGGACCAGCGGGTGCATGCGGTAGACCGAGGTGAACTCCTCGGTGAGGGAGTACGGCACGCCGTAGTGGTCCGTGCGGGACCCCGGGATCCCGCTGACGACCTCGCTGGCGCTCAGCCGGCCGAAGCGACGGCGCACCCGCTCCCCGGTGATGCCGAACCAGTTGGCCCGCATGGCGACCCGGGTCGTCGGGTGCGAGATCACGGCCGGCGTCCACTCCACCGTGTGGATCTTCGCGACGAGCGCAGCGTTGACCAGACGTGCACGGCCGAAGAGCTCTTCGTCGGTCCAGTGCGGGTGGTCGGCGGCGAGCCGGTCGCAGATCGCGTTGTGCTCCAGGGCGAACAGGCTCACGAGCATGCCCATCCCGACCCACCATCCCGGCTCCCGCGTCGGGTCGGAGGCCGGGTCGTCCTCCGGCAGGGGCACGACGCTGCCCGGGTCGATCCGCAGCTTGCCGCCCTGCCCCGTGCGCAGGCGCGCCGCCTCCGCCGGGCTCGTGCCGTAGATCGAGGACAGGTCCCACCAGTGCGTCAGCTGGTTCACCGAGGTGGGCGGGCCGGCCGCTCCGGCGGGCCGGGTGGGGTCCGGCAGCATGCGCGGCACGACCATGGGGTGCTGGGGCCAGGGGTCGTCGGCCGACAGCGGCACCTGGTGCGCGTGCTCGGCGTCCCCGGGCCCGTGGCTGAACCAGTCCTTGATCATGAACTGCAGCCAGGCGGCGACGATGGCGTTGACGGTCGTGGCGGGCTGGAACTCGTGCCGGGTCAGCAGCCGGCGGCTCACCTCCCGCGGGTTGGGCTCGAGCAGCGTGGCCTGTGGGTCGACGTCCACCGCCGCCAGCGCGACGTTGCGCCCGAAGCGCGACCCCGCCATGCCCATGCGCGGGTCGTCCGGGTCGTTGTAGCTGCCGTCGGCCGTCCGGGCACCGAGGTCCAGCGGCGGCGGCCCGAGCGGCAGCTCCCCGGTGCTGGGCAGGGCCGCGGGGTCGTGGAGGTTCTTCTTGCGCAGCTCGTTGCGCAGGCCGACGAGCACGGCCAGGCCCAGCGGCAGCGGCAGGCGGTCCCAGCCGCGCCTGGCGTCGAGCCGGGTGGACAGCCCGTCGAAGACCCGCCAGGGCAGGCTCGCGCGGTAGCGGGCGGGCTCGGGCGGGGGACCGAGCCGACGCCCGGTGCCGGGAAGGGACTCTGGGATCTGGGAACGCTTCACGGGGACTCCCACAGGTGGCCGTGCGCGGTTCGGGTGCCCAGGGAGAGCGCTGTCGGCGCGCTCTGATACACCCGCGGAGCGACGACCGGCAGGAAGGGGAGCGGCACGGGTGGGGCTGGCTCAGGAGCTCGCCGCGGCGGGCGTACGCCGCGGCGCGCCGCTCGCCGTCGCGGTCGTCCCCGGCCGCGGCGTCGGGCTCGCGTGGGCCGGCGGGACGCGGGCGGTCGTGGGGGACCCGCGGCAGGTCGCGGAGCAGCTGGCCGTGCTGGGCCCGCGCTGGACCTGGTGGTCGGCCCGGGAGGCGGCCCGGCCCCTCGTGGCGGCCGGCTTCCGGCCGCGGGCCTGCTGGGACCTCGGCGCCGTCGGCATGCTCCTGCACGGGCTGCGCCGGTCGGGGCCGGAGGCGGTGTGGGCGGCGGCGCACGGCCGGGAGCTGCCGCCCGAGCCCGGCCCGCGCAGCCACGCGCCCAGCCTGTTCGACCTGCCCGACGCCGAGGACGCCGACGGCCCGGTGCGCGCGGACGGGCAGCTCGCCTCCTCCTGGGTACGCGGCGGCTGGGCCGGCGACATCGACGACGCGGCGCGCTGGGCCGAGCTGGCCGCTCGGCTGCAGCGACAGCAGGAGGCCCTGCTGCGCGGCCTGCCCGACCCGCGACCCGCAGCGGCCCCCGGGTCGCCGGGGCTGGCGCTGCTCACGGCGTACGCGGAGTCGGCGGCAGCGCTCCTGGCCGTCGAGCTCGAGCACGACGGGCTGCCCCTGGACGAGGAGGCCATGACCGGCCTGCTCGCGCAGATGATCGGCCCGCGCCCGGCCGACGCCGCAGCCGAGGCGGCGATGCGGGCGGCACGCGACGAGCGCGTCCTCCGCCGCTTCCCCGGCCCCCCGGTCGACCTGCGCAACCCGGCCGTCGTGCGCGAGCTGCTGACGCGGGTGGGCATCGACGTGCCGGACACCCGGTCCTGGCGCCTGGAGCGCTACGCCGCCACCTCCGCGCCGGTCGCCGAGCTGCTCGCGTGGCGCAAGACCGAGCGGGTGGCGACGACGTACGGCTGGAGCTGGATCGACCGCAACGTCGGCCCGGACTGGCGGCTGCGGGGGGAGTGGGGGTGGGCCGACGGCGGCGCCGGCCGCATGACGGCGTCCGCCGGGCTGCACAACCTGCCCGCCGAGCTCCGGCCCGGGGTGCGGGCCGAGCCCGGCCGGGTCCTCGTCCGCGCCGACCTCGGCCAGGTCGAGCCGCGGGTGCTCGCCGCCGTGTCCGGCGACGCCGGCCTGGCCAGGGCGGCCCGCGAGGACGACATGTACGCCCCCGTCGCTGCCGCCCTGCGCTGCGACCGGCCCACCGCCAAGGTCGCGGTCCTCGCGGCGATGTACGGCCAGACCTCCGGGGCGGCCGGCGCCGCGCTGCGCGACATGGAGCGCGCCTACCCCCGGGCGCTCGGCTTCCTGCGGGCGGCGGAGGAGGAGGGGCGGGCCGGGCGCGACGTGCGGACGTACGGCGGGCGCCTGGTCCGCCTCGGCCCGCACCCGCCGGGTGTGGAGCCGGGCCGCGTCTCCGGCTATGGCCGCTACGCGCGCAACGCCGTGGTGCAGGGCGCGGCCGCGGAGCTGTTCAAGGCGTGGGCGGCGAGCGTGCGTGCCGGGCTGGCCCGGATGGACGGCGAGCCGCGCATCGTGCTCTGCCTGCACGACGAGCTGCTGCTGCACGTGCCAGAGGCCGGGGCGGACGACGCGGTCGCCCTCGTGCGGTCGATGCTGGAGGCCACCGCAGGCTGGTGGGCAGCCGGAAGCGGCGTCCGTTTCGTGGCCGACGTGTCCGTGGGGCACAGCTGGGCGGAGGCGCACTGAGCCTTCCGGCCGTCGCGTCACGATTCGGCAACGGCTCCTCGGCAGCTGCTTGACCGGAACCGGGCGTAGCGGTTCTGTGAGCGCTAACACGGACGGGCCACACCGGGCTCCGTTCCCGCCGCCGCCGCGCCCGCAGCCCCGTCGCCGCCGTCCTCCGGCCCGCCGGTCCAGCGCGCGCTCGTCCAGGGAGAGAGTGCAATGACGCATCAGCTGACCCGACGGAACGTGCTCAAGCTCGGCTCCGCGGCCGCCGTCCTGCCGTGGGTGCCCGGCCTCGCCGGCGCGTCCCCAGCGGTCGCCGCGCAGGTGGAAGGGACCACGGCCGCAGCGATGCTGCGGCCCTTCGGGCTCGAGGACGTCGACCTCGGCGCCGGCGTGTTCGCCGACAAGCGCCGGCTGATGCTCGAGTTCCTCCGCGACGTCGACGAGCGGCGCTTCCTGATCGCCTTCCGGGCCAACGCCGGCCTCGCCCTCGACCCGACCGTCGCGCCCCTGCCCGCGGGGGGCTGGGAGGGGCTCGACGGCGAGGCCAACGGCAACCTGCGTGGGGCGTTCACCGGGCACTTCATGTCCGCGGTGGCCCAGGCCTACGCGAGCACGGGTGAGGCCGCGTTCGGGCGCAAGCTGCAGACGCTGATCGACGGCCTGCACGAGGTCCGCGCCGCCCTGGGCAACGACCCGGTCCTGCGCACGACCGCCGGCAGGCTCGGCGGCTCCGCCGTCGACATCGCGCGCGGTACGTACAACTACGTCGCACTGCCCGCGGGCACGTTCGGAGGGCTGACCAGCTTCACGTTCGCGGCCTGGGTCCGCCCGACCGCCGCCGCCAACTGGGCGCGCATCCTCGACATCGGCAACAGCACCAGCGTGTACGCGTTCCTGGCCCAGCGCGACGGCAACGGCCGGCCGCGGTTCGCCATCACCCGCAACGGCGGGGGTGGGGAGCAGGTCCTGCAAGGGCCGACGGCGCTGCCGGTCAACGCCTGGAGCCACGTCGCCGTGACGCTGGGCGGCACCACCGGCCGGCTCTACGTCAACGGCGTGCAGGTCGCGCAGAACACCGGCATGACGCTCAACCCGGCGGCGCTCGGCGCGCTGGCCAACAACTGGCTCGGGCGCTCGCAGTACAACGACCCGCTGTACGCCGGGGCCTACCAGGACGTGAACGTCTGGTCGACCGCGCTGACCGGCGCGCAGGTCGCCGAGCTCGCCGCGGGGCGTGCTGCGACGACCTCGGCCGGGCCCGGCGACGCCCTGTCGCTGCCCATGGACGAGACCGGCGGCCTGGTGATCTCCGACGCGTCGGGCAGGGGCCGCGACGCCGCGCTCGTCCGGACCTGGGGCAAGCCGAGCCACCCGGGCTTCCTCGCCGCGTACCCGGAGACGCAGTTCATCACGTTGGAGACGATGACGGCCGGGAACTACACGGTCGTCTGGGCGCCGTACTACACCGCCCACAAGATTCTCAAGGGCCTGCTCGACGGCTACACGGCCACCGGGGACCCCAAGGCGCTCGACATGGCGGTCGGGCTCTGCGACTGGATGCACTCCCGGCTGTCGAGGCTGACGCCGGCGGTGCGCCAGCGCATGTGGGGCATCTTCTCCAGCGGCGAGTTCGGCGGCGTGGTGGAGGCGATCCTGGAGACGTACGGCCACTCCGGCAAGCCCGAGCACCTGCAGCTGGCGAAGTACTTCGACCTGGACTCGCTCATCGACGCCAGCGCGCAGGACCGCGACATCCTCACCGGCCTGCACGCCAACCAGCACATCCCGATCTTCACCGGCGCGCTGCTGATGTACGACAAGACGGGCGAGGAGCGCTACCTGCAGGCGGCGCGCAACTTCTGGGACATGGTCGTGCCTCCGCGCATGTTCGGCATCGGCGGCACCAGCTCGGCGGAGTTCTGGCAGGCCCGGAACCAGATCGCGAGCATCCTCAAGGACACCGACGCCGAGACCTGCTGCGCCTACAACATGCTCAAGCTCACCCGGGCGCTGTTCGCGCACGAGCAGGACCCGGCCTACATGGACTACTACGAGCGGGCGCTGTTCAACCAGGTCCTCGGGTCCAAGCAGGACGCGATCGACCCGGACGTCCCGCTGACGACGTACTTCATCGGGCTGCAGCCCGGTGCGGTGCGGGACTACACGCCCAAAAACGGCACCACGTGCTGCGAGGGCACGGGCATGGAGAGCGCGACGAAGTACCAGGACTCGGTCTACCTCGCGGCCGAGGACGGCACGGCCCTCTACGTCAACCTGTTCGTCGCATCGGAGGTCTACTGGGCGGCCCAGCACGTCACCGTGACCCAGGAAACGAGCTTCCCCTTCGAGCAGGGGACGGTGCTGACCGTCTCGGGTGGGGGCACCTTCGCGCTCAAGGTCCGCATCCCCTCGTGGGCACGCGGCGCGTCCGTCCGTCTCAACGGAGTGGTGGTCGCGCCGGCCCTGCCGGGGTCGTACCTCACGCTCGCACGCGACTGGCACACCTGCGACAGGGTCGAGGTGGAGCTGCCGTTCGCGCTGCGCGCCGAGCCGACGCCGGACGACCCGACCGTCCAGACGTTGATGTACGGCCCGGTCAACCTCGTCGCCCGCGACGCCCGGACGTCGTTCCTCCCTTTCAGCCTGTACGCCTCCGCGACCCTCGACGGCGACCTGGCCGGGGCGCTGCAGCCGGTCGCGGGCAAGCCGCTGCACTTCACGTCCAACGGGGTGGAGCTCGCGCCGTTCCTCGAGGGGACCACCGATCCGTTCCACGCGTACGTGCGGCGCAGCGAGCCGCGCATCGTCCTCGGGTCGGTCGACTCCGGGGTCGCGAACCCGGCCCGGGCCGACCGGACGACCCTGCTGGACGACGTCTGGGGCGCGGCCCCCTTCCCGCACAAGCCGGCGTTCCTGCAGCGGCTCGCGTCGGTCACGGCAGCGTGGGGCCTGTCCGCGGCGGACCGGGAGCGGGTGCTCGGGGCGGGCCGCCGGGCCGCCTTCGCCGGCACGGTCTCCGAGGCGTCCGATCTCGGGGCGATCGCGGACGCCGCCCGCGCGGCGGGAACGCTGTCGCAGGGCGCCCACACCAACCTCCGCAACCGCCTCGAGGGCGCGCTGGACGCGCTCGCCGACGGCAACGACACGAAGGCGCTGCGCCACCTGGGGCAGTACGTCGAGCACGCCGCTCGCCGGGTGGAGGACGCCGACCTGCGCACGCTGCTCACGCTCGGGGCCGACGCGCTGGCAGCGCGGCTGCGCGGCTGACCCGACGTCGACGGGATGCCCGGGGGACGGGAACACATTCTCCCGGGCAACCGTTGACGCCATTGCCGTCCCTGGATGCGCAGGCGTGATCCGCCGGCAGACGATGCCCACGAGGCATGGCAGTCGAGCATGGGCGAGGCGGGTGGTTCGATTCCCCCGACGGCACGACGGCGGGGCGCGTCCGGCGACGCGCCCAGCCCCTTGTGCTTCGCGCGGTGGGAACGGCCGCGCCGTGCCCGTCAGGCGTCAGCCAGGGGTCAGGCGTCCTGCCGGAGCGTCCGTGACACCAGGGCGTCCATCCCCCCGGACCAGGTGGCCACCTCCACGAGGAGGGCGTTGAGCTGCTCGTACCCCTCGACCCCGAGCCGCCGGCGGAGCGCCCGCCGCAGGTCCTTGCGCGCGGCGCGGGCCGATTCCACCGCCGCCCAGCCGTGCTCGGTCAGCTCGACCCGGCGTACGCGCGCGTCCTCCCCGCGGTGGCGCTCCACATATCCCAGGTCCTCCAGCTCGGCCACGGATTTCGAGGCGCCCTGCTGCGACATCCCGAGCAGCTCCGCGAGCTGACCGATCGTCTTCGGCCCGTCGATCAGGTGTTGGACGAGATAGCCGTGGCTCTGGCGCAGCGCGCGGAATCCGGCGCTGTCGAGCTGCGCGGCCACCCGCCCGGACAGGCCGGAGTGACAGGCCGCGATCAGCAGGACCACGTCCTCCTCAAGGGCGAGTGGATCGGGCACGGCGGTGTACCTCCCGTCTCGCGCTCATCGCGCCGGCCGAGCCTAGCGCCGGATACCTCTGCCTTACACCCCCGACACGGGTAGATCAAGGCCGCTTCTGCCATTGTTCGGCAGCCGCCCCGAGAAATAGTGCGAACAGCCCTCTTGACGGGACGGGAACGCAGTGCCGGGGTTTGGCGAACTTCCGCAGCGGCCCCTTCGCGATAGTTGCCTCCCGAAGCTCTTCCCGACAAGAACGAGCTGTTCCGGAGTTTTACTCGGCAGTGGTTGCACTTCTGCAGTTGTTGAAGGCTGGGCCGCGGAGACGAGGCGACTAGGGTCGGGGCATGCGCCTCCTGGTCCTCGGCGGCACGTCGTTCGTCGGCCGCGCGGTGGTCACCGACGCCCTGGCCCACGGCCTCGACGTCATGCTGTTCGGCCGCGGCCGCACCGGGCGGGAGCTGTTCCCGCAGGTGCCGCGCCTGCTGGGGGACCGGGGCACCGGGGACTACGCGGCGCTGGCCGGCGGCCGGTGGGACGCCGTCGTCGACGTCAGCGCGTACGTCCCGCGCCACGTCGAGGAGGCCGGCGCCGCGCTCGAGGGGCACGACGGCCGCTACCTGCTCGTCTCGACCATCTCCGTCTACGACCCGGCCCGGGCGGCGCCGCAGCTGGCGGAGGACGCGCCCCGGCTCCCGGCCGAGCGGGGCACCGAGGCCGTCACGCCCGAGACGTACGGAGCGCTGAAGGTGGCGTGCGAGGACGACGTTCGCGCCCGGTACGGGGACGCGGCGACCGTGGTGCGCCCGGGCATCGTGGCCGGGCCGCACGACCCGACCGACCGTTTCACCTACTGGGTGCGGCGCGCCGCTCGCGGCGGGCGCATGGCCCTGCCCGGCCGTCCGGAGCAGCCGGTGCAGGTGGTCGACTCACGCGACCTCGCGCGGCTCGTGACCGGCCTCCTCGTGGACGACCGGCCCGGGACGTACGACGCCGTCGGGCCGGCCGAACCCGTCACGCTCGCCGGGCTCGCGGCGGCCTGCGCAGAGGCCGCCGGCACGCGGGTAGAGCTCGTCCGCGTCGCCCCGGGCGCCGCCGCCGTGCCCCTCGTGCTGGGCGACCCCGCGGCCGACCCGCTGTTCGGCCGGCGCGCGGACCGGGCAAGGGCGGCGGGGCTGACCGGCACGCCGCTCGTGCAGACCGCACGGGACGTCCTGTCCTGGGACCGCGACCGCGCAGAGCCTCCGCTCGCCGTCGGGCCGACGCCGGAGCAGGAGGCCGCCCTACTGCGGGCGGCTCAGAGGTAGCAGTCCAGCGTCGCGCCGACCGACCCGACGGGGGCGACGCCGACGCGCGCGGCGCGCGGCTCGCGCGGCAGGACGATCACGCGCGGCTCGTCCCCGGACCGCGGGGTGTCGACCGCCCGGCGCAGGGAGAAGAGCTGGACAGCCATGGGGCTGGTTGCAACCTGTGTCACCGTGCTCATGCTCCGTAGCCTGCCCTAGGGAGGACCGTCCTAGTTGAGCCGAACGGGTGATTCCCCGGCGAGGGGCTCAAGACGGGACCTTCAGCGGCCGACGGCCGGTGAATCCGAGGTCGGCGCGGTGGTACCAGCTGAGCCTTCGGTCCCCCTCCAACCAGCACAGAAGCACCGGGACCCCCTCGAGGTCGGCCGGGAAGTCGACGAGCAGCGGCGCCAGCCCCTTGAGCTCGGCCCCCGTCTGCTGCACGACGGTCAGCAGCTCGTCGAGCCGGGCCTGGGCTGCCTTCATCTCCGGCAGCCCGCCGAGCGCGGTGGCGCGGCCGTTCGGCTGCAGGGACGCCGCGAGCTCGGCGGCGTCGGCGCGCAGGGAGACGATCTCGTCGAGGGTGGGGAGGAGCGCCTCGAGCTCGGCGGCCGCCTCCTCCACGGTGAACAGGCCCATGGCGCGACCCTGTCACGCGCCGTGCCGAGCGGTGCAGCGGTGTGCCCGGCACGCGCCGCGCCGACGGGGAGTTGACCCGGTACGGGCCGCCGCGGACCGCTGCTCGGGGCAACAGGGGTACGCGGCGTCGCAACGGGCAGAAGACACGGACGAACCGAGTGGAGGACACGATGAGCCTGCTGAAGGGTGCGATGAAGGCCGGACTGGCCGCGAAGGCGCTCGACATCGCCCGGCGCGAGGCGAGCAAGCCCGAGAACCAGCGCAAGGCCAAGGAGCTGTTCGCCAAGCTCTCCAGCCGCGGCAAGAAGCCCGGGGCCCGCTCGCACTGACCGGAGCCCGGTCGACGGACGGAGGCCGCTTCCCCTCGGGGGAGGCGGCCTCCGCCGCGTGCGCGCCCGGTGGGCAGGATCGGGGCGTGACCTCCGAGGCGAGCACCGTCAGCCCGACCGACGTCGACGCGGCGGCGAGCCTGCTGCGGGGCGTCGCGTCGCTCACCCCGCTCCAGCCCAACCCCCGTCTCTCCGCGCGGACGGGGTCGCAGGTCTGGCTCAAGCGGGAGGACCTGCAGGTCGTGCGGTCCTACAAGGTCCGCGGGGCGTACAGCCTGATCGCCCGGCTCGAGCCCGCCGACCGGGCGCTGGGCGTCGTCTGCGCCAGCGCCGGCAACCACGGGCAGGGGCTCGCCTACGCCTGCGCGGCCCTCGGCGTCCGCGGACGGGTCTACCTCCCGCGCAACACCCCGCGGCAGAAGCGCGACCGCATCGCCACCCTCGGGGGCGACGTCGTCGAGGTGCGAGTGCTCGGCGACACGTACGACGACGCCGCCCAGGCCGCGCGCGAGGACGCCGCGCGCACCGGCGCGACGCTCGTCCCCGCCTTCGACGACCCGCGCACGATCGCCGGGCAGGGGACGGTCGTGAAGGAGCTCGTCGAGCAGCTGCCCACCGTGCCCGACGTGGTCGTGCTCCCCGTGGGCGGGGGCGGCCTGCTCGCCGGGGCGTTGGCGTGGCTCGGCGAGCGGCACCCCGGCGTACGCGTCGTCGGGGTGGAGCCCGCGGGGGCGGCCTCCATGGCGGCGGCGCTGGCGGCCGGCGGCCCGGTCGACCTGCACCACCTCGACACCTTCGTGGACGGGGCGGCCGTGCGGCGGGTGGGAGCGGCGACGTACCCGATCGTCGCGGCCTCCCGGGCGGAGCTGGTGTCCGTGCCCGAGGGCCAGGTCTGCACCGAGATGCTGGCGCTCTACCAGTCCGACGGGATCATCGCCGAGCCGGCGGGCGCGCTCGCGACGGCCGCGCTGACGGACCCGATCCACGTGGAACCCGGCTCGACCGTGGTGGCGGTGGTCTCCGGCGGCAACAACGACGTCAGCCGGTACGCGGAGGTGGTCGAGCGCGCGCTCGTGCACGAGGGGCGCAAGCACTACTTCCTCGTCGACTTCCCGCAGGAGCCGGGTGCGCTGCGCCGCTTCCTCGACGAGGTGCTGGGCCCGGACGACGACATCACGCTCTTCGAGTACGTCAAGCGCAACAACCGCGAGACCGGCCCGGCGCTGGTGGGCATCGAGATCTCCCGGCCGCAGGACCTCGGCCCGCTGCTCGAGCGCATGGCGGCGGCACCGCCGCACATCGAGCCGGTCCCGGCCGACAGCCCGCTCTTCCGGTTCCTGCTCTGAGCTGAGGAGGCGCTCACTCGGCCAGGTCGACCCCGGCCAGCTGCACCCCGCGGTACGCGGCCAGCCGCTCCGCCGCCTGCTCGACCTCGGCCCTGCGCGTTGCCGGCAGCCGGCCCCAGGGAGCCAGCGCGACGCGCAGCCGCTTGCCGGACGTGCGCGGCCGCCACGTGCCGGCGAGGTCGCCGTCGAGGAGCAGCGCCCCCGGTCGGCCCAGCACCGGCCACAGCGCCTTGCTCCGCGCCGGGTCGTCGACGAGCAGGGCGCGGTCCTTGGCTTGCAGGAAGAGGTCGAACGGGCCGAGCAGGCGCGCCCCGCGGGCCGGGCCGCCGCCGAGCGCGGGGACGTCGTCGGCGAGCACCCATCGGCGCTCGCCGGCCACGTCCACCTCCGTCGCGTCGTCCGGCCAGCGCGCCTGCACCTCCCTGACGGGGGCGTCGAGGTAGTCGGCCACGTGCTTGGGGGTCGCCGGCCCGAGCAGCCGCAGGTAGCCGCGGACCAGGTCGAGCCGCTCCGGGACCGTCGCTGCCGCCCGGAAGCCGGGGATCCGGCGCAGCACCGGCGGGGACGTCCCCGGCTCGAGCTCGAGCCCGGCACGGACGGCGGCGAGCCGGAAGGGCTGCTCGTAGAGGTGGGTGGCGTTGCACGGGCGGCAGAAGCGGAGGTACGGCTCCGGCAGCGCCGCCGTCAGGGCGCTCGACACCTCGCCCTTCACCGTCGGCTCGGTCACCGTGCGGCGCATCACCGCCGCGACCTCGTCCAGCGCGTCGGTGATCGCTATCCCTGCCGCCTTGAGCGGCTTGGCCGCGTCGTAGACCCGCTTCGCGGCGTCCGCCTCCGAGTACGGCGCCACGGCCGCCGCGACCCCCGCAAGGTCCTTGCGACGGTAGAGGTGGGGCGCTCCGCGCACCGTCCAGAGCGTCGCCAGCTCCGGGGGCGCCGGCCGGGCCACGTCGACCCCGCGAAGCGCCAGGGCCCACAGCCCGCCGTCCGGGCCGGTGTCCTGCACCCCGATGTCGAGCACCGCGGTGTCGGCGACGGCGCCGGCCTCCCGGTCCAGCTGCTGGGCGCGGGCGCGGAAGGCGAGCACGTCCGAGCGCGAGACCGACGACCCCATGGAGGACACCGTACGAGCGGCCGCCGACAGCCGGCCTGCTGCATGCGCTCGTGGCAATTCAGCGGCCTCCGGAGGCGGATCGACGGGCGCTTCTCCTGCGAAGTTCCTGCTTGCGCGACTCCTGTGTCCTCGCAAGAATCACGAAAATGATGGAGCCTTCGAAAAAGCACCGACGTCGTCTGGTCGGGCCCGTCCTGGCCCTGGCCGCCGCCGCATCCGTCACCACGCTCCCTGCCGTGGCCCAGGCCGCGCCCGTGCCGGCCAAGGCCGTCGCCAAGGCCGCCCTCGGCCCGGCCCAGCTGAGCCTGCCGGCAGGCTTCCGCCCCGAGGGCATCACGAGCATTCCCGGGGGCACCGACTTCTTCGCCGGGTCGATGGTCGACGGCCGCATCTGGAAGGGCAGCCTGGCCACCGGGCAGGGGTCCGTCGTGGTCCCGGGAGTGACCGGGCGCGCCCTGCGTGGCATGGTCTACGACCCGCGCAGCGGGCTCGTCTGGACCGTCGGCACCCAGGGCACCGGCGGCATCGTGCTTGCTGTGAACGCGCGCACCGGCGCGGTGGCGTACACCTACACCGTTCCCGACGCCCAGTTCCTCAACGACCTGGCCATCGCGCCGACCGGCATCTGGGTCACCGACTCGCGCGTCGAGCGGCTGCTGAACATCGCGCTCGGCACCGGCGGGCTCCCCGCGGGCAGCAGCTACACGACGGTGCCGCTGACCGGGGCCTGGCCGGTCGTCGGCAACACGCGTGCCAACGGCATCCGGCCGCTGGTCGACGGCAGCCTCCTGCTCGCGCACTCCGGCGCGGGCGGCCTGTGGCGGGTCGACCCCGCCACCGGCGCCGCGACCGCCGTCCCCATCGTCGGCGGCTCGCTGACCGGCGGGGACGGCATCGAGCTCGCGGGCAACCTGGCGTACGTCGTGCGCGGCAACGGGACGGGGGTCAGCGTGCTCAAGCTGGGCTACGGCGCGGGCCTGGCCCTCACCGCGCGCTGGCAGGGCGTGATCAGCGACCCGACTTTCGACGTGCCGTCGACGACCACGCGCAACGGCAAGTACCTCTACTCGATCAACGCGCGCTTCGGCGTCGCCAACCCGGGGGCTGCCGACTACTGGGTCACCCGCACGCCGTTCAAGCCCTGACGGCCCTCGGCCACCGCAGAAGGCCCGCTGCCCCTCGGCAGCGGGCCTTCTGCATGCACGTCGGTCAGGCGGCCGCCACGATCCGCCAGAACTCGGCGTCGACCTCGGTCTGGGCGGACCAGCGCCGGGCCGCTCGGGCGACGGCGGCCGACGCGACGGCCGTCTCCTGGCGGGCGGCGGCCTGCTCCGCCTCCTGCCACAGCCGACGGCAGCGGCGGGCGGTCGGCGAGACGACGCACAGCAGTACGGCGCGCACCCGGCCGAGCTCGCCGGCGATCAGGCGGTCGGTCAGCCGCTGGAGCGGCTGGGGGGCCGGCCGCGTGCGGGCTGCACCGGGCGTCGTGCTGGGAAGGCGTGCGGCCATGTCCGGCTCCCGGGCGATTGGGTGGAGGGGGCGTGCGTTGCGTTGCTACTCGGAGCAGCCGCGGGCGGCCTTGAGTACGTCCGGCTGGCGGAGATCTCGCGCCAGCCCCTCCAGGCCCGCCACCCCTCGGTCGCGCCCCGCACGGCGCCGGCCGCCTGCGTGGCCCACGTCACAGCAGCTCCCCCCGGAAGGACGTACCCTGTCCAGCACCGCGTGCGGCGTACGACGCCGCGCTCGCGAGGGCCCGACCCTGTCCACGCCTGCTGCCGGCGTGGGGCTCGGACGACAATCGAAGATCTGGTCGCGCGCATGCACTGACATGGCGTATCGTCGGCGCGCACGTCCGCGAGTCGGGCTTGACAGAGGTGTGTCCTAGGTCATGCTCAAGTTTCTGGAACATTGCCGCGTTACCTGCCGTTGAGGTGAAGGTCGGGCTGCCAGAGCAGCCGACTCTCCGGCTGCCGCAGACAGCCGATCTTCATCTTTGGAAGGTGTTACGCCGCATGCCCATGCCCGCTCTCGCGCGCCCGCAGGCCGACGTCGTCGCGGAGGTGACCGCTCGGCTCCTCTCGTCGGCCGCTGCAGGTGCCGCTCCGACTCTGACCGCACTGCGCACCGAGTTCGCGGGTGCCGGCCTCTCGCCCGACGAGGGCCGCGCCGTTCTCAGCGCGCTCGCCGCCGCCGGTGTGACGCTCGCCGCGGCGGACGCCAAGCCGGCCACCAAGCCGCGCGCCCGGCGTACCGCGACGCCGAAGGCCAAGGCCGCCCCCGCGGCCCGCCGCACGGTGGAGAAGGCCACCCCGAAGGCCCAGGCCCCCGAGGCCCCCGCCGTCGAGGCGCCCACCACGACCGACCCCGTCGTCGAAGCGGAGGCCGTCGAGGTCGAGACGGTCGACGAGGCCGCCGAGACCAAGGTCTCGCTGCCCACGCAGCGTGCGGCTGCCGGCAAGGCGCGGGCCGAGAGCGGTGAGGCCACCGCCGACACCGATCTCGTCAAGGTCTACCTGCGTGAGATCGGCCGGGTGCCGCTGCTCGACGCCGCCACCGAGGTCGAGCTCTCCCAGCAGATCGAGGCCGGCCTCTTCGCCGAGCAGCTGCTCGCCCGGGTCGACGCCGAGGGCGACGCGTTCCTCGCCGAGATGGCCGGCGCCCCGACCGTGGCCGAGCTGCGTGAGCTCTCGCGCACCGGCGTCGCCGCCAAGGCGCGCATGGTCGAGGCGAACCTCCGGCTCGCCGTGTCGGTCGCGAAGAAGTACCAGAACCGCGGCGTCGACCTGCTCGACCTCATCCAGGAGAGCAGCCTGGGCCTGATCCGCGCGGTCGAGAAGTTCGACTGGAAGACCGGCTACAAGTTCTCGACCTACGCGATGTGGTGGCTGCGCCAGTCCACCCAGCGCGGCCTGGCCGAGCAGGCCCGCACCGTCCGGCTGCCCGTCCACGTCGTCGAGCAGCTGTCCAAGCTCGCCCGCGTCCGCCGCGAGCTCACGGCGTCCCTGGGCGAGGCCCCGACCGAGGCCCAGCTCGCCGAGGCGCTCGGCATGCCCGAGGCCAAGGTCATCGAGCTGCTCGACGTCTCCCGTGACGTCCTGTCGCTGGAGGCCCCGCTGGGCGACGGCACCGACGACGGCACGCTCGGCGACATCCTCGCCGACGCCCAGGCCCCCGACGCCCACGAGCAGGTCGCGTTCGGCCTGCTCCAGGACGAGCTGGCCCAGGTCCTGTCCCAGCTGCCGGAGCGCGAGCAGACGATCATGCGCATGCGCTTCGGCCTCGAGACCGGCCGCGAGCACACCCTGCTCGAGATCGGCGACCGGCTGGGCCTCACCCGCGAGCGCGTGCGCCAGCTCGAGAAGGAGAGCCTGCGCCGGCTGCGTACCTGCAGCGGCGTCTCGGACCTCCTCGAGTACGTCGCCTGACGCTCGCCCCGAGTCCTAGCGGCCCGTCCCCCACCTCTGCGGGGGGCGGGCCGCTGCGTGTTGTCGGGGCCGCCTCCGCTCGCTGCGTCGCACGTCCTGTTCGCAGGAGCGGATGGAACTGAGCCTGCGACATGGGAGGCGGCTGACAGGCTCGCGGCTGTGGACGACGCCCCCCCGGGTGGCCGGGCTGCACCGGCACGCTCGTGGCGTGGGCCCGAGCCTCACTGCCCGAGCCGCCGCCTGGGGGTCGGTGTTGGGCACCGCTGACGCCGTCGCGTGCCGCTACGACCGGCAGGAGGCGGCGCGCTTGGCCCGCTCC
The DNA here is from genome assembly GCF_011250645.1 of Motilibacter aurantiacus. Classification (NCBI taxonomy): domain Bacteria; kingdom Bacillati; phylum Actinomycetota; class Actinomycetes; order Motilibacterales; family Motilibacteraceae; genus Motilibacter; species Motilibacter aurantiacus. Next base: position 221,510 of record NZ_JAANNO010000007.1, read on the forward strand.
GGCTGCTGGCAGCGCGTCTGGCGCGGCGCCTACTGCAGCCAGGAGGCCTTGGCGGCCGCCAGGACTCCCGAAGCCAGGCACCGGCTGGTCGTGGCGGGCGCGCTCCTGCTGGCGCCGACCGGCTGTGCGAGCCACACCGACCCGGCCGTGCTCCAGACCGCACAGCCGCCGATGTGCTCCTCGCTGAGAAGCAGCGCGAGCAGGACCTCGAGAACGCGGGCTACCAGGTCGTACGCCTCACGTGGGCGGACCTGCAGAGCCCCGCTCGCGTGCGAGCCAAGGCCGAGGCCGCGATGCGGCGAGCGTCCGCCACATGAGTCGCGCCTCCTACCCGTCAGACCGGGTAGGAGGCGCGACCGCTGCGTGGGACGGGGTGGCGCTATTCCTCCAGCGCCTCGTCGATCAGGGGCAGCAGGACCGCCTTCGCGGCCGCGCTGACCTTGTTCGGCTTGGCGTCGGCGACCGCCGCCCGCAGCTCGTCCAGCTGTCCGCCGGCGAGCAGGGCCTGCAGGTCGCGCGCGGTGCTGGCCGCGACCTGCCCGCTGCGGGCCAGGGTGCCCAGCTCGCGGCGGACGGACTGCTCGGCCGTACGCGTCGGCAGCAGCTGGTCGACCAGCCCGAGCAGCTGCGTGCGCGCCGCGTCGCCGATCTTGCTGCCCGCCGCGGTGTCCAGCCAGGCCTGGATCTCCCGGGCCGAGGCCCGCATGCCGGCGAGGTCGCCGGCAGCGTAGTCCGCCGACGCCTCGGTGAGCAGGCCGCGCAGGTCGCGGGCCGCGCTCGCCGGCAGGCTGCCGGCCAGGGAGTCGAACGCGGCGCTCACGTCGGCGATGCGGACGACGGCCGGCTCGGCCGCGGCGAGCGAGGCGATCTCCGCGTCGGAGAGGGCCCGGTCGTACACGTGGACCGCGTCGATGGCACCGGGGAAGAAGTCGACGGGGGCGCCGTTGTACTTGCCCCGGCCGATCACCAGGTTGCCCGGGTCGTCGGCACCGCCGCAGACCGACGCCGTGCCGGCCAGGGTGCCGTCGACGTAGATCCGCAGCTCCCCGGCGCTCACGTCCCGGACGCCGGTGAGGTGGTACCAACGGCCGACCTGCGGCTCGCCGAGGCCCTGCGCCAGGGCGCGGACCCCCGGGTAGCTGAAGGCCCAGCGCCGGTTCTCCCCCGAGTACTGCAGGAAGAAGTCGCTGTTGGTGTTGCCGTCCTGGCTGACCACCGTGGCGAAGCCGCCCAGGCGGTCGATCTTCGCCCACGCCGACACCGTGTAGTTGCCGGTCGTGTCGACCGCCTGCGCGCCCGTGTCGACGGACTGGCTCGTCCCGTTGAACTGGAGCGCGTTCCCGGACCTGCCGGTCACCCACGTCGGGCCGTTGACCAGCGTGCCGTCGTGCCCGCCGCCGCTGACGTCCTCGGTGACGGTGCCGCGGCCCTCGTCCAGCGGCCAGGCCCCGACACCCACCAGCCCGGGCTTGCCCGGCGGCAGCACGACCTGGCCGGTGCTCTCGCCCGCGGCGATGATCTGCTCGTTGATCGCGCGGACCTGCGCCGGGTCGACCTTCTCCTCACGCCGGTCGTACGTCCAGAGCCCGTTGAGCTCCGTCTCGACGTCGGTGATCTGGGTGTAGACCGAGCCGGAGAGGCCGCAGCTCGCGGCGTCGATGAGCGGGCGCTCGTTGTTGACGTACGCCCGGGTGAGGTCCGCCTTCGTCTGCAGGTCCGGGCCGTAGTTGTTCAGCGACCCGCCCGGCCAGGTGTGGCCCGGGATGACGAGGCCCATGCCCCCGTGCTCGCCGTCGATGGCGGCGCGGTTCGCGTCCGGTGCCGGGAAGGCGGGGCCGTTGTCGCGGTACTCGTGCCAGTCGAGGATGTCGCCCCGGCCCGAGTCGCCCTTGGAGTTGCAGCAGTTGACGCCCGAATGGGCGTTCACCAGTCGCGTCGGGTCCTGGACCTTGACCGAGTCGGCGATCTGCCCGGTCGCGGTGCGGTCCCACTCGCCCCAGCCCTCGTTCATGATGACCCAGCCGATGACCGAGGTGATGCTGTCGTGCTCGTCGACGACCTCGCGCAGCTGGTCGAGGTACGCCTGCCGGTACGCGGGCGGGGTACCGGCGGGACCGGAGCCGGTGGACGGCATGTCCTGCCAGACCATGAGGCCGAGCCGGTCGGCCCAGTAGTACCAGCGAGCGGGCTCGGTCTTGATGTGCTTGCGGACCGTGTTGAAGCCCATCTCCTTGTGCTGCACCAGGTCGAAGGCGAGCGCCTCGTCGGTCGGCGCGGTCAGGATGCCGTCGGGCCAGTAGCCCTGGTCCAGCGTCGAGAGCAGGAACGTCGGCTTGCCGTTGAGGACGATGCGCTGCTTGCCGTTGATGGCCTTGAGCCCGATCGAGCGCATGCCCTGGTAGCTGCCGACCGTGTCGGTGGAGGTGCCGTCCTTCAGGGTGACCTGCAGGTCGTAGAGGAACGGGTCGTCCGGCGTCCAGAGGTGCGGGTCGGCGACGGGCACCGTGACCGCGGCGTTGGCCGCGCCCGTCGCGCGGGCGACCTCCTTGCCGCCGGCGGACACGACGACCTCGACGGTGGCGTTCGCCGAGGCGGAAGCGGAGTTCGCGTTGACCGTGAAGGCCGAGCCGGCGAGGTCGGCCGTGATGTCCAGCTCGTCGATGGCCGCCGCGGCGACCGGCTCGATCCAGACCGTCTGCCAGATGCCCGAGGCCGGCGTGTAGAAGATGCCGCTCGGGTTGGCCCGCTGCTTGCCGAGGACCTGGTCGGCGTTGGTCGTGTCGACGACGCCGACGATGATCTCCTGCGGCCCCGTTCCGGAGACCGCGTTCGTGACGTCCGCGCTGAACGCGTCGAAGCCGCCGGTGTGGGTCGCGACCTGCGTGCCGTTGACCCAGACCGTGGCCTGGTAGTCCACCGCGCCGAAGTTCAGCATCAGGCGCTGACCGCTCCCGACGTCCCAGCCCGCCGGCACGGTGAACGTACGCCGGTAGAACATGCGGTCCTCGTGGCGCTGGATGCCCGACAGCTTGGACTCGATCGGGTACGGCACCAGGACCCGCTCGCCGAGCGTCTGCCCGGTGGGCGGCGTCGCGACCGAGTTGGTGGCCGCGAACTCCCAGGTGCCGTTGAGGCTCTGCCACCGCTCACGGGTCAGCTGGGGACGCGGGTAGTCCGGCAGCGCGTTGTCCGGGCCGACCTCCGCCGCCCAGGGGGTGTCGAGCGTGTAGGTGGAGCCGTTGACCGCGGGGACGGAGAACTCCGGCAGCGTCTTCTCGCTGGTCGCGAGGCCGCCGGTGCCCGTGTAGCGGACGCGGACGAGCGAACCGCGCTGCACCCTGTCGTCCAGGGTGATCTGCAGGCGGGAGGCGTCGGCGGGATCGAGCGCCACGCCGGTGATCGGGAAGGCGATGCCGTCGACCTCGACCCGGAGGCTCGAGGCGAGGCCTGCCGGCAGCGGGGCGACGAACGACGCGACGCTGTCGAGCGTCACGCGGGCGCCGTCGGCCGAGACCGAGGCGTCGCCGGAGTACGCGGGCTCGTAGCCGGCGGGCAGGAAGAACGCGCTCGCGGGGACCGGCTGCATCGGCTGCGAGGGGCTCGACCAGGACAGGTGCAGGTTCGAGCCGCCGTAGTTCTCGAAGTACTCGACCTTGAAGTCGTAGAGGCGGCCGGCCTCGAGCGCGATGGGCTGGCTGGTCTGCCGGACGTCCCAGTCGTCGACCCAGTGGTCGATCACGAGCTTGCCGTCCACCCAGAGGCGGAAGCCGTTGTCCCCGATCATCGAGAACGTGTAGGCCTCGGAGAAGCTCGGCCGGATCCGACCGGTCCAGCGCACCGACGCCTCGTCGCTGCGGCCGGTGGCCGCCTGCAGGACGCCCTCGAGCGTGGAGAAGCTCAGGCTCGGGTCGACCTGGGTGGAGCGGTACTCCCGGAAGTCGCCGATCCCGGGGCCGCTGGAGCGGTAGTAGTCGCCCTTGAGGCCAGGCAGCTCGTCCGCCGCACTGGCCGTCGGGGGACTGACGAGGAAGGCCGAGAGCAACGTGGCCAGGGCGACGACGACGCCCCCGGCGCGTGCCGGCCGAGTGAGACGGGGCTTGTGAGTCAACAGAGCGGCCTCCTTGCCGTCCGAAGATCCTGTGCGGTTCCGGTGAGTTCCGTTCAGGAAGGTTGACGTTCGGGCGAAGTCAACCCGTCTCAACACAGGGCGTCAATGGGCAGAGGGGGACCAATGTGAGCGTGAACGGCGGGGCCGCGCCCGGCACCGGAGGCGGTGGGACCGACATGCGCAGCGGCTCGGCCGCTCGTGCGCCACGTCCCGAGATGCACTGCGGGAGCGTCGCCACGTGGGACCCGGAGCCGGCGCGGACGCCCCAGGGCAGCAGAACGGGCAGTGAGCCGCAGCTCACTGCCCGTCGTGTGCAGCAGATGTGCGCGAGGGGGGACTTGAACCCCCACACCCTTTCGGGCACTGGCACCTGAAGCCAGCGCGTCTGCCATTCCGCCACTCGCGCATGCGCACGTCCCGGAGGCCGTGTGCGTTGCCCAGGGTAGCAGCCGACGGGTACCCGCTCCGACGGCGATACGATCGGGAGCCCGATGGGGTGGGCAGGCTGGAAGGCGGGCACAGGCGGGCAGCAGCCACGAGACGACAGAGGAGGTGCGGCGTGGGCGTACTGCAGCGGTTCGAGCGCCGTATCGAGACCTTCGTCAACGGCGCGTTCGCACGCGCGTTCAAGAGCGAGGTGCAGCCGGTCGAGATCGCCGCTGCGCTGCAGCGTGAGACCGACGACAAGGCGCAGATCGTGTCGCGCACGCACACCATGACGCCGAACGAGTTCGTCGTGGAGCTGAGCAGGCGCGACAGCGACCGGCTCTCGCCGTACTCCGAGCCGCTCGGCGCCGAGCTGGCCGACATGGTCCGCGAGCACGCCGAGGCCCAGCGCTACACGCCGGTCGGCCCGATCCGGGTCTCCTTCGAGCAGCACGACGACCTCGACACCGGCATGTTCCGGGTGCGCAGCACCGTCCGCCCGGCCACGCCCGGCGCCGCCCGGCCGGCGGCACGGCCCGCTCCCGCCCCGCAGGCGTCCCCGTCGCCCCGCCTCGCTCCGGCCCATCCGGCGTACCCACCGCCGGCGGCGCGGCCCGCCGCGCCCACCCCGTACCTGCAGGTCGGCGAGGAGCGGCACCTGCTCGACCGCCCCGTGACCGTCCTCGGCCGCGGCTCCGACGTGGACGTACGCATCGAGGACCCCGGGGTCTCGCGCCGGCACGCGCAGATCCAGGTGGCGGGCGGACGCGCCCGGCTCGTCGACCTCGGCTCCACCAACGGCACGCTCGTGCACGGCCAGCGTGTCCGCGACCTCGACCTGCAGGACGGCGACGAGATGGTGCTCGGGCGGACGACGGTCGTCTTCCGGGTCGGCCCGCCGCCGGCGGGCCGGCAGGGCTACGACGACCGGGGCTATGACGACCGGGGCTACGACGACCGGGGCTACGACGACGTCATCCCTGGGCTCCGGTGACATGGGGGAGCTGTCGGGACTGACCCTCGGGGTCATCAAGCTGGGCTTTCTCGCGGTGCTGTGGGTGTTCGTGCTCACGACGGTCACCGTGATGCGCTCCGACCTGTTCGGCACGCGGCTCGGCCAGCGCCTGCCCCGCGGGGCCAAGGGGTCGGCCAAGGGCGCCGCGCGGGTGGCCGCAGCCACGCCGAAGCGGGCGTCGCGCCCCCGCCGCGGCGAGCCGGGCACGCTCGTGGTCACGCAGGGGGCGCTCGCCGGCACCACGGTGCAGCTGGGCGGCACCCCGGTGACGGTCGGCCGCGCGTCCGACAACACGATCGTGCTCGAGGACGACTACGCCTCCGGCCACCACGCGCGCTTCTTCGGCCAGGACGGCCAGTGGTACGTCGAGGACCTCGGCTCGACCAACGGCACCTACGTCGAGCGCGAGAAGGTCAACGGGCCGACCGCCGTCCGCATCGGCACGCCGGTCCGCGTCGGCCGCACCGTCCTCGAGCTGCGGAAGTAGCGCCGATGGCCACCGCACTGCGTTTCGCCGCCCGCTCCAACGTGGGCCTGCTCCGGCAGGGCAACGAGGACTCCGGCTACGCCGGCCCCCGGCTGCTCGTCGTCGCGGACGGCATGGGAGGGCACGTCGCCGGCGAGGTGGCCAGCTCGGTCGCCGTCGCGACGATGGCATCGCTGGACGAGGACTCCCCGGGCCCGGACCTGCTCGGGCGGCTGCGCGCGGCGGTCGAGGGAGCGAACGAGCAGCTCCGGCTGATGGTCGGCGGCGACCCCCACCTGGAGGGGATGGGGACGACGCTCACCGCCGTGCTGCGCAGCGGCTCCCGGCTGGGCATCGTGCACGTCGGGGACTCGCGGGCGTACCTCCTGCGCGACGGCCGGCTCGAGCAGATCACGCACGACCACACGTTCGTGCAGACGCTCGTCGACGAGGGGCGCATCACCCGCGAGGAGGCCGACCACCACCCGCAGCGGTCCCTGATCACCCGCGCGCTGGACGGCCGGGGCGACGTCGAGCCGGACCTGTCGGTGCGCGAGGCCCGGCCGGGCGACCGCTACCTGCTCTGCAGCGACGGGCTCTCCTCGGTCGTCAGCGAGGACACCATCCGGGACACGCTGGCCGGCCTGCCGGACCCCGAGCGCGCCTGCGACGCACTGGTCGACTACGCGTTGCGCGGCGGCGGCCCGGACAACATCACCGTGGTGCTGGCCGACGTCGTCGACACCGGCGCCTCCCCGTCGCAGGTGCCGCACGTCGTGGGCGCGGTGGCCGACGGCCGGGGCGACCACCCAGCGCTTCCCGTGCAGCAGCGGCCCGCCTCGGCCGCCCAGCGCGCCGCGGCGCTCTCCGCGCGGCCGACCCCGGCGGAGGACGACGTCGACGACGGCCCGGCCCCCGAGCCGCGGGCGCCGCGCTGGCCGCTGATCACCCTGCTCGTCCTCATCGTGCTCGCGGCCGTCGGGGCCGCGACCGGCGGGTGGGTCTGGTCGCAGCAGCAGTACTACGTCGGCGCCGACGGGGCCAACGTCGCGATCTACCGCGGCCTGCCCCAGGAGCTGGCCGGGATCAACCTGTCCTCGGTCGAGCGTCGGGAGGACGTGGTCCTCACCGCCCTGTCGCCGTACAGCCGCCAGCAGGTCGAGGCGGGGATCTCCGCCGACGACCTCGCCGACGCCGAGCGCACGATCGACCAGCTGCGCCAGGAGGCGGCCGAGTGCTCGGCGGTCCTCGCCCCGGCCACCTGCCGCGCCACCGACCCGTTCAGCGAGCTGCCGGTTCCCGACCCCACACCGGCCCGGTCCGCGTCGCCCGCCTCCACCCCGCAGGCCACTCCCACCCCCGGGCGCACCACGCGCACCACGCCGAGCGCGGCCAGGGCCGTGGCCGGCCCGGAGGCCGGACGGTGAGCGCGACCACCCTGACCCCCCAGGCGACCCCCAGCCGGCGCGGCGCAGAGCTGCTGCTGCTCGTCCTCGGCGGGGTCGTGTTCATGGGCGCCTACGCAGCGGTCGGGCTGTCGATGTACGGCGAGCTGCCCGCCAACCTCTCGACGTACGGCGCCTTCCTGGCCGTGCTGCTGCTGGGGGCTCACCTGGTCGTGCGGCGGTTCGCGCCGTACGCCGACCCCGTCCTGCTGCCGGCCGTCGGCATGCTCAACGGGCTGGGCCTTGCGCTCATCCACCGGCTGGACCTCGCCGACGTCGACCGCACCGAGCAGGCGCGCGGCGCGCTGCCCTCCGGGGACGCCCTCTCCCAGCTCACCTGGATGGCCGTCGGCGTCGTGCTCTTCGCCCTCGTGCTGATCTTCGTGCGCGACCACCGGGTGCTGCAGCGCTACACCTACACGGCCATGGTCGTCGGCATCGGCCTGCTGTTGCTGCCGCTCGTGCCGGGGCTGGGAGTCGAGATCCGCGGTGCACGCATCTGGATTCGCGCACTCGGCTTCTCCTTCCAGCCGGGCGAGCTGGCCAAGCTCGTGCTGATGGTCTTCTTCGCCGGCTACCTCGTGGTCAAGCGCGACGTGCTCGCGCTCGCCAGCCGGCGCGTCCTCGGCATCGACCTCCCGCGGGGCCGCGACCTGGGCCCGCTGATCGTCGTCTTCGGCGCGAGCCTCGCCATCCTGGTCTTCGAGAAGGACCTCGGCACCTCGGTGCTGTTCTTCGGCTCCTTCGTCATGCTGCTGTACGTCGCCACCCAGCGCCGTTCCTGGCTGCTGCTCGGCGCGCTCCTCGTGCTGGTCGGCGGATGGGCGGCGTACGAGGCGTTCGGCCACGTGCAGATCCGGGTCAACACCTGGCTGCACCCCTTCGACTACGAGGACTCCGGCTACCAGCTGCAGCAGGCGATGTTCGGCCTCGCCGCCGGCGGCATCCTCGGCACGGGGCTGGGCCAGGGCCGCCCCGACCTCGTCCCGGTGGCCAAGAGCGACTTCATCGTCGCGGCCCTGGGCGAGGAGCTCGGCCTCACCGGGCTGATGGCCGTGCTGCTGCTCTACGGCATCGTCGTGGAGCGCGGGCTCCGGACCGCGATCGCCTCGCGCGACGCCTTCGGCAAGCTGCTCGCCGCCGGCCTCTCCTTCATCCTGGCCATCCAGGTGTTCGTCGTCGTGGGCGGCGTGACGCGGCTGATCCCGCTCACCGGCCTCACGACCCCCTTCCTGTCCTACGGAGGCTCGTCGCTGGTGGTGAACTGGGCGATCATCGCGCTGCTGCTACGGATGAGCGACGCCGCGCGCCGCCCCGCCCCGCCGCCCAGCCGGGCCACTCCGACCGCAGCCCAGGCGGTGGCCCGCCCGTGAACCGCCCGCTCCGCCGCATGTCCGCGGCGCTCATGGTCCTCTTCGCGCTGCTGCTGCTCAACGCCAACTGGCTGCAGACGGTGCAGGCCGGGTCGCTCAACCAGCGGCCCGGCAACGCCCGCGTCCTGCTTCAGCAGTACAGCAACGAGCGCGGCCCGATCCTCGTCGCCGGCGACTCCATCGCGCGCAGCGTCGAGACCAAGGGCGAGTTCAAGTACCTGCGCGAGTACCCCGACAAGGCGCTCTACGCGCAGCTGACCGGCTACTTCTCCCTCTTCGACAAGACCGGCCTGGAGCGCAGCGAGAACAGCGTCCTGGCCGGCACCGACGACCGGCTCTTCATCCGGCGCGCCATCGACCTGCTCACCGGCAAGGACCGGCAGGGCGGGGCGGTGCAGCTGACGGTCGACCCGGCCGCACAGCGCGCCGCGACGAAGGGTCTGCGGGACGTCGGTGGGAAGGGTGCGGTGGTGGCCCTCGACCCGCGCACCGGCGCGATCCTCGCGATGCAGAGCGCGCCGTCGTACGACCCGAACCCGCTCGCGGCGCACAGCAGCAGGGCGGTGCAGGAGGCGTACGACACGCTGAACGAGGACCCGGACAAGCCGCTGCGCAACCGCGCGGCCGCGGAGATCTATCCGCCAGGGTCGACGTTCAAGCTGGTGACGGCCGCGGCCGCGCTCTCCTCGGGCCGCTACACCGCGGACGGGGTCGTCCCCGGCCAGGCGGTCCTCGACCTGCCGCAGACCACCGCGGACCTGCGCAACGAGAACCGCCGCGCGTGCGCCGACGGCACGCCGACGCTGACCGAGGCCCTGCGCTACTCGTGCAACACCTCGTTCGGGGCCATCGGCCTGGACCTGGGGGACGACGCGCTGCGCGAGCAGGCGGGCAAGTTCGGGTTCGGCCGGGACGACATCGAGGTCGGCATCCCGTCGGCCACGAGCCGCTTCCCGGCCGAGCTGAACGCGCCGCAGACCGCGCAGTCGGCCATCGGGCAGTACGACGTCGCGGCGACGCCCCTACAGATGGCGATGGTCGCCGCGGCCATCGCGAACGGTGGAAAGGTCATGCAGCCCTATCTGGTCGACCGCCTGCTGGCACCCGACCTGTCCCAGCTCGACCGGGCCGAGCCCGAGGAGCTCGACACCGCGGTGACGCCGCAGGTGGCCACCGCGCTGACCTCGATGATGGTCGACGTCGTCGAGAACGGCACCGGCCGCAACGCGCAGATCGACGGCGTGAGCGTTGCGGGCAAGACCGGCACCGCGCAGGTCGGCGAGGGGCGCGACCCGCACGCCTGGTTCGTGTCGTTCGCACCGGCCGAGGACCCCGAGGTCGCGGTGGCCGTGCTCGTCGAGAACGGCGCCGGCAACACCGAGATCAGCGGCGGCCAGCTCGCCGCCCCCATCGCACGGTCCGTCATGCAGGCCGTCCTCGGGAGCGCCTCGTGAGCCCGCAGCCGGGCGACCTCGTCGGCGCCCGCTACCGGCTGCGCGAGCTCATCGCCCGCGGCGGCATGGGCGAGGTGTGGCGCGCGACCGACGACGTCCTCGCCCGTGACGTCGCGGTCAAGGTGCTGCACGCGCAGTACGCCGGGGACAGCGCCTTCCACGAGCGGTTCCGCGCCGAGGCCCGCAACGCCGCGTCGTTCAGCCACCCCGGCGTCGCGCAGGTCTACGACTTCGGCGAGACCGGCCGGGCGCCGTACCTCGTCATGGAGCTCGTCCCCGGTGAGCCGCTGTCCGTGCTGCTCGAGCGGCAGGGCTCGATCGGCGTCGCGCGCACGCTCGACGTGCTGAGCCAGACCGCGCGGGCGCTCGAGGCCGCCCATGCGGCGGGCGTGGTGCACCGGGACATCAAGCCCGGCAACCTGCTCGTCACCCCGGACGGCACCGTGAAGGTCACCGACTTCGGCATCGCCCGCGCCGCGGACGCGCTGCCGCTGACCGCCACCGGCACCGTCATGGGCAGCGCGCCGTACCTCTCCCCGGAGCAGGCGTCCGGGCAGCCGGCCGGGCCGGCGAGCGACGTCTACGCGCTCGGCGTGGTGGCGTACGAGTGCCTGGCCGGGCACCGTCCCTTCCAGGGCGACAGCGCGATCGACGTCGCCCTCGCGCACGCCCAGGACGCGCCGCCGCCGCTGCCGTCGACCGTGCCGCCCCCGCTGCGCGACCTGGTGCTCTCCTGTTTGGCCAAGCCCGCCGCGGACCGGCCGACCGACGCGCAGGTCGCCGCCCGCGCCGAGGCGCTGCGCGGCCAGAGCGCCGAGCACGCCGTGGCCGGGCTGGCGACCGCTCCCATCGCCGTGACCCCGCCGCGGGCGACCCTCCCGCCGCACACCGAGCGCACCCAGGCCATGGCGGTGCCTCCGGTGCCGGTGCCGCCGGCCCCGCGCGCGGCCGCGCCCGTCCCCCCGGCGGCCGGCCCGGCCGGCACCCCGCGCCGGCGGGGCAGGGGCGGCGTGGTCGCCGCCACGGCGGTCGCCGTCCTGCTGGTCGGCGGGGGCGCGGTCGCGCTCGGCAACACCCTGCTCGGCGACGGCGGGGGTGATGGCGCCGCGGACGACACGCCGGGCGTCTCCGCCCCGGTCACGAGCCCCACGGCGCGGCCGAGCGCGTCGGCGACGCCGTCCCCCACGGACGAGGCGACCGAGGAGCCCAGCCCGACCGCGACCGACGAGGAGACGGCGGAGCCGGAGGCCACGCCGACGCCCAGCCCGACCCCCGCCGCGGAGGAGACGGAGGAGCCGACTCCATCCCCGTCCCCCAGCGACACCGGCGACGCCGACGACGGGGAGCTGGTCGTCGACGGCGACGCGCTGGTCGGGCGCAACGGCAACCAGGTGATCTCCGAGCTGCTCGCCCAGGGGCTCAGCTTCTCCCGCCAGCGGGTGACGATCCCCGAGGGAGAGGACGCCTCGCCCTGCACGGTGCAGCGCGTCACGCCCTCCGGGGCGGTCGACCCGGGCACGACGATCGCGGTCTACGTCTGGTACGAGCCCGGCGGCGACTGCGGGCCCGTCCCGGGCAGCGGCGGCGGCCGTGCCGTGCCGCAGCTCCTGCTCCCGGCGGGGGACAATGGGCGGGTCGACGCTCCGTCGACGGCCGTCTCGGGGCCTTCTGCTGCCCTCGCCCGGCCCGACCGCCGGACAACTCGGGAAGGGTGACGGGTGACCGACACTCCGCTGCTGCTCGGCGGCCGCTACCAGCTGGGCGAGCTCATCGGCCACGGCGGCATGGCCGAGGTGCACCGCGCCCTCGACGTACGCCTCGGGCGGGTCGTCGCGGTCAAGATGCTCCGCCCCGACCTCGCCCGCGACCCGGCGTTCCAGACCCGGTTCCGGCGCGAGGCCCAGTCGGCGGCGTCGCTCAACCACCCCGCGATCGTGGCGGTCTACGACACCGGCGAGGACTACGTCGCCGACGCCCGCGTGCCGTACATCGTGATGGAGCTGGTCGAAGGGTCCACGCTGCGCGAGCTGCTCGCGTCCGGGCGCCGGCTGCTCCCGGAACGGGCGCTCGAGATCGCCTCCGGCGTGCTGTCGGCGCTGGACTACAGCCACCGGCACGGGATCGTGCACCGCGACATCAAGCCGGCGAACGTCATGCTCACCCCGCGCGGCGACGTCAAGGTCATGGACTTCGGCATCGCCCGCTCGGTCGCCGAGACCAGCGCCACGATGACGCAGACGTCGGCGGTCATCGGCACCGCGCAGTACCTCTCCCCGGAGCAGGCGCGCGGCGAGCACGTCGACGCCCGCACCGACCTCTACTCGACCGGCTGCCTGCTCTTCGAGCTGCTCACCGGCCGGCCCCCGTTCACCGGTGAGTCGCCGGTGTCGGTGGCCTACCAGCACGTCCGGGAGGAGCCGCCGGTCCCGAGCAGCTTCGACCCGGGCATCCCGCCGGCCGCGGACGCGGTCGTCCTCACCGCGCTGGCGAAGGACCGTGAGCAGCGCTACCAGACGGCCGCCCAGATGAAGGCCGACGTCGACCGCGCGCGTGCCGGCGGCCCGGTCGAGGCCGTCCCGCCGGCCCCCACCCAGGCCCTCGCCCGCGTGCCCGGGCCGCCCACCGCGGTCACCACGGTGCGTCCCACCCCGCTGGTCGAGGTGGAGGAGCGCCGGGAGCTGCCCGAGCGGAGCCGCAACTCCGGCGTCTACACCCTGATCGGCTTCCTCGTGCTGCTCGCGCTCGCCGGCGGCGCCTTCCTCGGCTGGCGCTACTTCGGCGGCGGCAACGACGTCCCGGTGCCCCGCGCCAGCAACGTTACCGTCGAGGAGGCCACCCGCCGGCTCGTGGCCGAGGGGCTCCGCGTCGGCCAGCAGGTGCCGCGGGTCGACGCGAACGTCCAGGAGGGCCTGGTCATCACCACCGAGCCCGAGCCCGGCCAGGAGGTCGAGAAGGGCTCGACGGTCGACCTCGTCGTCTCCTCCGGGCCGGAGGAGGTCCTCGTCCCGTCGTTGCAGGGGCTGAGCGTCGAGGAGGCCGAGCAGCGGCTCCAGGCGTCCGGGCTGCAGCGCGGGACCGTCGACCAGCAGCCCTCCCCGGAGGACGCGGACGTCGTCATCGCCCAGAGCCCCGGGCCCTCGGAGCGGGTCGACCCCGGCAGCGCCGTCAACCTCACCGTGTCCAACGGGCAGTCCGAGGTGCCCAACGTGGTGGGCATGACCGTCTCCGGCGCCATCGAGGCGCTCGAGGCAGCCGGGTTCGAGTACAACCAGGGCGCCCCGCGGACGACGGACGACCCGAACCTCGTCGACCGCATCGTGGCCCAGGAGCCTGCGGCCGGTGAGTTCCGGCCGCGGGGTCGCCAGATCCTGATCTACAAGGGCGAGGCCGCCGCCCCGGCCCCCGATCCCACCCCGGTGGACCCGGGCGTCCCCGACCCGGGGGTCACACCTCCTCCGGGCGGCTGAGCGCCGGACACAGGATGAGGGAGCACGGGACAGGGCCCGCAGCGATCGCTGCGGGCCCTGTCGCGTCGCGTGCGATGTTTCGCGTGGAACCGCTATCCGACGACCGGGGCCAGCCCCACCGAGCGCTCGACCGCGCCCGTGTCGCCGCAGCGGGTCAGCCAGTTGGCCAGCATGCGGTGGCCGCCCTCGGTGAGCACGGACTCGGGGTGGAACTGCACGCCCTCGATCGGAGCCGACCGGGCCCGGGCCGCCATGACGACGCCGGTGGCCGTCGCCCCGGTCACCTCGAGCTCGTCGGGCACGGTGTCGGGGTCGACGGCGAGCGAGTGGTAGCGCGTCGCCGTGAACGGGCTGGGCAGGCCCTCGAGGACGCCGGCTCCGTCGTGCTCGACGAGGCTGGTCTTGCCGTGCAGCAGCTCCGGGGCGCGGGTGACCGTCGCGCCGTAGGCGACGCCGATCGACTGCAGCCCGAGGCAGACGCCGAACACCGGCACGTCGGCGCGGCGGGCGGCCTCCTGGACCAGGTCGATGCAGACACCGGCCCGCTCCGGCGTGCCCGGGCCGGGGGAGAGCAGCACCCCGTCGTACGCGCCGCCGAGCGCCTTGTCGATCTCGACCTCGTCGTTGCGCAGCACCTCGCACTCGGCGTCCAGCTGGCCGAGGTACTGCACGAGGTTGTAGACGAAGCTGTCGTAGTTGTCGACGACGAGGATGCGGGCCACGAGGCTCAGCGTACGGCGGTGCGGGCGCCCGTTCCACGCGCTCGCGGCCGTACGGGCGCCGGCTCAGTCGTCGACGGTGACCTCGAGGAACGGCAGCGCGCTCTCCGCCCAGGGGAACACCACGGTGAAGAGCAGGTAGACCGCCGCGGCGAGCAGCACCGCCACGAGCAGCAGCCGTACCGGGAGCGGCCCCGGCAGCCGGCGCCAGATCCAGCCGTACACCGATGCCCCTTCAGCTCGCGGCGGCGCGCGGGCGCACCGACTCGAGCACGCCGTGGACGATGAGCCGCTCGGTCGAGGCCCAGCGCGGGTTGCAGGTGGTGAGCGTGACGATCTGCCGCGTGGGCTTCGCCTCGGGCTGGTCCGGCACCGGCAGTACGACGCCCACCTGCGTCGGGTCGACGATGCGCCACGGGTCGTCCACGACGTAGGTGTAGATCGAGTCGCGGGTCTCCAGGACGATCGTGTCCCCGGGGCGCATGCGGTCCAGGTCGCGGAAGGGCTCGCCGTTGGTGGCCCGGTGCCCGGCGAGCGCCACGTTGCCGTTGCGCCCGGGGCGGCCGCTCTCTGGGTAGTGGCCGATCCCCTTGTTGAGCTCGTCGCCCCCGACGCCCTCCAGGACGGGCTCTTCCCAGTCACTGCCCAACCGCGGGATGCGCAGGATCGCCCATGCGTCACCGGGGATCGGGGCCTGCGGCTTCGCCTTGTCGTCGACGTCCGGGCCCTGGCCCGACTGCCACAGCCGGCTCAGCCCGTCGAGCGCGGAGTCGCTGGCCCGCGCCGCCTCCACGTTCGTCCACCACAGCTGGTAGACGCAGAACAGCAGCAGGACCGCGCCGGCGGTGATGAACAGCTCGCCCACGCTCCCGGCGACGGCCTGCCAGCCGGTCGGCGGCTTGCGGGCAGCGCGGTGGCGGCGCCCGGACGGCGGAAGCGCGACGGAGCTCAGCGCTCCTCCTCGGGAGTGGCGCCGGCGGGGGTCCCGGCGGGGGTGGGCACCTGGGCGTTCGGCAGCTGCAGCGGCCCGGCGAAGGCGGGAAGCTCGACCCGGCCCTTCTCCTCCACGTCGTAGCGCAGGCCGACCTGGTCGACATACTCCTGCAGGACCTGCACGGCGGGCTCGGCGTCCAGCGCGGCCCGCAGCCGCCCGACGTCGCCGACCGCGGTGATCGTGAAGGGCGGGGCGTAGGTGCGCCCGTGCAGGAAGAGCACGTTGCCGGCGCAGCGCACGGCGCTGGTGGCCACCAGCCGCTGGTCCATGACCTGGATCGCCTCCGCCCCTCCGGCCCACAGCGCGTTGACCACGCCCTGGACGTCCTGCTCGTGAACGACGAGGTCGTCCGGGGTCGTCCCGTCCGGCAGCGCCGGGTCCGCGGCGTCGTACCGGCTGTCATCGAGCGTGACCGTCACGCCCGCGCCGCTCGCCGCCTCGAGCCCGGCCGCGCCGGCGAGGGCGTCGGCCTCGCGCTGTGCCGCCGTGAGCCGCGGGTCCCCCGCCTCCTGGGCCAGCTGGTCCACGCGGGCACGCAGGTCGCTGACGTCCCGGGTCTGCACGTCCACCCGGCGCTCGGCGGCGCGGATCAGGTCGGTGAGGTCGGTACGCGTCCCCGCCCGCAGGTCCGATCCGCGCGCCGCTCCCGCGCTCGCCGCGAAGAGCAGGCCCGCGCAGGCGGCCGCGACCGGCGCCAGCACCTTCCACGACAGGCCCGCGGCCCGCCCCGGCGACGGTGGCGTCCCCGTCGTGCCGGTCGTGCCGGTCGTGCCGGGTCGGGAGGACGACAGCCGAAGGAACGACAACGGTCCTCCCTCGCACCTCGCGGCTCGTTCCGGTCTACGCTAACCGGGCCTGTCCCGTACTGTCCGCCCGCCCGCCACCCCGAGGTCTCCCGTGCCCAAGTCCCGCGTCCGACGTCGAATGGTCTTCACGCCTCCCCAGGAGCGCACGACCGTGCGAGTGGGCAACCCGCGCTGGCTCGTGCCGGTGATGCTCGCCGCCTTCGCGATCGGGCTGCTGTGGATCGTCGTCTACTACGTGAGCGAGACCGAGTACCCCATCGACTCGCTCGGGGCCTGGAACATGGCGGTCGGCTTCGGTCTGATCCTCGTCGGCTTCTTCCTGTCGATGCGCTGGCGCTGACCCCCCTGCCCGGGAGCGCGGACGACGCCCCGGCCGGCACGCGACTCCCGCGTGTTGGCCGGGGCGTCGCCGTCCGTACCCCTGGCGTTCGGGGCGGCGTCTTACACCGCTGTCATTCGTCCACAGCGGTTCTCCACAGTGTGGAGAACCGGCCGCGTCAGCCCGTCGCGCACTCGAAGTAGGCCTGGCCTCCGGCCGGGTGAGCGGCCTCGCACCCCACGACCTCGCCCACGGAGGCGTCGAGCAGGTCGGCCGACCGCCACGTCGTCAACGCGAGCGCGGCGACGAGCACGAGCACCAGGCCGCCGGCCTGCACGAGCGTGCGGTTGGCCCGCGGGGCGTACGCGAGGGCGGCGGCGACCACGGCACCGGTGGCCAGGCCGCCGGCGTGCGCCCGCCAGTCCACCCCGCTGACGATGAAGCCGATGGCGAAGTTGACGGCGATGAGCGCGTAGAGCCCGCTGGCGTCCATCCGCAGCCGGCGGCTGACCACGAGCTGTGCGGCGAAGAGCCCGAAGACCGCCCCCGAGGCGCCGACGCTGGCGGTGCCGAGCGGGCTGAAGGCGTACGACACGGCGCAGCCGCCGACCGCGGACACGAGATAGAGCGCGGCGTAGCGGGCCCGGCCGAACGCCGCCTCGAGGTTGGGGCCGAAGAGCCACAGCGCGTACATGTTGAACAGCAGGTGCAGGACGCTGCCGTGCAGGAACGCCGCCGTGACGAGGCGGTACCACTCACCGGTGGCGACACCCTTGTAGTACGAGACGCCGTCGTAGCCGACGACCATCGCGAACCGTTCCTCCAACAGCAGGTCGGGGGCGACCTCGCCGAGCAGGAAGACGACGACGCAGATCCCCACGAGGATCTTGGTGACGTAGCCGGGGTCGTCCGCGACCCGCCCCCCGAAGATGGTCCGGGCGCTGCGCGTGCTGCGGGCCGCGGCCTTCACCTCGTCCGGGCACTGGAAGCCGACGGCGGCCGGGATCATGCAGTCGGGGCAGATGGGCCGGTTGCAGCGCGTGCACCGGACGTGGGCCTCACGGTCCGGGTGCCGGTAGCAGGTGGGCACGGCCGACGGGGCCGGCCCGCCCGGCGCCGCAGGCGGCTCAGCGGTCGTCATGCCGCGACGGTACGCGACGGCGCGCCCGGGCGAGGGAGGGGACGGCACACGACGGCCGCCCTGCTCCGCAGCGCGGAGCGGGCGGCCGTCGACGGGCCGATGAGGGGTCAGGCCTGCCGGCGCTCCACGTCGATCGAGGTGATCGACACGTCCTGCAGCGGGCGGTCCAGCTGCCCGGTCGGGACCGAGACGATGCGGTCGACCACGGCGCGGCTGTCGGCGTCGGCCACCTCGCCGAAGATCGAGTGCTTGCGGTCCAGCCAGCCGGTGGGGGCGACGGTGATGAAGAACTGCGAGCCGTTCGTCCCCGGCCCGGCGTTGGCCATCGCGAGCAGGTACGGCCGGTCGAAGCGCAGCTCGGGGTGGAACTCGTCGGCGAAGCGGTAGCCGGGGCCGCCGGTCCCGGTGCCCAGCGGGTCGCCGCCCTGGATCATGAACCCGGGGATCACGCGGTGGAACAGCGTGTTGTCGTAGAGCGGGCCCTGCGCCGGCTTGCCGCTGCGCGGGTCGACCCACTCCTTGCTGCCGTCGGCCAGGCCGACGAAGTTCTGCACCGTCTTCGGAGCGTGGTCGGGGAACAGCCGGACGACGATGTCGCCCTCGGTGGTGTGCAGCGTCGCGTAGAGCTCTTCGGCCACATCCGCCTCGCGTCGTAGTAGGGGCCGGCCGCCGGTGGCGGTCGCCGGTGTCGTCGAGGGAACCTCGCCCGGATCGCGCCATCCTGGCATGGCCGGGCCGGGGCGCGGGCATCGCGTCCCCGTCCAGGGTCGCCCCACGTCCCCGTGACGCGCTGCCCGCGTGTCGCGGGGGCCCTGCGTGCATGCCCCGGGGGACCCGGGGAAGGGTGATCACCAAAGGTTCTCGACTCGCCGCCGGAGGTACGCGTGAAGCGCCCGTTCAAGAAGCAGCCACCCCGCAAGACCCGGGCCGCCGCGACCCTCCTGGACGCCAAGGGGAGCGCGGAGCAGGCGAGGGCCATGGCCCTGCTGGCCAAGGGCAGCGCGTTGCAGGCGAAGGGCACGGCGCTGCAGGGCGCCGGCGCTGCCCTGCACGGGGCCGCCGAGGCGTACAGCGCTGCCCGCGAGCGCACGACGCCCTACGTCGAGGTCGCCAAGGTCAAGGCGGCACCGCTCGTCGACGCCGCCCGCGAGCGCACCTACACCGTGGTCGAGACCACGCGCCCGCAGATCGCGGCGGCCCGCGACACCGTGGTGACGACCGCCCGCGAGAGCGTCCTGCCCGTCGTGCAGGAGAGCGCGCAGTCGATCGCGGACAAGGCCCGCGAGGACGTCGCGCCGAAGCTGCTCGCGGCGCTCGCGACCGCGGCCGCGGCCGCCGAGCCGGTCCGCGAGGAGGCCGCCACCCGCGGCACGGCGGTCATCGCCGCGCTCAAGGGCGAGGCGGTCGTGCCCGCCAGGGCTCCCCGGCGGCGCCGCCGCTTCCGGCTGCTCACCCTGCTCGCCCTCGCGGCGGCGGGCGGTGTCGTGTTCTGGCGAAAGCGCCGGGCCGAGGACCCGTGGAGCGTGCCCTCGACGACCACGTCGACCTACGTGCCGCCGAGCGCCCCGTCCAGCACCCCCTCCGCCGCGTCGAGCTCGGCGGCGGGCGGCGCGTCGCCCGGCGGCGCGCCGGCCGCCCGTGACCAGGCGGCGGCGGCCCCGGACGAGGCGCTCTCGGACAGCGCGGCCGGCGACCTGTCCCGCCCGGTCGGCACCGTCGCCACCACCGAGGTCGCCGCAAGCCCCTCCGCCGAGGAGGCCGCCACCCTCGGCGACGCCGTCACAGAGCCCGCCTTCGGCGCCCCGGCGGCGTTCCCGGCCACCAGCAGCGGCGACAGCGCGCAGGGCCCGGCGACGCCGCTCGCGGGCGGCGCCTCGGACGTCGCGTCGCCGATCGAGAGCGAGCCGCCGCTCGGCACCGACCCCTCCGCGTTCGGTGAGCCGGACAAGCCCATCGACAAGGACGGTCGCTGACCCAGCACGACGGGCGCGGGCCGCAGCAGGACTGCGGCCCGCGCCCTGCGCTCCCCACCGGGACCTCCGTGCGGGTGTGCGAGTCCCCGGCGAGCAATGAGAGAGTGGAGCGCGTGGGTCGGACGACGGATTCGGGCGTGCTTCGGCTTGCGCCGGATGCCTCCGCCGTCGGGACCGCCCGGCGGGTGGTGGCCGAGCGGCTGCGAGCTGCCGGGCTGGAGAGCGTGGTGGCCGACGCCCAGCTCGCGGTCTCCGAGCTCGTGGCGAACGCGGTCATCCACGCGCGCACCGACGTGACGGTCCGCGTCGAGCTGCTGGCCTCCGGGGCCCGCATCTTCGTCCACGACGAGTCCCCCACGCTGCCGACCCCCGCCGCCCTGGGCACGACGGCGATGTCGGGGCGCGGCCTCGTGCTGGTCGACGCGGTCAGCGCCCGGTGGGGCGTCGAGCCCGACCCTGCCGGCGGCAAGACCGTGTGGTTCGACGTGGACCCCGACCAGCCGGCTCCCGAGGCGCCCGCCCCGCTGCTGGCGATGTGGCTGGACCTCGAGGAGGACGAGCCGCAGCCGGCCGACGACGACGAGGCGACGGTGGTCCTGCCGGACGTCCCGGTCGAGGCGCTGCTCGCGGCCAAGATGCGCGTCGAGGACCTGATCCGTGACCTGCGGCTCGTGCTGCTGGACTCCTCCTCCGACGGCCGGCACGCCTCTCCGGAGGAGGTCGCCCTGGCGCAGCGGCTGGACGCGGCGGTGCAGGGCTTCGACCGCACCCGCGTGCAGATGCGGTCCCAGGCGCTGCAGGCCTCCGCACGGGGCGAGCAGACGACGACGCTTTACCTCCTGGTGAACCGCAATGCACGTGATGTCGCGGTCGGCTACCGGGAGGCGCTGGAGGAGGCCGACGCGCTCAGCCGGTCCGGCAAGCTCCTCGTGGGGGCCGACCTGTCCAGCCACGCGCAGCTGCGCCGCTGGTACCTCGACGAGATCGTCCGCCAGCTCGGCGAGGAGCACCCGTCGCGGCCGCCCACGGCTCCTCCGGGTGTCTCCGGCGACGCCGCGGGGCAGGCTGCCCTGCGTGACCAGCCCGACTCCTGACGTCCAGATCCTGCTCGTCGAGGACGACCCGGGCGACGTGCTCCTGACGCGCGAGGCGCTCGAAGGTGCCAGCACGCCGAGCACCGTCCACGTCGTCGGTGACGGCGTCGAGGCGATGGCCTTCCTGCGCAAGGAAGGGCAGTACGCCGCGGCGCCCACCCCGGACCTCGTCCTGCTCGACCTCAACATGCCGCGCATGGACGGGCGCGAGGTGCTCGCCGCGGTCAAGGCCGACGCGACGCTGCGGACCATCCCCGTGGTCGTGCTGACCACCTCGGGCGCTGAGGACGACGTCGTGCGCTCGTACTCGCTCTACGCGAACGCCTACGTCACCAAGCCGTTGGACTTCGACGACTTCGGCGAAGTCGTGCGCCACATCGACGACTTCTTCACCGGGGTGGCACGGGCGCCACGCGGCACCGGGCCCCAGCGACACGACGCCTGACCGGGCCCGGCCCCTCCCGCCGCGGGAACGGCGGGAAGGGCACGGGGAAGCCGGCGCTCAGAAGCCGCCGAACACCGGCGTGCTGGGGGTGTAGGCCCCGCTGAGCACGAAGCTCAGATACCGGCCGGCGTTGCGGAGATACTCGTCCGTGGACACCGCCGCCCGCTCCACCACGGGCTTGTACGGCAGCGCGGCGACCCCGACGTACGTGAGCGCGTTCAACGCCTGCAGGCGAACGCGCGCATTGGGGTGCGTGTCCACCGTCTCGGCGAGGAACCTTCCGCTGTGGAACGTGTGGCCCAGCCGGGCGAGCGCCTCTGCGAGCGGGATCCGCACGAACACCGACGGCTCGTCCGCGAAGGCCTCGGCGAGCGCCAAGGACGCGGGCTCGGCGCCGTCGCCCAGCATGAGCAGGCCGGTCGCCGCCCAGTAGCGCACGACGTCGTTGTCGTGCTCGAGCTCGACCAGGAGCCGGTCGAGGTTGGCCGGGTCGCGCCGGGCGGCGAGCTCGGCGACCTCCAGGACGTACTCCAGCGGGTACGCCCCCGGGACCCGGCTCTGGTCGTACCCCTCGGCCGGGTGCGACTCCGGGAGGAACCCGTTGTCGTTGACCTCGAGCATGTGCTCCTCGAGCGCCTGCCGGAAGCGGTTGCGCGTCGACCGGTACTTCGGCACGTCCGCCAGGTTGTGGACCTGGTCGGGGTCGTTGGCCAGGTCGTACAGCTCCTCCCACGGCTTCTCGTCGAAGAAGCGGTCCTGCGCGGGCGTCAGCGTCCCCTCCAGGTGCGCCTGCTCCCAGAGCTGGTAGGCCTTCTGCTGCCACATGTAGGCCATGTTGATGCCGTACGGCCGGTGCGGCATGTAGTTGCGGATGTAGACGAACTGCTCGTCGCGCGCCGTGCGCTGCAGGTCGTAGCGCTCGTCCATCCGACTGCGCTCGCCGAACGTGTAGTACTGCCGCTGCGGCCGCTTCCCCAGGATCGGCTGCCCCTGCATGTGCTCCGGGACCGGGACGCCGGCCAGCGACAGCACGGTGGGGGCGAGGTCGACGCCGTGCACCGGGGAGGTGACCCGCTGGCCGGGCTGCTTGGAGACCAGGTGCTGCCACTTGGGCGGCACCTTGACGATGAGCGGGACGTGCAGGCCGTTGTCGTTGGCGAAGCGCTTGCTCCACGGGAGCGCGCCGCCGTTGTCACCGACGTAGATGACGATTGTGTCGTCGGCCAGCCCGTCGGCCTCCAGCTCGGCCAGCCGCCGGCCGAGCTCGGCGTCGGCGACCTCCTGGCGGTTGTAGGAGTGCGCGATGCCGCGCCGGATCTCCAGCGTGTCCGGGAGGAACGCTGGCACCCGGACGTCCTGCGGCTTCACGTTGCCGTCGACGACCGTGAAGAGCGAGGACTCGTGGTTCGTCAGGGTCGTGAACGTCGCGAGGAACGGGGTGTCGGCCGTCGGCCGGTTGCGCCAGTGCGCCTGCGCGCCGTTGGCGTCCCACGTCGCGGTGACGTCGAGGTTCGCGTTGTAGTCGGTCTTGGAGTTGTTGGTCGTGTAGTAGCCGGCCCGGCGCAGGTACTCCGGGAAGCCGCGCACGGAGGACGGCATGTTGGCGACGGCGCGCATGTGGTGCGCCGGGCCGGCCGTCTCCGGGTAGAGCCCGGTGACGAACGCGAACCGCGAGGGGGCGCAGACCGGAGCCGCGGAGTAGGCGACCTCGAACCGGATGCCCTCCGCCGCGAGCCGGTCGATGGCGGGGGTCCGCGCGACCGGGTCGCCGTACGCCCCGTTGTAGGGGTTGTTGTCCTCGGTGAAGAACCAGAGGAAGTTCGGGCGCGCGGACGGCTCAGCGGCGGCCGCCGCGGACGCGACGCCGGGCAGCGCCGCCGCGAGCACGCCTCCGGCCCCCGCGGTGAGCAGGCTGCGGCGGGACATCTCCAGATCGGGCACGAGCACTCCATCGGGTTCGTGGGAGCGGGGCAGTCGCGCCGAACCTAGCTTGATGAACGTTCAGTAAGCGAGGTTCCGTGACCAATCCGTTGCCTGCCGAGGAGGCCGCGTCTCAGCGCCCGAGACGCGGGGATCTTCGGGGTTGCACCCCGGGCCCGCCGTACCGTGGGTCGCACCGGGGCGGCCGCAGGCGCCCGACGAGAGGAGGCGGCGTTGACGGCGACCGACCGTGGGGAGCGGGTGACCCGACGGGAGGAGATCGTGCGCGCGGCCACCGAGGTCTTCGCGGAGCGCGGCTACCGCGGGACGTCCCTCGCCGCCGTGGCCGAGCGGGCCGGCGGGATCACCGCGCAGGGCGTGCTCCATCACTTCGGCACCAAGGAGGCGCTGCTGCTGGAGGTCCTGCGCGCCCGGCAGGCCGAGTTCGCCCGCTCGCGTGAAGGCGTCGGTGACGACGGGATCGGCTTCGTCGAGCGCATGCGCCGGGTCGTGGCGATCATGCAGCGCCAGCCCGGCATCCCGCAGAGCATGATGGTGCTGTCCGCCGACAGCGTCACCGCGGGGCATCCTGCCCACTCGTTCTTCGTGGAGCGGTACGCCGGCCTGCGCGCGCACTTCGCGGCCGACCTCGGCTCCGAGCTCGGGGACCCGCTGCCCAGCGGGCTGTCGGCCGACGCCGCCGCCACGCTGGTGGTCGCCATGCTCGACGGTCTCCGGCTGCAGTGGCTGCTCGACCCCGGGCGGGTCGACATAGCCCAGCGGATGGAGGACTTCCTCATGGTGCTGTGCGGCAGCGCGTCCCCTGCCCATCAGCCGCCGGGCTGACGTTCCGCTGCACCGAAGCACACTTTGCTGAAGTAGCAGTCCTTCCTTCGAGTACGCCCGCTCGGGGTACTGCGCCGGTGGTCACCCAGCGCCGGCCGGCCGCCGTCGAGCCACGGGGGCTCGTCGTCCCGCTGACGGCGGCGACCTTCGGCACGTACCTGGCCCTGCTCCCGGCCGTCACGATCACGCTCGCCCTGCGGGTCGAGCAGCTGGACCCCGACGGTGCCGCCCGCAGCCTCTCCCTCGTCCTGGGGGTCGGGGCCACGGTCGCCCTCGTGTCGCAGAACGTCGCGGGCATGCTGAGCGACCGGACCCGGAGCCGCTTCGGCAAGCGGCGCCCGTGGCTCGTGGCGGGCGCGGCCCTGGGCGCGCTCTGCCTCTGGCAGCTGTCGGCCACCTCGAGCGTGACGGGGCTCGTGGCCGGGTGGGCCGGAGCGCAGCTGGCGTACAACCTGACGCTCGCCGGCCTCAACCCGCTGCTGGCCGAGCAGTTCCCGGTCGCCTCCCGCGGCAGGGCCGCGGGGCTGCTCGGCCTGGCCGCGCCGACGGCGATGCTCGCCGGGGCCTGCCTCGTCACGCTCGCCCTCCCTGACCTGCGCCTGGCGCTCGTCGTGCCCGCCGCCGTCTGCCTGGCCACCGTCGGATGGCTGGGATGGGTGCTGCCGGACCGGAGGCTCGGACCGGAGCCGCTGCCTCCGCTGCGCTGGCGGGACGCAGCCGCCGCGTTCTGGGCCAGCCCGCGCCGTCACCCCGACTTCGCCTGGGCGTGGCTGAGCCGGCTGCTCGTCTTCGTCGGCACCGCCGCGCTGCTCGGCTACCGGGTCTACTTCCTGCAGGACGAGCTCGGCGTCCCGGCCGAGCGCATCGGCGACGTCGTCTTCACCGCCCTGCTGCTGTCGACGGCGGCCACCGTCGCCTGCGCCCCGCTGTTCGGCGGGCTCTCGGACCGCCTCGGCGCCCGCCGGCACCTCGTCGCCGGCTCCGCCGCGCTGCTGGCGGCGACGCACCTGGCGTTCGCCCTCGTCGACGGCCTCACCGCGTACTACGTCATCAGCGTGGTCGCCGGGGTCGCGACCGGCTGCTACGTCGCCGTGGACCTCGCGCTCGTCGCGGACGTCCTGCCGGACACGGGCACCGCGGGCAAGGACATGGGCGTCTTCCACCTGGCCAACGTGCTGCCGCAGATGCTCGTCCCGGCCGTCGCACCCGCCGTGCTGGCCCTGGGGAACGGCGGGGAGGCGTACCGGGCGCTGTTCCTGCTCGCGTCGGCCGTGGGGCTGCTGGGGGCGCTGGCGATCCTGCCGGTGCGCGCGGTGCGGTGAGCCCTGCAGTGCGGCCCCGGCGCCGGCGGGCCTGCGTCCTACGCGTCGGCCGGGGTGCGGGTGGCGGCGACGGGGGTGCGGCCCGGTCGACCTCAGATGTATCCGCAGACTCGCGCCGTCGGCTCTCCTCGCTCCAGCGAGAGGCTCGCCTCGAGACAGCCGGAGGCAGAGCGCCGGGCCGCTCGCTCCGCGGTCGAGGGGACTGCCAGTCGGTCCTGCCACCGTCCGGAGTCATCCTCCGCGGCCGCGCATGGTTCAGACTCCTCATCGGCGGTGGCGCTCGGGCCTATGCTGCCCGCATGCCCTCGGTCCCTGCCAGCACCGCCGAGGCAGTGGCGCGGGCCAGCCAGGTCGCCCGTGACGTGGCCGCTCCGCTCGCCGCACACACCGATGCGGGGAACTGGCCCGAGGAGGCGCTGCGGTCGCTGCAGCGCGACGGGCTGGCCGGCTTGGTCGCTCCGCGCTCTGTGGGTGGCTCCGGGCTGGGACTGCGCGCTCTGGCGGAGGTGTGCGAAGCGCTCGGGCGAGCGTGCGCGTCCACCGCGATCTGCTTCGGCATGCACGCCGTCGGGACCGCCGTGGTCGCCGCCAAGGCCACGGAGAGGCAGGCGAAGGAGTTCCTCGTCCCGATTGCTGCCGGTGAGCACCTCACCACGCTCGCACTGTCGGAGCCTGGCACCGGGTCGCAGTTCTGGCTCCCTCAGACCCGGGCGGTCCGTACCGACGGTGGGGTCCAGATCGACGGCGAGAAGGCGTTCGTCACCAACGGGTCTCACGCTGATTCCTACGTGGTGTCGACTGTTGCTGCCGACCCGGGCGCTCCGCTCGGCGAGTTCTCGTGTGTGCTCGTGCCCGCCGACCTGCAGGGTGTGGAGTGGTCCGGCACCTGGGACGGCGTCGGCATGCGTGGCAATTCCTCCCGCCGGATGCTCATGCGGCAGGTCCGGGTAGGCCCGGACAACCTGCTCGGATCCTCCGGCGACCAGATTTGGTACGTCTTCGAGGTTGTCGCGCCCTTCTTCCTCATCGCGATGGCGGGCACGTACCTCGGGGTCGCGCAGGCCTCCCTGGATGTGGCGGTGACGCATCTGCAAGGGCGGCGCCACGACCACACGGGGCAGTCGCTCGGGGCACAACCCTTGCTGCAGCACCGCCTCGGAGAGCTGTGGGCGCAGGTGGAGCGGACCCGGCGGCTGGTGTACTGGGCGGCCAGCGAGGCAGATGCCGGGGGCGCGACCACGCTGCCGGCGCTCGCCGCTGCCAAGGCAGAGGTGGCGGACTGTGCGGTGAACGTGACGAACCAGGCCATGACACTGGTGGGAGGCATCGGGTACCGCGACCGGTCCCCGCTGGAGCGGCACCTGCGCGATGCGCGCGCGGCTCACGTCATGAGTCCCACGACAGACCTGCTGCGCAGCTGGACCGGGCGCGCCGTGCTGGGCCTGCCCCTCCTCGGCGAGTGACTCCCAGTGCCGGCTCCTACGCGCTGGTCGCCCTGTCCGCCGACCAGCTGGCGGCCCTTGGCGCACTGCCGGGCGCGCGGGCGCTGACAGCCGCCGAAGCCCTGGCAAGCGGCCCGTCCGAGCACGAGCGATTGACCTGTGTTGTCGTGGGCAGCGAGAACGCAGAACCGGTCCTGCTCGCCCAAGCGGCGCACCGGTTCGCCCCCGCAGCTGCGGTGGTGCTACTCACCACCGGCCAGAGCGAGGACCAGGTGCGTCGCGCGGTGACCTACGCGCCCGGTGTCCCACTGGACCTTCTTGTACTCGGTCCCGACGCGGAGCTCCTCGACGAGGTCACCCGCGCCGAAGGCACCGCTCGGCGACGCCGAGAGCATCAGGCCCTGCTCGAGGTCGTCGCCACCCGTGCAGCTCGATCCGCTACTCCTGCAAGTGCTCCTGGCGTCGCCCTCGGCGCCCTGCTCGAGCATGCCCCACTAGCGGTGATCATCTGCGACGCCGAAGGGAGGGTGCTGGGCGCGAACCGCAGGGCCGAGGGGCTGCTCGGGTCCTCCAGTCCGCAAGTCGAGTCCGTGCTCCCCGGAGCGATGCCCCTGGTGAAGGAGTGCCTGGAGCGGGTGCCGGGGGCCGTCCGCGACAACGGCGGCAGCACGCAGCGCCTCCCCGTCCTCGTCACCCGCGCCGGCGCTGAGGTCGAGGTCACTGCTCTGCCTAGCCGCCTCGATGACGGCCGCAGCGTCGTACTCCTGCTGGCGCTGGACATCACTGAACGTCGAGTTGCTGAGCGCCAGCGCGACCGCCTGGCCCGTCACGTCACCTTGCTCTCCCTGGTCTCGGAGTCGCTCACCGCCACCCTGGACGCGAGCGAAGCGCTGCACAAGCTCGCTGGCCTGCTCGTTCCCACCCTCTGTGACTGGATCTCCATCCAGCTCGCCGATGAGAGCGGACGAGTGCGGCAGGTCGTGCTCCACCACCGAGACCCCGGCCTCGCCGAAGTTGCCGCACGGGCACGGAAGGCGATCGTCGGCGCCGCCCGCGTCCCCAGCCGTATCGACATCAACAGCAACGAGGTCGTTGAGCTGCGGCACATCGACGCGAGCACTTTGCAGGACCTCGTCCCAGACCCGCAGCTCCAGCGCTGGTTCGCCGAGCTCGGGACTGCCAGCGCCATCACTGTCCCGCTTCCCGGGCGCGAGACGGTCCTCGGCTCGGCCATCCTGGTCAACGGCCCTGACAGACCGCCGCTCACGACGGAAGAAGCGACCGTAGCCGCGGAGGTCGGACGGCGCGCCGGAGCAGTGCTGGAGAACGCTCGGCTCTACGGCCAGCAGTACGACCTCGCGACCGAGCTGCAGCGCACCCTTCTCACCGCCCCACCTCAACCGGAGCACCTTCAGATCGCCGTCCGCTATGTCGCCGCCGCTCGAGCGGCTCAGGTCGGCGGGGACTGGTACGACGCCTTCGTGCAGCCGACAGGAGCGACGATTTTGGTCATCGGCGACGTCGTGGGGCACGACACCCGAGCCGCTGCCGGCATGAGCCAACTGCGAGGAGTGCTGCGCGGTATCGGCTACACCACGAACGCAGACCCTGCCGAAGTGCTCACCCGGGTGGACGAGGCCATCGAAGGGCTCGGGATCGGCACCACTGCCACCGCGGTCGTCGCCCGGCTGGAGCAGACTCCTGACCAGCACCGCCAGCTGCTGACCACCCTCACGTGGTCCAACGCCGGTCACCCACCTCCGGTCCTGCTCAGCCCGGACGGCGCTGCCAGCGTTCTGCAGCCCGCCGTCGCCGGCGACGGCGGTGTTGGCGACATGCTCCTCGGCGTGGACGCGACCAGCGAACGCAGCAGCTTGCGCACCCTCGTACCGCCCGGGGCCACCGTCCTGCTCTACACGGACGGGTTGATAGAGCGCCGCGGGCAGTCTCTCGAGGTGGGCATACAGGCCCTTCTCAGCGTCGTGGAGTCCTCCGCGGGACGTTCCCTCGACGAGGTCTGTGACAGAGTCATCAGCGAGATGCGGCCCGAGCGCCCGGACGACGATGTGGCTCTCGTCGCTGTCCGCGTCCGTCAACAACCCGCCTCCCGCCAGTGACCGTACGGCCCTGACCTCGACCGGACTCCGCTCCTGCGAGGCCGAGCGGAGGCGACGTCGAGCTCTGCTCCGACGCGCCACGGTCTCCCGACTCTGCCTCCGGCAACCGACCGATCTGGCCCGCAAGGACGCGGCAGGCGAGGAGCGACGGGAGGGACGACGTGCGGTTCGCGCGACGTCTCGTCGCGTGGGTAGGTAGGTGGAGCCACGGGGACTCGAACCCCGAACCCCCGCCTTGCAAAGGCGGTGCTCTGCCAGTTGAGCTATGGCCCCTCGAGCGCGGCGGGCCGCGCGGGTGGCCGGCCTCAGCCGACCGGGTCGGTGGCCTCCCGCCACAGGTCCTGCTCGGCGCGGTCGGCCTGCAGCTTGCGCGCGACGATCGCCCCACCCACGCCGAGGACGGCGGCGACCAGAAGCTTCTTCACGACCGACCCCCCGGGGGTAGTGCTGCGCGGAGCAGCTGACGTGGGCCTAACTGGATTTGAACCAGTGACCTCTTCCTTATCAGGGAAGCGCTCTAACCAACTGAGCTATAGGCCCGTGCACCCGACGGCGCCTGGCAATGATAGCCGAGCCACCGGGCGAGGTGACGCCCAGGGGGAGGCGGCCGGGGCCGCCCTGTGCGTCAGGCTGAGGTGAGACACCCCGGG
>NZ_JAANNO010000008.1:0-1688 GCF_011250645.1 Motilibacter aurantiacus
CCTACCCGGGGTGTCTCACCTCAGCCTGACGCACAGGGTCCCAGGACAGGTTCTGCTGCACCTACCACTCCTTCACGACGAACATCGCCCGAGCCTAGAAGCAGGGTGTCTTGCAAGAAGTGGCTGCCGCCGAATCTCACCCGTCCGTCCCGCAGTGCCAAGCCGTCGGTGTGTGAACTGAACCGCCCCGGGTCTGGTGGAGGCGCTGAAGCCACGGGAGAGTGGGTCAGTGCCAGCACCGAGGAAGTACCCGGACGAGCTGCGTGAGCGGGCCGTGCGGATGGTGTTCGAGATGCGCGAGCAGTCCGGTCAGCGGACCGGGGCGATCGCGCGGGTCGGCGAGCAGCTCGGGGTCAACCCCGAGACGCTGCGCAACTGGGTGAACCAGGCCGAGGTCGACGGCGGGCAGAAGCCGGGGACATCGACCGAGGACCGGCAGCGGATCGCTGAGCTCGAGCGCGAGGTCCGTGAGCTGCGCCGGGCGAACGCCATCTTGAAGTCCGCGTCGGCTTTCTTCGCGGCGGAGCTCGACCGCCCACAGCAACGCTGACCACGTTCATCGACCAGCACCGCGAGGAGTTCGGAGTCGAGCCGATCTGCTCCACGCTCGCCGAGGCCGGCGTGGCGATCGCTCCGAGCACCTACTACGCGGCGAAGGCCCGCCCGCCGTCGGCGCGTGCGGTCCGGGACGAGGCCGTCAAGGCCGCTGTCGCACGCGTGCACGCGGAGAACTTCGGCGTGGACGGGGTGCGCAAGGTCTACCGCCAGCTGGCGCGGGAGGGCGGCGTGGACGGGGTGCCGGTACCGCGCTGCCAGGTGGCCCGGCTGATGCGCCAGCTCGGCCTGGCCGGAGCGGTCCGTGGAAAGGTCAAGCCCACCACGATCCCGGCCGCGCTGGATGAGCGTCCGGATGACCTGGTCGAGCGCAGCTTCTGGGCGCCGGCCCCGGACCGGCTTTGGGTAGCGGACCTGACCTACGTCGCGACGTGGTCCGGGTTCGTCTACGTCGCGTTCGTCATGGACGTCTACTCCCGGCGCATCGTCGGCTGGCGCTGCTCCACCTCACTGCGCGCGGACCTCGCGCTCGACGCGCTCGAGCAAGGGCTGTGGCAGCGGGCGCGCGACGCCCACGACGTCACCGGCTTGATCCATCACAGCGACCGCGGAGTGCAGTACGTCGCCATCCGCTACACCGAGCGCCTCGGCGAAGCTGGCGCAATCAGGTCGGGCGGGAGCAAGGGCGACTCCTACGACAACGCGGCCGCGGAGTCGCTGAACGGGCTGTTCAAGACCGAGCTGATCCGCCGCCGCGGCCCCTGGCGGGGCCTCGACGACGTCGAGCTCGCGACTCTCGAGTGGGTCGACTGGTACAACCACCGCCGCCTGCACAGCGCGTGCGGCGACGTCCCACCCGTGGAATACGAGCACAGCTACTACCGTCAGAACGCCGGCCTCACCGAGGACCAACCGGCAACCGCCAGCCTCCACTGAACCCGGGGCGGTTCACCGCTCTGAAGCGCCTGGGTCTGGTGGAGACCGGGTTCAGGCCACCTCGGCTGTCGAGGGAACGGTGGTGCGGTCACGGTAGCTCTGCTCGTACTCGGTTGGGGGCACGTGGCCGATGCTCGAGTGCAGCCGCTGGGTGTTGTACCGGCGGTCTCGCGCCCGACCTCGTTGCGCCCGGCCCA
>NZ_JAANNO010000008.1:1722-15734 GCF_011250645.1 Motilibacter aurantiacus
GCCGGCGGTCGATGAGCTCGGTATTGTAGAGCCCGATCGTGGACTCCATGAGGGCGTTGTCCAGCGCGTCGCCGACGGTGCCGATCGACCTGGCGATGCCCGCGTCACGCAGCGCCTCGGTGAATGCCAACGACGTGTACTGGGAGCCCGCGTCCGAGTGGTGCAGCAGCCCGGTCGCGGCGAACTCCGCGTTGGGCGGCGGCGGGTGAACAGCGCCTGCTCGAGCACGGCGGTCACGAGCGGCGTCGCTTCCGTGGTGGCGCCGCGCCAGCCGAGGATGCGCCGGGAGTAGACGTCGGTGACGAACGCGACGTAGACGAACCCGGCGAGCGTCCAGCAGTAGGTGAAGTCCGCGACCCACCACTGGTCCGGCCGCGTCGGCACGGCCCAGCCGCGCTTGACCAGGTCCGGGTGCCGCGCGGCGGTGTCGTCGCGCCGTGTTGACACCGTGCGGTGGCGGCCGCGGCGGGCGCCCTCGACAGCGACGATCTTCATCAGCCGGGCGACCTGGTCGCGGCCGATGTCGCGTCCGGCTCGGCGCAGTGCGTGCCAGAGCTTGCGCGCCCCGTAGAGAGACCGGTTCGCGGTGAAGCAGTCCAGCAGCGCGTTCGCGGCGTGGGCGTCGTCCCACGCCGCGAACGAGACAGGGCAGGCTTTGGCGGCGTAGTAGGTGGCCGGGGCGATCGGCACGCCGTGCTCGCTCAGCGTGCGGCAGATCGGGTCGACCCCGTGCTCGTGCTTGTGCGCGTCGATGTAGTCGACGATCACTTGAGTCGGCGGTCGACCTCCGCCGCGGCGGAGAACGCCGACGCAGTCCTCAGGATCTCGTTCGCGCGGCGCAGCTCGGCGTTCACCTTGCGCAGCGCCTTGAGCTCCTCGGCCGCTTCTGTCGTCACGCCGCGGCGCTCGCCGGCGTCGACCTCCTCGCGCTCGATCCAGTTGCGCAGCGTCGCGGGGTTGATGTCCAGCAGCCTCCCGACGTGGGTGCGGGCCTGGAGCTGGGACTCGACGGGGTTCTCACGGCGCCGGTCCCGGTACATCCGGACCGCCCGCTCCCGGGTCTCGTCGTCGAACTTTCGCGGTGCAGGCATGCCAGCAGTCTCCTTGCCGGATCAACGCCTCCACCAGACCCAGGGCGCATCAAGCTGGTCTCCGCCCGCTACGAGCGCGCCAGCTTGACCGTCACCAGCAACAAGCCGTTCGGGCGCTGGGGCGAGGTGTTCGGCGACGACGTTGTCGCCGCCGCAATGATCGACCGGCTCGTCCACCACGCCGACGTCATCGCCCTCAAAGGCGACTCCTACCGGCTGCGCGACCGCGACCTCGGCCGCACCCCGCCACCAGCCCCAGAGCAGGACTGACACCAACATGACCACCCCAAGGGGGTCCGTTTTCACCCGTCGCCAGAGGGTCCGTTCTCCGCTGTCGATGACACAGGAAAGTGCGCGAAGCCGAAGTGTCTCTCGACGTAACTGGGTCAGGAGCCGGGCTGCTGCCACCGCAGCAGAACTTCCACTGCGCTCCCTCCGGGCCTACCTTGTGGTCCGTAGTGCTGGACCCGGTTAGGGCGGACGATGCTGCGTCCAGCAGGCGCCAAAGCGGCGACCGACTTTTGCTCAACCAGTTAGTGCCCACGCGCGACGAACGTCAGTGGCGCCCGTAGTGACGTCGGGACGGTCACAGGCGGTGAGGTGACTGCGGCGGTTGGACGTCCTAAGATCAATTTCGCTACAGCGCGTCGACGAAGGGTTCGTCGTGATCAGTTCGGCCGAGCTTGCTCGCATCCCCCTGTTTGCCGAGCTTGCACCTGACCTGCTGGCGCTTGTCGCGCGTTCGGCAGAGGACGTGGTGCTGCGTCCTGGTGAGTTCGTCGCCCACGAGGGTGACGAGCGGGCGCTGTTCGTGGTGGTGGAGGGTGAGGTCAACCTCATCAAGGAGATCAACGGCGTCGAGCGGGTCATCGGGCCACGCGGACCCGGTGAGCTCTACGGCGAGGTGCCGGTGATGCTCAACATGAACCTTCCGGCGAGCTGCGTCGCGGTCGAGCCGTCGCGGGTGCTGCGCATCGACGTCCAGACCTTCTTCACCCTCGCCGCCGCGGCTCCCACCGTGGCAGCGGCGGTGGGAGCCTTGGCGCAGGGCCGGATCTCGGGGCTGCGCGAACTCGCGGCCGAGCCGGCCGTTCCAGAGATGACCCTGGTCGCTCCACAGGCCAGCCCTCAGGTGCACCGGGTGCAGACGTTCCTCGACCGCAACCGGGTGCGCTTCGAGACGGTCAACACCGCTGACCCGGCGCATGCCGACGAGCAGCGGGTGCTCGCGGGCTCGTTCGTCGTGCGCCTCGCCGACGGGTCCGAGCTGGTCGATCCCACGCTCCGCGATGTGGCGGCGGCTGGCGGCCTTGCGGTCGCGCCAGCGCACGAGGACTACGACGTCGTCGTCGTCGGGGCCGGTCCGACCGGGTTGACGGCTGCGGTGAACGGCGCGGCCGAGGGGCTACGCACCCTTGTCGTCGAACGCTTCGCTCCGGGGGGCCAGGCGGGCACGTCGACGCGGATCGAGAACTACACCGGGTTCCCCTTCGGGGTGTCGGGCGACGAACTCGCGACCAAGGCGCTGCGCCAGGCCCGAAGGCTCGGTGCCGAAATCGTGGTCACCCGCGACGTCGAGTCGTTGGACCCGGACGCCGGCTGCCTCATGCTCGACGGCGACATCAGGATCCGGGCGCGGGTCGTCCTGCTCGCCTCAGGCGTCGAGTGGCGCCAGTTGGCCGTCGACGGCATCGACCGCTTCGTCGGCAACGGGGTCTACTACGGCGCTGCGCGCAGCGACACCGGCCTGGCTCACGGACGCGACGTTCTCATCATCGGCGCCGGTAACTCTGCCGGCCAGGCGGCGCTCTTCTTCTCCAGGCACTCGCGGTCGGTGACGATGTTGGTTAGGGGCGAGTCACTCGCCTCGAGCATGTCGCACTACCTCATGGAGCAGATCCGCGTGAACTCGCGTATCAGCGTTGAGACGCGGTCTGAGGTCGCCGCGGTGCACGGTACCGAGCTTCTGGAGTCGGTAGACGTCGTCGATCGACGACTCGGTGGCATGCAACGCCGCGACGCCTCGGTCATGTTCGTCATGATCGGGGCCGACGCCCGCACTGGTTGGCTCCCCGACGCGGTGGCCCGCGACGTCAACGGCTACGTGCTCACCGGGCTTGCGGCGCGTGAGTCAGCCCTCTGGCGGCAGGCGCGCGACCCGTTCGCTCTCGAGACGACGGCGCCGGGCGTCTTCGCCGCGGGGGACGTGCGCGCCGGCTCGGTGAAGCGCGTGGCTTCGGGTGTCGGAGAAGGAGGCATGGCCATCGCCTTCGTGCACCAGTACCTCGCCCGGTTAGGCTGAGCTCTGCGACGGCGGCGCCGCGCTCCCGTGCACGCACGCGAGTGCACATGCGCCCACGGGCAGTGCACGAGACGAGGCTGCCCCTCCCGCGTTGTTCGGATCTTGCGCTCATCGGTGGTCCGGTGGTCCAAGACTCGACGTACGGCGGTGGCCCGCCGAGCTGTTGTCGAGTGCCCGGCGGGGATGCGCTCCTATCGGCTGCCCGCGGCGGGTTGGCGTGGCTCTCACATGACATGCGCCTCGTCGGGCACCGCCCGACGAGGAGTGGCTCAAGAGGGGTTTGACCCAGCTCATGACAGCGTTGCCCTCCTCCGTCGACACAGCGTTTCCCTCGTCACGCAGAGGAGGCGGAGCTCATGGGCCAGGTCATCATCGCGCGGAACGGAGCGAATGCTGTCGGATCGAGGGGTGGCGCGGCAGAGCCTTCCCCCGAGGATCTGCGCGTGGCAGATTGAGCCCGCACTGCGAACCACGGGGGATCGCGATGAGTGGAACACGGAGCATGCGCGCGCTCGCGGGCGCGACGTTGATGGCCGCCCTTCTGGCGCCGGCGACGTCCGCCGCGCCTGCCCGTGCTGACGCGACCGGTCTTCTCGCGCCGGCGAGCGCCCTCACGTCAGCCGCGACATCGACGGACGGCTACCTGCCCCGGGCCATGCCCAAGCCGCCCACGGACTCAACAGCCGTGCCCACGCTCGCGGCCTCTCCCATCACGCGAGGTCTCACGACCGCGCAGATCCTGGACTGGGACGACTCGGTCGTTTTCGACTACGCGACGGGGCAGCGGGTCACGGCCCCGCCACCGCCCGGTAGCCGCGGCGCCTACACGATCGAGTCGGGGGTCTACGACGCGTACGTGCTGGACGCGGACGGGACGGGGTGGCGCCGGCTGCCCGGCCGCGTGACACAGCAGCGTGGGCCGTACGCGCAGAACGCCTTTCCGGCGATCTCTCCCAGCGGCCGCGCACTCGCCGGTGGCGGGACGTTCCAGCGGCCGGCGCGGGTGCGCACGCTGACCCTGCGGACGGGGCAGCAGCGCGAGTACCGGCTCGGCACCTTCGGGACCACGTCGAACCTGCAGTTCTCCCCTGACGGCCGCTGGCTCGCGTTCGACCTGAGCCGCACCCGCCCGAACCGGCCCGCCACGCCGCACGACATCGTGGTCCTGGACCTGGCCACGGGAGACTTCCGCACCCTGCTCAGCGGCCGGACCGGCCCCTTCAGTTGGAGCCCTGACTCGCGACGGATCGCCGTCGCCGCAGGCGGTGGCCTGGCGAACGAGCTCCCCGGGCCGCAGCGACGCACGGTCGTCGTCGACGTCGCGACCGGAGGGCTGACGGAGCTCGCCAGACCGGGGGCCAGGGGCCAGAGCGCGCCCGTGTTCTCCGCGGACGGCCGGGAGCTGTGGATGCTCGTGCAGGACAAGGTGCGCTGGAAGGACGCGCGGCCCGCGCTCGCCGTCGTGCCGGTCGACGGCACCGCCGCTCGGCTCGTGCCGCTGCAGGGGGCCAGGACGAACTCGCCGTACGGGGTCATGGTCGTCGGACGGCGCGGCGACGCGCTGCTCCTCAGCGGGCCGCTCGACCTCGCCCGTCCCCTGCGCGGCGGTCACGGCCTCTCCGCTCTCTCGCCCCGGACGGGGCGCGTCCGGCCCTTCCTGGGTGACCCGTCGTACCCCGCCGGCCCCCTCGCCCTCACCGTGCTGGAGAAGGGCCAGCTGCGCTGACCCGGCGTACGCGACAAGCACCGCACCGAACGAGGGCCCGGTCACCGCGACACGGCGACCGGGCCCACCCGTAGCCGGAAGCGTCAGCCCAGCGCCGGGTAGTACAACGCCCGGTCGGCCTTGAGCGCGGCGTCGAACGCCTGCAGCCGCGCAGTCATGGCGGCGAGGACCTCCGGCTCGTGCTCGGACAGGTCGTAGCACTCCTCCGGGTCGGTGCGCAGGTTGTAGAGCTCCGGCATGTTGTCCGTGGCGTTCCAGTTGTAGAGCCCGGTGAACCGGGTCGGGTTGGCCACCCGGCGGACGTGGAGCTTCCAGTCGCCGTACCGGATCGCGTGCAGCGTGTTGGAGGAGTAGTAGGCCACGTCGACGTACGTGCTCACCGTGACGACGGCCGCCGACACGGCCGAGAGGATCGCGTCCCGCGCGGCGACGTCGTCGGCGTCGCCCTTGACCTGGTTCCTCGCCCGGGCGGCCAGCTGCTCGAGGTAGCTGACGGCGGTGCTCTCCCGGCCCTGCTCGACCGCCGTCTCCGCCCGGTCCAGCCGGTCGCGCAGGCCGGCGGCCGCCGTGACGGTGATCTGCCCCGAGGCGGAGTGCAGGTCGAGAAGCGCGCCGAGCTCGGCGAAGAAGGGCGGCTTCCGGCCGTCCTCGATCAGCGGAAGCAGGTTTCTGCCGTCGAGGGCCCGGTCACGGAGCGGGACTCCGGCCGCGGCGCAGAACGTCGGCAGGATGTCGGTGTGGGTCGTGACGCCTTCGTAGACCAGGCTTTCACCCGACATCACGGCCGGCCACTCCATGACGAAGGGGACGCGCTGCCCGCCCTCGTAGGTCTCGCCCTTGCGGCCCTTCAGGCCGCCGGTGTCACCCACCCACCAGGGGCCGTTGTCACTGGTGAAGACGACGACGGTGTTCTCCCGGACGCCGAGCTCGTCGAGCGCCTGCAGGATCTCGCCCACGAGCATGTCGATCTCCTCGACCGAGCTGCCGTGCGGGCCTCCGGCGCTGCCCTGGAACTCCGAGGCGACGGGCTCGTGCGGCTGCGTCGGCGCGACGTAGGCGAGGAAGGGCCGGTCGGCGTCCTGGCCGCGGATCCAGTCGGCCGCGTGCTGCATGACGGCCTTGTTGAGCCAGTTCTGCTCGTCACCGTTGCCGGCGTCCTGGCCGAGCGCTCCGGGATAGACGATGCGCTCCACGATCGTCCGGTCGTCGTACACGGGGACCGTCGGGTAGTCGTTGGAGTAGGGCGTGCCGAAGAAGCGGTCGAACCCGTGGTCCATCGGGTGGAACACCGGGTTGGACTCGGGGTCGCCGAGGTGCCACTTGCCGAACATCGCCGTCGCGTAGCCCGCCGTGCGCAGGTACTCCGGGAGCGTGGTCTCGGCCGGGGAGAGGCCCTGCGCCTGGGCGGGGTTCAGCACGTTGGGCATGTTCACCCGGGGCGGCCAGGCCCCCGTCAGCAGCGCCGCCCGCGACGGCGTGCAGAGCGGGCTGCCGGCGTAGTGGTCGGTGCAGCGGATGCCGCGCTGCGCGATCCCGTCGAGGTTCGGGGTGTCGATGTACGGCGCGCCGTAGCTGGCGAGGTCGGCGTAGCCCTGGTCGTCGGTCATGATCAGGACGAAGTTGGGGCGGCTGCCGGCCGCCGCGGACGGCTGGGCGGCCGACGCGGGGCCGGAGGCCAGGGCCGGGCCGAGGGTCAGCGCGCCGGCGGTGACGGCCGCGCCCTTGAGAACGGCACGGCGGGTCAGGTCGTGCTCGGTCATGCCGCACCTCCGGCAGCGCGTTGGGCCGCCTCGGCGGCGACTTCTTGTCGTTCGGCCAGCAGGGCCGGCAGCAGCTCGTCGACGAGGGCGGGGTACTTCTCGGCCACGTTGAACGCCTCGCGGGGGTCGACGGTGACGTCGAACAGCTGCGGCATGTAGGTCCGGGAGTCGGGCCCGTAGCGGTAGTGCAGCTTCCACTTCCCGCTGCGCATGGCGTTGAGGTACTGGTTGTAGAACAGGAAGACCGGCCCCCGGGCGGGAGCGACGCCTCGGGTCAGCAGCGCCGACATGTCCTGCCCGTCGACGTTCTCCGGCGGTTGCACTCCCGCGAGCGTGCACAGGGTCGGCATGATGTCGAGCAGCGACCGCGGGGTCTCGTCGACGAACCCGAGCGTGCGCCCGAGCCAGGAGGCGATGAACGGGACGCGCACGCCGCCGTCCATCACCTCGGGCTTGCGGCCCCGACGGCTCTGGGTGCTGCCCTCGTAGCGCGGGCCGTTGTCGCTCGTCACGACGACGAGAGTGTCGTCGTCCCGGCCCAGCCGTCGCACCTCGCCGATCAGCCGCTCCAGGTGCCGGTCGATCGTCTCGACCACGTCGCCGTAGCGGCCGGCCCGCGAGCGGCCGGCGTAGTCCGGGTCGGGGGCGGAGGGGAAGGCCGGGCCCAGGTGCGACAGCACCGCCAGGAAGGGCGTACGCGCACCCAGGCCGGCGAGGAAGTCCTCCGCCGCCTCGGTGACCCAGCGTGACGCGAGCGCGAGGTCCATGTCCGGCGCGGTCGCGGACCGGCCCTCGTACCACGCGAGCGGGGTGACGTCGGTGCCGTAGAGCGACCCCGCGAAGGTGTCGAAGCCCCGGTCCAGCGGGTGCTGCCCCGCCCCGGAGCCCAGCCGCCACTGGCCGAAGAACCCCGTGGCGTAGCCGGCCTCCTGCAGCAGGGCGGCGACGGTCGGCACGTCGGCCGGAAGGCCTCCCTGGACGCCCGGGCGCACCGACTCCGGGACCGAGAACCGGGCGCCGTACCGCCCGGTCAGGATGCCCGCCCGGGCGGGGGAGTCCGTCGACGCCGGGGTGTACATCGACGTGCACAGCACGCCCGTCTCCGCGAGCCGGTTGCACATCCGGGTACGGACGAGCTCGCCGCCGTACGCGCCGAGGTCCCCGATCCCCAGGTCGTCGAGCAGCACCACCAGGATGTTCGGTCGCTGCGTGCTTGCCATACGCATCCCTTCCGGGTGTCGGCAGCAGGTGTCGGGGCGGGCCGCCGTGGCTCGACGCCCCGCCCCGAGGCGTCGGTGCCTCGCCCTGCGGCTGCTCGCAACGCTAGGGCCCGAGCCATCGCCGCGGAAGCCCGGTGGTGACCGCGCGTCACCTGGTGAGACAGGCACGCCGCAGCCCCGCCCCGCACGACGGCGGGACGGGGCTGCGGCCCGGGCAGGCGTGGGTCAGCCGAGGTCGACCGTCTCCGCGACGTCCATCGCGCTCAGCAGCTCGCCGAGCGAGCCGGCCGCGGCGACCAGCTCACCGCGTACGGCGACGTCGTCCGCGTCGCCCTTGACCTGGTTGTGCGCCCGAGCGGCGAACTGCTCCACCGCCGCCAGCGCGCGCTGCTCGCTGCCTGCGTCCAGCATCCGCGCGGCCCGGTCGAGCCGCTCCTGCAGGGACGCGGCCACGTGCGGCGCGAGCCGGCCCGCCTCGACGAGCGAGCCGAGCCGGGAGGTGAGCCGCGCGACCCGCTGCTCGGCGGGCACGACGAGGTCGAGGGCCTCGAGGTCGAGCGCCGCGGTGGTGACGTAGGTGCCGCTCCACGGCCGGTAGACGTAGCTCGTCATCGCGTCGGCCGTGGTGTCGAACTGCACGATCCGCGTCGGGTTCTCCGTGCGGTCGTGCAGGGTGGTGTTGATGGCGGCGACCTTGTTGCCCTTGTCGCCGGTCATCGCCCGGTAGGCCCACTGCCCGGTGTGGCCGGACAGGATGAACCGCACGTTCGCGTGCCTCTTCAACGCCTGGTCCCACAGGAACTGCGGGCTGTTCGCACCGTAGCCGCCGTTCGTCTGGTAGACGCTGCCGTCGCCGGTGAGGAACGAGTGCGTGTTCACGATGACGTTGTGCTCGGGGTGCGCGGCGAGGACGCGGTCGGCCCAGCGGATCATCTCCGTGCGCGGCCACAGCTCCAGGTGCAGCACCAGCCAGTCGACGCCGCCCGCGGCGAAGGTGGTGTACATGTTGTCGACCTTGCCCGGCTGGAAGGCGCCGCGCAGGTTCTCCACGTGGTCGACGCCGAAGTACGCGTTGAACGTGTCGGTGATCCGCTGGTTGGCGCGGGTGTCCTGACCGGGACGCGCGCTGCCGCCGACGTCCGTGGCCATCGTGTCGTGGTTGCCGATCGCGAACGAGAACGGGATCCCGGTCCGGTCGAGGATGTCGACCCCGGGCTTCGCCTTCTCGTACTGCTCGTGGTCCGGGGTGTCCCAGTCGACGACGTCGCCGGTGTGCGTGATGTAGCGCAGGTCGAGGGCGTCCTCGTTGTCCGCGAGCCACTGCGCCCGGTGGGTGAAGACGTTGTTGACCTTGTTGACGTGGACCTCGTGCTGGGTGTCGGGGATGACGGCGATCGAGAACCGCCGGTCGGTCCCGGACCAGAAGGCGACCCCGACGTAGCGGAAGCCGTCCGCCTCGAGCTCCTTGCGCTGGCCCTTGGTCACCGCGAAGCGCTGCTGGCCGTCGGACTCGCGCACCAGCTCGTGCACCGCGTCGAGGCAGCCGTGCTCGGTCGCCGAGGCGTAGAACGCCGGCGCCTCGGTGAGCGCGTAGCCCTGCTGCTGCAGCTGGGCGATGCGCGTGGCGTCCAGCGCGTACGCCGTGCGCCCCGTCTGCCCGTGCACCAGCGTGCGGACCGGCGCGGCCCCGTCGGCGGCGGTGGCGGCGGCGAGGAACACCACGCCGTCGTCGTCGGTGTAGCCGCGCGTCGCCTGGGCGGCGTCGGCCTCGGCGCGCGAGGTGGTCAGCAGGCTGTCGCCGCGGGCGTCGAGCCGCAGGTGCACGGCGTCGTCCAGGGCGGCGCACACGTCGGCGGGGGCGTCGGCGGCGAGCGCGAGCGGGGCCGGAAGGGCGAGGAGCCCGGTGGCCAGGGCCGTGCCGAGGGCGATCCGGCGGGCCCGGCCGGGCGGGCGGGAAGCGGTGGGCAGGTGCGGGGTTGGCATGGCTCGAGGCTCATGACCGGATCTGAACGGATACCGACGCGAAGGGCACGTGTCGCCGAACGCTGGGCGGCGCGACGCCTAGCCCGCCGGCATCAGCGCGTGCCGTACCGTCCGGGGCTCCCGCCCCAGCAGCTCGCCCAGCAGGGGGTCGGTGCCCGCGAAGAACCCGGCGCGAGCGGCTTCGTAGATCCCGAGCGTGAAGCGCGCGCGGAACTCCGGCTGCCCCCCGGCCACCTGCGCGGCGACCCATGCCTCGGCGTCCACGACGACGGCCTCGACCGGGCGCCCGGCCAGCTCGGACGCGACCTCGGCGACCTCGGCGAACGTCGGGGCGGCGCCGGCGGTCAGGGTGACCGCCCCGTCGTACGCCGCCCGCGAGGCGAGGACGGCCGCCGCGGCCTCTGCGACGTCCTGGCGCGCGGTCCAGGACACCGGCCCGTCGGCGGGGACGGGGATGCGGCCGGTCTCCCGCCACGGCCCGGCGAGGAAGGCCAGGCTGTGGGCGTAGAAGCCGTTGCGCAGCGCGGTCCATGCCAGGCCGGAGTCGGCGAGCAGCTGCTCCGTGCGCGCGTGGTCGCGGGCCGGGGCGAAGGGCGAGCTCGGCGCGGCGCCCTGGTGGCTCGTGTAGAGGACGCGCCCGACCCCCGCCCGGACGGCGGCGTCCACGGCGTTCCGGTGCAGCGCGACGGCGTCGGCGGCGGGGTCGCTGGCGGAGACGAGCAGCAGTTGCTCGGCACCGGCGAAGGCCGCGGGCAGCGAGGCCGGGTCGGCGTAGTCGGCGCGGCGGACCTCGATGCCGAGCTCGGCGAGCCTCGCGGCCCGTGCGACGTCGCGCACCGCGACGGCGATCTCGTGCGCGGGGACGCGGCGGAGCAGGGCGTGGACGGTGGCGCCGTTGAGGGCGCCGGTCGCGCCGGTGATGACGATCATGCTGGCCTCCTGCTATCAGTGCTAACGCGGGCAAGGTAGCAGCGGAATCACAGTGATAGCAAGACCGCGTTATCGTCGTTACGTGAGTGAGCAGCCCCGCCGCCGGCCCGACACCTCGGCGCGCATCGTCGAGGCGGCCGCCCGGCTGCTGCGCGAGCACGGCCCCACCGCGGTGACGACCCGCGCGGTCGCGGACGCGGCGGGCGTGCAGGCGCCGGCGATCTACCGCGCGTTCGGGGACAAGGACGGGCTGCTCGAGGCGGTCGCGGAGCACGTGCTGGCCGGGCAGGTGGCCGCCAAGGCGGCGACGGTGGAGGCGGCGCGGGCGGAGGACGCCGACCCGGTCGAGGAGCTGCGCGCCGGCTGGCGGTCGCAGATCGAGTTCGGCCTGGCCAACCCGGCCCTGTTCCGGATGCTCAGCGACCCGGACCGCGCCCTGCGGTCGCCCGCCGCCCGCGCCGGGCGCGACGTCCTGGCGGCGCGCGTACGCCGCATCGCCGAGGCCGGGCGCCTGCAGGTCCCCGAGCAGCGGGCGGTCGACCTCGTCCAGGCCGCCGGCGTGGGCACCGTCACCACCCTGCTGGCCACCGCGCCCGAGCGCCGGGACCCCACCCTCGCCGAGGCCATGCTCGACGCGGTGCTCCGCGAGGTCCTCGTCGGCCGGCCGGCCCCCACCCGGCCGGGGCCCGCCTCCGCGGCGGTGGCACTGCGCGCCCAAGCGCACGCGCTCGACGTGCTCAGCGCGGCCGAGCGTGCCCTGCTCGCCGAGTGGCTGGAGCGGGTGGCGCACGCCCGGTAGGGCTTATCGTCGCCGCATGCGCACTCGACTCGCGGGGGCGGTCGTCGGCACGCTCCTGGCCTCCGGGCTCACCCTGCCTGCTCCGGCGTCCGCGACGACCGGCGCGACGACGCCGAAGGTGTACGACTGCCCGCGCGAGCGGCCCACCGTCAAGCCCCGGGCCTTCACCCTCGACTGCGCGGAGGGTTGGGCGGGTCTCGACCGGATGCGCTACTCCTCCTGGGACGCGCGGGCGGCGCAGGGCCGCGCCCGGTTCACGGTGGTGCTCGACCCGCACTGGGACGACGACTGCTCCTGCATCACCGGCAAGGAGACGCACTATCCGGTGACGGTCCGGTTCGACCAGCCGAAGCAGCGCCGCGGCGTCCTCGTCTACACCCGCGTGTCGGTCACCTTCGGCAACTCCCAGCTCAACCGCCGCTTCGACCACCTCAAGGCCTGG
Organism: Motilibacter aurantiacus; assembly: GCF_011250645.1. NCBI lineage: Bacteria > Bacillati > Actinomycetota > Actinomycetes > Motilibacterales > Motilibacteraceae > Motilibacter > Motilibacter aurantiacus. The sequence goes on from NZ_JAANNO010000008.1 coordinate 13,976, forward strand.
CCGGTCAGCCAGGACAGCCTCTAGCGCTGAGCCGGCCGCGCGCTCAGCCTCCGACGTACGCCGCGAGGTTCGCCAGCGACGAGGCCAGCCCCACGGCGTGGTCGGCGGCGGAGATCCCGTCCGGCACGCCGTCGGCGCGGACCGAGACGAGCGTGCCGCCGTCCGCCGGCGCGACCGACCAGGTCATGGCCATGGTCCCGGCGAAGGCCGGGTCGTCGGCGACGAAGTCGACCTCCTGCACCAGGCGCTGCCCCGGCACGAGGTCGACGATGCGCGAGTCGACGACGTCGGTGCCCGCGGTGGTCTTCCCGGTGCCGCTCGTGGGGTCGTCGTACGAGAGCACGAGCCGGTACCACCCGCCCGGACGTATGTCGGCGTGCTCGAACCGGCCGCTCATCCCCTCCGGAGGCAGCCAGGCAGCGAGCGCTGCGGGGTCGACGAGCGCCGCGAACACCTGCTCCGCGGGCGCGGCGACGTGGCGGGAGGCGCTGTCGGTGCGAGGCACGAGGCCACGCTAGGGCCTGGTTTGTTCCCGCGTCTGCTGTGACGGCCGCCACGCATTCCCTTCAGAAGTTGTCTAGATGTCCCGATGGGAGGAGGACCGTCGGCGCCGCCGACCGACCCGGGAGAGAAGCGTGAACCGTCCCACCGCCTCCATCGGCGCGAAGCTCGCCGCCGTCGCCGGCGTCGGGGTGCTGGCCACCGTGACGGTGGGCGCCGTCGCCGTCCTCGGCGCCGAGCGCATCGACGACGAGCAGACCACGCTGAGCGCGATCCGCGACGCCCGGGCCAACGTGCTCCGGCTGGACACCCGGGCCAGCGAGCTCAAGGTCGACGCCTACAAGGCGATGGTCCGCCCCGACCCGGCGGCGCAGAAGAGCGAGCTGGCCGACGACGTCGCCACGGCTCAGGAGCTGCTCGGCAAGCTCCCGCCGGTGGAGGTGCTCCCCGCCGTCACCGGCGAGCGGGTGGCCGCGCTGGAGAGCGCCTACACCGGCTACTTCACCCAGATCGAGGCCGTCGTCGACGGCGCGATCACCGACGGCGCCGCCGCGCGGGCGTCCTACGAGGACGTGCAGACGGCCAACGACGCGACCGACGCCGCTGTCGGGGCGGCCCTCGAGGCGATGGACGTCGACGTGGCTGCCGCCGAGGCCCGGGTCGACTCCGCGGTCGCCGGGGTGAAGCGCACGACCACCATCACCTTCCTCCTCGCCGTCGTGCTGCTCGGCGGGATCGCCTGGCGGGTCGCCCGCGGCATCATCCGCCCGCTGCGTCAGACGGTCCAGGCCCTGGACGCGCTCGCGCAGGGCGACCTCACCGGCACGGTGTCGACCCGGTCCAACGACGAGATCGGCCGCATGGCGGCTGCGCTCGGCCGCGCCCAGGACGGCATCCGCGGCCTGGTCCGCTCGGTGTCCGCGTCCGCGGACGGGCTCGCCGGCGCCGCTTCCCAGCTGTCCGGCGCGGCCGGGCAGATCTCCGCCGCCGCGGCCGACTCCTCCGCCCAGGCCGAGTCCGTCGCCGGCACCGTCGAGCAGGTCTCGCGCGGGGTGCACACGGTGGCCGCCGGCTCGGAGGAGATGGGCGCCTCGATCCGCGAGATCGCCCACAACACCAACGAGGCGGCGCGGGTGGCGGCCGAGGCGGTGTCGGTGGCCGAGACCACCAACGCGACCGTCAGCTCGCTGGGCGACTCCTCCCGCGAGATCGGCGATGTCGTCAAGGTCATCACCTCCATCGCCGAGCAGACCAACCT
>NZ_JAANNO010000008.1:15893-208831 GCF_011250645.1 Motilibacter aurantiacus
CGGCACCGGCGAGATCTCCGCCAGTGTGGGGTCGGTCTCGGCGAGCGCGCGTGCGACCGCCGACGGGGTCGCTCAGGCCCAGCTCGCCGCGGAGGAGCTCACCCGGATGTCGGCCGAGCTGCAGGGCCAGGTGGCCCGCTTCACCGTCTGACCCGCGTACGCGTGCCGCTCCGGCGCCCGGGCCCTCGGCTCAGGGGCCGGAGCCGTTCGCGGCGTCGAGCTCGAACCACACGTCCTTGCCGCTGTCCGCGGAGATGTCCGAGCCCCAGCGGGTGGCCAGCGTCTCCACGAGCCACAGCCCCCGGCCGCTCTCGGCCTCGGGCGCGGCCCGGCGGGGCGCGGGCAGCGGCGCCCGCCCGGCGTCGTTCACCTCGACCCGGATGAGACCCGCCCGGCGCCGGGCGGTCACCGAGATCTGGCCCCGGCCGTGGCGTACGGCGTTGCCGGTGATCTCCGAGACCAGCAGCGCCGCGACCTCGATGACCTCCGGCGGGGTGGACCAGTCGCGCAACGTGCTGGTGAGGAAGCGACGGGCCGCGCCCGCGGACGCCGGCTCGGCGGGCAGGCGCACGCCGACGGGCGTCACGTCGGGCAGGTCGCAGCTCACGCGGTCTGGGCTACCCGGCGCTGCTCGCGCCCAACGCACCGGCTCGGGCGCCCGCTGCTGTCGACCGCGTCACACCCCCGCCCGCGGCCGTGGCGCCGTCGCGGCGAGGATGGCCGCATGTTCGCGATCGCGGTCCGCTTCGACCTGCACGACACCGCCGCCGCCGAGCGGTTCGACGAGCTCGTGGCGCTGACCGTCCCCGGCATCCGGGCCGAGGAGCCCGGGACGCTCGTCTACACCCCGCACCAGGTGCGGGACGAGCCGCTCGCCCGGCTGTTCTACGAGGTCTACCGCGACGAGCAGGCCCACGCCGCCCACGAGGCCCGCCCGGCGACGGCGGCCTTCCTCGAGCAAGTCCGCGGGCTGACCCGGCAGCTGCGGGTGGAGCTCCTGGCCGACCTGCCGTCATGATGCCGTTGTGACGGCAGAAGACGAGGTCATGCGTCGCGCGATGGCCGCGGCCGAGGAGCGCCTCGCGGCCCGCGAGCACGACGTCCAGGAGCGGCTGCACGCGCTGGCCGACCGGTTCCCCGACCCCCAGCAGGCCCACGACTCGGCGAGCGCGCTGTCGGCCCGGGCCGACCGCCACCTGGCCCGTGCCGAGGAGCTGCGCGGCGCCTGAGCCGGGCGCGACCCGTTCGGGCCTACCGGGCGCGTCCTCCGGGAGCCGATGAAGGCACCCGGGGGAATCGCTCGGAGGGGGAGACGACGTGACTGCCAGCTCGTGGGACACACCGGAGCAGGCGCTGGGCCCGGCGGCGTGGGAGGCCTTGCTCGCCGCCCGGACGGTGGACCTCGCGGTGCTCGTCGAGGTGCTGGGGGACGCGCTGCTCGAGCACGTCCGCTCGCCGATGCTGCACCGCGCGGCCGACGACGCCGTGCGCCTGCGCCTCACCGCGCTGGCCGCCGGCGGGCGGCGCCGCCGTGACGCCGCTCCGGAGGAGCTGGCCGAGCTGCGCCGCCACGCCGACGCCGCGGCGCAGAAGCTGCGGACGGCGCTGGACCGGCTGACCGACGCCCGTGGGCAGGAGATGGAGCCGGCCGCCCACGCGGTGGCGGTCCTCACCGGGGGCGAGCCGGCCGCCGCATGCGTCGCCGCCCAGGCCGCCCTGCGCACCACCGAGGTGGTGTACGTGGCGCTCGACGCGATGGGCCTGCGCGGCCTCGACCCGGTCGAGGTGCTCGCCCTGGTCCGGGCCGGCATCGCCGTCCCGCGGGCGCTCACGCTGGCCGAGCTGCTGTCGAGCCGGCGCTGGTGGCCGAAGCGGCTGCGCGAGTTCGCCCTCGCGGGCGTCGCGGCGGGCGGCGACCCCACGGCCTACGTCGCGTGCATGGACGACCTGGCGTACGCCCAGCTGTCCACCTGGCAGCAGCGGGCCGCGCTAGAGCTGCTCGGCGGCCCGGGCTCGCGCTTCGGCCTGGACGGCACCGCCGCGGCCGCCGAGGTGCGCGGCATCGAGTACGTGCCCCGCCAGCGCGTGGGCGGCACCGCGCGCGGCCTGGCCGGCTGAGCGCGCTCAGGCCGGGACGGCCGCCCGCGCCCGGCGCAGGTAGAGCCCGGGCGTGACGCCCACCGCGGCGCGGAAGTCGCGGCTGAAGTGCGCCTGGTCGTTCCACCCCAGCCGCGCGGCGAGCCCCGCCAGGTCCCGGGCCTGTCCGGCGTCGATGGCGGCGACCGCGTCCTGCAGCCGGTAGCGGGCCAGCACGGCCTTGGGCGGCACCCCGACGTACGCCGCGAAGAGCCGCTGCAGGGAGCGGACGCCCAGCCCCGCCCGGGCCGCCACCGCGTCCACCCTGACCAGCCCGGGGTCGTGCACCATCTCGGCGATCACGTCCTGGAGCAGGGCGTACGCGTCGTCGGGCTCCGGGCGAGCGGGGCGAGCGCCGCGTCGAGCACGGCGGCGCGCCCGTCGTCGGTGCCCTGCGCGAGCACCTCGCGCACGAGGCGGGCGGGGTCGAGGCCGCGTACGCCCTCGAGCCGGCGCACGGAGTCGCGGTGGGGCAGCCGGCCGCTGAAGGCCGCGAACCCGCCGGGCCGGAACTTGAACGCGCTGACACCGCCCGATCCGCGCAGGTCGACGGCGAAGCGCCGGGTGACGACGCCGTGCACGAGCGCGGCCGGCAGGTCGACGCCGAACCGGCGCGCCGTGCCGGTCTCGACCGTGAGGTTGACGCAGGGGTGGCTCAGCACCTCCGCGCGGGCGGCCCGCGGGGCGGGCAGGTCCCAGGAGACGGACCAGTACTGCTCCACGTAGGGGGCGAGCGGCTCCGACACGTCCGGCACCCGGCGCAGCCCCGCGACCGCGGCGGTCTCGTCGGGCCGCAGCACGCCCTTGCGGCTGGCGGTCCGCGCCCACGGCCCGCTGCTCATCGCGGGCCGCCCGGCGGTGTCGCGTTCGTGCAAGACGGCACCGCGGGAGTCTAGGCACAGTGCGGTCATGAGCATCGAGAACGGGAAGCCCGACGGCTACACGACCCTCACGCCGTTTCTCGTCTGCGCGCCGGCGGCGAAGGCGATCGAGTTCTACCAGCAGGTGTTCGGCGCCACCGTGGTCAACCGGATGGACGCGCCCGACGGCACGGTCCCGCACGCGGAGCTGGACTTCGGGGACGGGCGGCTGCAGCTGGGGGACCCGTCGGATCAGTTCGGCCTGGAGGCGCCGACGTCCGGCCCGGCCCGGGACCGCGTCAGCGGCTCGACCTGCATCTACGTCAGTGACGTGGACGCCGTGACCGAGAAGGCGGTGGCCGCGGGCGCCGTGCTGCGCGAGCCGCCGACGACGTTCGTGACCGGCGACCGGTTCGCCTCGGTCTACGACCCGTTCGGGCACCGCTGGGCGGTCATGACGCGGGTGGAGGACGTGAGCCCGCAGGAGGCGGAGCGCCGGCTCGCGGAGTGGGCGGCGGGTGGCGGGCTGGGCGGCTGAGGCGGGGCTTCGCACCTACACTCGCCCGGTGCCGGAGCTGCCCGAGGTCGAGTCCGCGCGGGTGGCCATCGAGCGGGCGGGCCTGGGGCGGCGCATCGTCGAGGTCGACGACAGCGACAGGTACGAGTGCCGCCCGCACCTTCCCGGCGAGATCCGGGCCGCCCTGCTCGGCCGCCGGCTGACCGCCGCCCACCGGCGCGGGAAGTCGATGTGGTGCCAGACGTCCGACGCCGGCCCCGACCTCGGCATCCACCTGGGCATGAGCGGGCGCATCCTCATCAGCGGCCCGTCCTCGGGGCAAGGGGCCGGCGAGGTCGTCGAGGGCGGTGACTACGCCGGGCCCGCGACCGGCCGGCCCGCCCTCGACGTGTGGTTCCGCTTCACCCTGGCCTTCGCCGACGGAGGAACGCTGCGGCTGCTGGACAAGCGGCGGCTGGGGCGCGTGCGCCTCGACCCCGACCTGTCGGCCCTCGGGCCGGACGCGCAGTCCGTCGACCGGGCCGAGTTCCGCGCGCGGGTCGGGAAGGGGACGGCCCCGCTGAAGGCCCGGCTGCTCGACCAGTCGGTGCTCGCCGGGGTCGGCAACCTGCTGGCCGACCAGGCGCTGTGGCAGAGCCGGCTCGCCCCGCGTCGACCGGCCGGGGCCCTGACGGCGACCGAGCTGGACCGGCTGCACGACGAGCTGCGGGCCGCCATCGACGACGCGGTCCGCAACGGCGGCGTGCACACCGGCTCGGTGGTGGCGTACCGCAAGGCCGGGCGCCACTGCCCGCGCTGCGGGACGGAGATGGCCTGCGCCACGGTCGGTGGCCGCACCACGTGGTGGTGCCCGGCCGAGCAGCGCTGAGCCCCTGCTGGACACAAGAATACCGGCAGTTCGGCGGAATTCCAAAGCATTTGCTGCAATTCGCGCAATGGCGTCACACTGCGTCCTTCCCGCAATTGTCGACGCAGAGGAAGGCGCATCGTGCTCGAGGACGAGCTCGCCGCGGAGCAGGCGCACGTGGACCGGGCGTACGCGCAGCTGGACGCCGAGCGCGCCCGCGCCGACGAGCGGGCCCGCCGGTCGTCCGCCCTCCCGGCACGCAGCGGCCCGGAGCTGCTGGACCGCGACGCGGCGCTGGCCGCGGCCCGCGCCCGGCGTGCCGCCCTCGACGCGGCCGAGGAGGGGCTCTGCTTCGGCCGCATCGACACCGTCGACGGGCGCCGACACCACATCGGCCGGGTCGGCCTGCGCGACGACCGGGACGGGGAGCCCCTGTTGCTGGACTGGCGAGCCCCGGCGGCCCGGCCGTTCTACGTCGCGACCCCTGCCGCTCCGGAGGGGGTCGTGCGCCGGCGGTCCATCGGCACGCGGCGGCGGCGCGTCATCTCCGTCAACGACGAGCTGCTGGGCCCGGGCGCTGCTGGTGCCAGGGACGAAGGGCTGGTCGGCGAGGCGGCGCTGATGGCCGCGGTGACCGCCGGCCGGTCGGGGCGGATGCGCGACATCGTCGCCACGATGCAGCGCGAGCAGGACGAGGCGGTGCGCTCCGCCGACGCGGGCGCCCTCGTCGTCCAGGGCGGGCCCGGGACCGGAAAGACGGCGGTCGCCCTGCACCGGGCCGCGTACCTGCTCTACACCCGGCCCGAGCTCGCCCGCCGCGGCGTGCTCGTCGTCGGCCCGAGCGCGGCGTTCCTCTCCTACGTGAGCGACGTCCTGCCCGGGCTCGGCGAGGCCAACGCGGTGCTCGCCACCGTGGGGGACCTGTTCCCCGGCGTCACCGCATCCTCGGACGAGCGACCCGACGTGGCCGAGGTCAAGGGCCGGCCGGCCATGGCGGACGTGGTGGCCGCCGCGGTGCGCGACCGCGAGGGTGCCCCGTCGTCGGTGACGGTCGAGCACGAGGGCGACGAGCTCTGCCTGTCGGCCGGCTTCCTGGCCGCGGCCGTCGCTGCGGCGCGGGCCACCCGGCTCCCGCACAACGAGGCGCGCGCCTGCTTCGTCCGGCGTGTGGTCGCCGAGCTGGCCGAGCAGGGCGCGCAGCTGCGCCGCCGCCGGCTCGACGCCCTCGAGGAGGGGCTGGAGGCCGAGCTCGCCTGGCTCGACCGGCTCGTCGCCGAGGACCTGGCCGGCCTGCCCGTCGTCGCCGTCGAGGAGGGCCTCACGGACGAGCCGCCGGGGCCGGACGAGCTCGCCCGGCTGGGCCGCGAGCTGCTCGCCTCCCCACGGGTGCGCGCCGCCCTGGACCGGCTCTGGCCCGTCCTCACCCCCCAGCAGCTGCTCGCGAGCCTCTTCGCGGACCGCGACCGGCTCGACACCGCTGCTGCGGCGCTGCCGGCCGCGGACCGGGCGCTGCTCGCGCGGCCTGCCGGCAGCCGCTGGACCGCGGCTGACGTGCCGCTGCTCGACGAGGCCGCCGAGCTGCTCGGGGAGGACCGGGCAGCGGCCCGGGCCCGCGCGGGCCGGGAGCACGCGCGGCAGGTGGAGTACGCGCGCGAGGTCCTGCAGATCGCCGGCTCCGGGCCGCTGGACGAGGACGACCCGGCCGTGCCGATCGGCACGGTCGACGCCGAGCAGCTCGCCGAGCGCCACGCCGAGGCGGACCTGCGCACGCCGGCCGAGCGGGCGGCGGCGGACCGCACCTGGGCGTACGGGCACGTGGTCGTCGACGAGGCGCAGGAACTCTCACCGATGGCTTGGCGACTGCTGCTGCGCCGCTGTCCCACCCGCTCGTTCACCCTCGTCGGGGACATGGCGCAGGCGCACGCCCCCGGTGCCGCCGGGACGTGGCAGGAGGCGCTGACCTCGCACTTCGGCAGCCGGTGGCGAGAGCGGCGGCTCTCGGTGAACTACCGCACCCCGCGCGAGACGATGGACGTCGCGGTACGGGTCCTGGCGCTGACCGGCGCGGAGGGGCTCGCCCCGCGCTCCATCCGCAGCTCGGGCACGCCGCCGTGGCGCCGGGAGCTGCCCGCCGCCGACCTGGCGAGGGCCGCGGCGGAGTGGGCCGCGAACGGGCCACGGCGCGGGGAGGGCCGGCGGGCCGTCGTCGGGGCGGACGGGCGGCTGGCGCAGGTCGCGGCAGCGGTCGCCCGGGCGGTGCCGGGGGCGTCCTCCGGGCCGGTGCCCGACCTGCGCGCCGAGGTGGTGGTGCTGTCCGTCGCCCAGGCCAAGGGCCTCGAGTTCGACGACGTCCTGATCGTCGACCCCGCGGCGATCCTCGAGGGGCCGCGGGGCGCCAACGACCTCTACGTCGCGCTGACGCGCACGACGGGCACGGTCGGGATCCTGCACGCGCCTCCCGTGCCGCCGGTCCTCGCGCAGGTGCGCCGCGAGGCGCGAGGCCTGGTGCGGCGGCCGGCGCGGTGCACGGCACCGCGCCGGAGGGGTGCCGGCTCTGCGGAGGGCCCTGCCGGCTGACCCACCCGTCGCGCCCCGCCCCCCGCACGGCCGCCGGATAGCCTCCCCGGATGACTAGGGCCGGCACGCAGTGGGACGTCGCGGTGGTCGGCGCCGGCCCGGCGGGGGCGACGGCCGCCTGGGCGGCGGCGACGGCCGGGGCGCGGGTCGTCCTGCTCGAGCGGAGCACGCTCCCGCGCTACAAGACCTGCGGCGGCGGCATCACCGGCACCTCCCTCCGCAGCCTCCCGGCGGGCCTGCAGCTCCCGGCCAGGGACACGATCCGCGAAGCGGTGTTCGCCCATGACGGTCACCGGGAGCGCGCCCGCAGCTTCCAGGAGCCCCTGCTGCGCATGGTCTTCCGCGACGAGCTGGACGCCGCGCTGGTCGCCGCGGCCCAGGAGGCCGGCGTCGAGCTCCGGCAGCGGACGCTGGTACGCGGCGTCGAGGAGACCGCCGCGGGCCCCGTCCTGCGCACGGACGGCGGCGACGTCCTCGCCCGCGCCGTGGTCGGCGCGGACGGCAGCGCCAGCCGCATCGGCCAGCACGTCGGCGTCGTCTGCGACCAGGTCGACCTGGGGCTCGAGGTGGAGGTCGAGGCGGGGGCCCGGGCGGAGGAGTGGGCGGGCCGCGTCCACCTGGACTGGGGCCCGGTCCCGGGGTCCTACGGCTGGGTCTTCCCGAAGGGCGACACGCTGACCGTGGGCGTCATCGCAGCGCGCGGCAGGCCCGCGGAGACCCGCGACTACCTCACGGCCTACCTGCGCCGGCTCGGGCTCGCCGCCGCGCCGGTGACCCGCGACTCCGGCCACCTCACCCGGTGCCGCGCTCCCGGGTCCCCCCTGCGGCGGGGGAGCGTCCTCGTCGCCGGGGACGCCGCGGGGCTGCTCGAGCCGTGGACCCGGGAGGGCATCTCGTTCGCCCTGCGCTCGGGCCGGCTCGCGGGGGAGGCGGCGGCGCGGCTGGCGGCGGGCGAGCCGGGCCCGGCGTACGAGGGCCTGGTCGAGGCCGAGCTCGGAGCCGAGATGGCGGCGGGGCGGCGCTGCCTGCGCCTGTTCGAGCGGCGCCCGGGGCTGGTGCACGCCGCGATCTCGCGCACCGGCCGGGGCGCCGCGGCCTTCGCGCGGATCAGCCGCGGTGAGACCACCCTCGCGCGGGCGCTCGGCCACCGCGGGGTCGCGCCGGCGGTCGGCCTGCTGGCCCGCTGACGGCACCGGCCCCGCGTCCGAGGACGCGGGGCCGGCAGCCGGAGGAGCCGGCGGTCAGCGGACGTCGACCGCGTCGATCTCGGCGTAGAACGAGACCCGGGTCAGCGTGACGGTGTTCCAGCCGCGCTTGAGCCGGACCTCGTGGTCGACGGTCGACCAGTTGCCCCAGCGCGTGTGCGGCAGCTGGACGATGCCCTCGTCGCGGCCGTTGACCGTGACCCGGTCCGTGGCCTCGATGAGGTAGCCGCCACGCTCGGAGCCGTTGGAGTACGTGATGCCGAGCGTCGTGTCGCCGGACTCTGCGGCGTGCACCCGCAGCGTCACCGAGCTGTCGTCGAAGTCGAGCCCGCCCACCACGGCACCGCCGGACGCGCTGCCGTCCGTGCGCACCCGCGCCCGGTTGATGACGCCGGACTCGGCCTCGTAGCGGGTGCCCTGCGGCGCGGCGGCCGGGACGGGCACCGGCGACGGGTCGGGCAGCGCGTCGTACACGTCCACCGAGTCGATCTCGGCGAAGTAGGTGCCGCGGGTCAGGGTGACGGTGTTCCAGCCCTGGCGCAGCTGCACGCGCTGCTCGTTCAGCTGCCAGTTGCCCCAGGTGGTGTGCCAGAAGCTGACCGTGCGGGACTGGCCGTTGACGGTCAGCCGGTCCGTCGACACGACCCGCCGGTTGCCGTCGGTCGAGCCGTTGGCGAAGCGGATGCCCAGCGTCTTCGGCCCGGCCGTGTCGGCCCACACCTGCAGCGTCACCGAGCTGTCGGCGAAGTCCATGCCGCCGACCTTGGACAGGCCGGACGCGCTGGTGTCGCCGACCGCGCGCGCGTTGGCGAGGACGCCGTCCTCGGCCTGGTAGCGCCGGGACGCGGCCTCGACCGACGGGACGCCGTTCGCGTCGTAGTTCACGTAGCTGACGTACATCGCGCGGTAGGTGTAGGTCGGGTCCCAGCCGTGGAACACGATGGCCGTACGCCCGTCGCGCCGGGTGAAGACGTCCTGGCCGCCGGGGCCGCGGACGTCGCCCTGGAAGCGGTCGCTCGTGAGCAGCTCGGTCTTGGACTTGGTGTACGGCCCGGTCAGGCTGGTCGAGGTGGCGTAGCCCGTGCGGTAGTTGCCGCCGTAGAAGTCGTTGGCCGAGTAGTACAGGTAGTACGTGCCCGCGTGCTTGACGAGCGTCGGGGCCTCGACGACGGCGCCCTCCCACGGCTGGTCGTTGCGGATCAGCGGGGTCGGCGGGCCGGTGACCGTGCGGCCGTTCGCGGCCAGCGGCTGGATGTAGAGCCGTGCCGGCAGGTTGCAGCAGTTGCCGTCGGACTTCCAGAGCAGGTAGAGCTGCCCGTTCTCGGCGTAGGTTCCGGCGTCGATCGCGCCGCCCTCCGCGGCGGGGCAGACCAGCGGCCCCTCGCCGACCGGGACGAACGGCCCGTTCGGCGACGTGGCCACCGAGACGCCGATGCACTGGCGCTGCGAGGCCCGGTCCCGGGCGGTGTAGTAGAGGGCGTACCCGCCCTCGACCTTCGCCACCTCGGGCGCCCAGACGCAGCGGTCGGTGGCGCCGCCCGGGGTGAAGCTGCACTCGCCGACCCAGGCGCCGAGCGTGGGGGCGGCGTCGGGCTGCGCGGTCCAGTTGCGCAGGTTCTTCGAGGTCTGGTGCTGGACGTTCTGGCCGTCCGAGTTGGTCGCGTAGGCGTGGTAGACGCCATCGACGAGCAGGATGTCGGGGTCGGCGAAGTTGCGGTCGATCTGCGGCTCGATCGAGAGCCGCGAGCCGTCCTCGAGCTTCGGCGCAGCGGCCGCGGACTCGACGGACACGGGTGCGATCAGCCCGAGCGCGAGCACCGCGCCCCCGATCGCGGCGCGCAGGCGGCGCGGGAAGTTGGCCACTGGGTCCCTTTCGACGGTGAAAGCTCGAACCACGCCAAGACTTGGCGAGAGGCAGGGTGCGCGTTTCGAGAAGGCAGAGTCAAGAGCTTCTCGTGAACGTTCCCACCTGCGGGCACCGCGGTGGCCTGAGCGTGTGCGCTCGGCTACGGGACGGGGCGGAACCCGGGCACCAGCACGGGCAGCCGCTCCCGGCCGCGAGCCGTGATCGTCAGCTCCCGGGAGCCGGGCCGGGTGGCCACCAGCTCCTGCGCGAGCAGGCTGGACAGGACCGCGGCCCCCAGCGCGCCCCCGAGGTGGGGTACGCGGTGGCTGCGGTCGAGGCAGGCGGTCGCTGCCTTGCGCCGCCCCGCGTCCAGCCGCCCCGCGTCCAGCCGCGCCGGCTCCACGCCGAGCTCGGCCAGCGCGCTGAGGTCACCGCCGAGGGCGAGCTCGTCGCCGGCGCCGTCCGGCTGGCCCAGCGCCCCGCGGTCGACGAGCAGCCGCAGCACCGCCACCCCGAGCCGGCCGGCGAGGTGGTCGTAGCACGTGTGGGCGATGTCGGCAGGGCCGGGCGCACGGACGCCCGGGGCGGCGCCCGCGGCATGGGCGTAGGCCGCCAGGGCCTCCAGCAGCGGCGGCAGCTGGGGGCGCCCGACCCGGTAGACCGCGTGCCGGCCGCTCCGCTCGACGCTCACCAGCCCGGCGGCCCGCAGCCGCCCGAGGTGGTTGCCCAGCCGTGACGGGCTGACCGCGAGCGCGTCGGCGAGCTGGCTGAGCGTGTGCGGCCCCTCGGCCGCGAGCAGCTGCAGTGCGGTGAGCCGCAACGGGTCCGCGAGCTCGGCGGCGAGGCCGGTCATGGCGGCGAGCACCGGGTTGCCGGGGTCGTCCCAGGGCCGCTGAGTGGTCATCCTCGCCTCCTTCCCCACAGGGTAGCCACACTTCAGAGATGGCTGAATGGTGGTTGCGGGCGGCGCCGCTGCGGTCTACCGTTACCTTTCAGGATGTCCTGAAGGGTGATCGGGTATGAGGAGCAGCGCCGACGTCGCCCTCCGGCGGCTGCTGTGGGGCCGGGCGGTGTCGGCGGTCGGGGACGGGCTCTGGTTCACCGTCTGGGCGCTCTACTTCAGCCGGGTGCTGGACCTGCCCGCTGCCGTCGTCGCGCTCGGCATGGGCGTCGCGGCCGCGGCCGGGCTGCTGGCCGCCGTCCCGCTGGGCGCGCTGGGGGACCGGCACGACCCGGCCCGCGTCCTGCTCGCGGTGACGCTGGGCCGGGCCGTCGCGATGGCGGCCTACCTCCTCGTCGAGGGGGCCGTCGCGTTCGTCGCCGTCACCAGCGCCTTCGTCGGCCTGGCCAACGGCAGCAGCGCCCTGCGCACCGCCATCGTCGCGGGCCTCGTGGCCGACAACACGGCCCGCGTGCGCGCGCTGTCGGCCCAGCGCGTCGCCCAGCACGCCGGCATCGCCGCCGGAGCCGGGCTCGGCGCCCTCGTCCTCGCCGTCGACACGCCGGGGGCGTACCGGCTGGCCGTGCTGGCCACCGCGGTCAGCCAGCTGGCCCTGGCCGCCCTGACCGCGACGCTGCCGGCGGTGCCCATCGCGGGCACCCGGCCCGTGCGGGCGCGCGTGGTGCTCGCCGACCGGCCGTACCTCGCCGTCGTGGGCGTGACCGCCGTGCTGTCGCTGTGCTGGGCGATGCTCTCGGCCGGCCTGCCGCTCTGGGTCGCCGGCTCCACCGAGCTGCCGCTCGCGCTGTCCGGGGCCGTCGTCGTGCTCAGCTCGGCCGGGATCGCGGTGCTGCAACTGCCGGCGGCCCGCCTGGTGCGTACCCCCGAGCGGTCGGCCCGGGCCGCGCTGGCGTCGGCCGTGCTGCTGGCCGCCAGCTGCCTGCTGCTCGCGTCGACCGCAGGCAGGGGCGGCCTGGTCGCCGGCGGCGTGGTCGTGGTGGCGGCGGTGCTCCACGTCGCCGGCGAGGTCGGGTACGTCGCAGCCGCCTGGAGCCTGTCGGTGGCCCTCATGCGCGAGGACGCGCGCGGGGCCTACCAGGGCGCGGCCGAGTCGGCCACGGCCGCCGTGCAGGTCGTCGGGCCGGGCTTCTTCACGCTGGCCCTGAGCGAGCTGGGCGCCGGGGGCTGGGTGCTCGCGGCGGGTGTGTTCGTCCTGGCCGGCGCGTGCGTCGGGCCGGCGACCCGGCGGGCCGTGGCGTCCGCTTCGCAGCAACCCCACAGCTGCGGCGCGGGCTCCTCGCAGCTGTCGGGCCGACCGTAGAGGCATGACCGAGAGCCCTTCTGCCAGCAGCACCTCCCCCCTCCCGACCCCCACCGTCGCAGCGCCGCGAGACGGCGCGCGCCGGCGGCTCGGCGCCCTCGCCGCCGCCGGAGCGCTCTCGCTGACCGCGCTCGTCGGGGGCACGACCGGGGCCGTCCTCGTCTCCGACCTCGGGCACCGCGACACCACGGCTGCGGTCGCCTCCCCGGCCTCCGGAGCCGCTCGGGCGACGACGGTGAGCGACACCGGCACCGCGGCGTACCCGAGCCTGGCGTCGGTGGTGGCGGCGGTGTCCCCTAGCGTCGTCTCCATCACCGTGACCTCCGGCGGGTCGACGAGCGAGGGCTCGGGCGTCGTGCTCACCACGGCCGGCGACATCCTCACCAACAACCACGTCGTCGAGTCGGCCGCGCGGGGCGGCACGATCCGGGTGCAGTTCTCCGACGGCACGAGCGCGCCGGCGACGCTCGTGGGGCGGGACGCCGACAAGGACCTCGCCGTGATCTCCGCGCAGGGCGTCTCCGGCCTGACGCCGGCGACGTTCGCCGAGGCCGACGAGACCCAGGTCGGTGACGACGTCCTCGCCATCGGCAACCCGCTCGGCCTGGAGGGCTCCGTCACGTCGGGAGTAGTGTCCGCGCTCCACCGTCAGGTCGCCGACGGCGACACCGGCAACAGTGCCCTCGACGACGCGATCCAGACCGACGCCGCCATCAACCCGGGCAACTCCGGGGGCGCGCTGGTGGACACCGAGGGCAAGGTCGTCGGCATCACCACCGCGATCGCCGCGCTCTCCGAGGACTCGGGCAACATCGGCATCGGCTTCGCGATCCCCGCGGAGACCGCGCTGACGGTGGCCGAGCAGCTGATGGGCGGCACCCCGTCCACGTCGCACATCTGAGCGGCGCCGCGCCCGCCGGCAGGGCCACTGGCCATACCGGCCCGACCCAGGGCATCGTGGGTCCCACCCACACCGCCGTGGAGGACCGCATGCGCCGGATCGCCGTGCTCGTCGCCGCTCTCGCCCTGTCCGCTGCCAGCCTCGCCGGCCCGCCGGCCGCGAGCGCGGCCCCGACCGCCGAGGAGACGCTGCGCGAGTACGCGGCCGACACCTGGGCGTCGTTCGTGGCGATGACCGACGAGGAGACGGGCCTGCCGGCCGACTCCCTCGGCGTCGACGGCACGCGCAGCGTCCAGACTTCGACCACCAACATCGGCGCGTACCTCTGGAGCACGGTGGTCGCCCGGCGGCTCCGCCTCATCAGCGAGGACGAGCTCGAGCAGCGCATCGGCGTCACGCTCTCCACGCTCGAGCGGATGGAGCGGCACACCCCGAGCGGCCAGTTCTACAACTGGTACAGCATCGAGGACGGGTCGAAGCTCACGGCCTGGCCGCCGACCGGCGCGCCGCTGACGCCGATCCTCTCCTCCGTCGACAACGGCTGGCTGGCGACCGGGCTGCGGGTGGTCCGCGGCTACTCCCGCGCACTGGCCGACCGTGCGGGCGCGCTCTACGACAGCATGGACTTCGGCTTCTACTACCGGCCGGACGTCAACCGGATCCTCTTCCACTACGCGCCGGACACCGGGGACGCGCCCTGCTGCTACGACACGATCGTCAGCGAGAGCCGCATCGCCAGCTACCTCGGCATCGCCAACGGCCAGCTCCCCCAGCGCCACTACTTCGGGGCGTGGCGCACGTTCCCGGACAGCTGCGACTGGTCCTGGCAGGAGACGAAGCCGGTGGGCTTCACCCGCACCTACTTCGGCGAGACCGTCTTCGAGGGCTCGTACCCGTACGCCGGGATGCGCGTCGTCCCCGGCTGGGGCGGCAGCGCGTTCGAGGCCCTGATGCCGGCGCTGTTCGTGCCGGAGGAGAAGTGGGGCCGCAAGAGCTGGGGGCGCAACCACCCGAACACCGTGCAGGCTCAGGTCCACCACGGGATGACCGAAGCGCAGTACGGGTACTGGGGCTTCTCCCCGGCCAACGACCCGCACGGCGGCTACCGCGAGTACGGCGTCGACGCCGTCGGCCTGAGCCCGGACGGCTACACCTCCAACAACGACAGCACGCGCGTCGACAACGGCTTCGCCGGCTGCCCGAACCGCGCGACGACGTCCAACCCGCCGCCGTCGGCGTACACCCACGGGGTCGTCACCCCGCACGCGGCGTTCCTCGGGCTGCGCTGGGACCGGGAGGCCGTGCTGGACAACCTGCAGCGGCTGCGCGAGGACTTCGACGTCTACTCCGAGTGGGGCTTCGCCGACTCGGTGGACGTGCAGGACGGCACCGTCTCGCCGTTCGTCCTCTCGCTCGACCAGGGGATCATCATGGCCGCGCTCGGCAACGAGCTCGCCAACGACGTCCTGCGGCGCGCGTTCAGCGGCGACGACATGACCGAGCGGGTGCGCCCGGTCATCGCGGTGGAGGAGTTCAGCGCGACGGAGCCGTGAGCCGCGCGCGGCGCGTCGGGCGCACTAGGGTCGAGGCTCCGCGAGCAGAGGAGCCACCGTGCCCAGGACCGGCGTGGCCGCAGGAGTCCCGTACGTCGCCGAGCCGCCCGCGACCCCGCGGCCGGACGCGCCCGTCGTGCTCGTCTGGCACCTGCTGGACTCCCCGCGCACGGAGCGTGCGATGGCCGCGGCGCTGCCGCTGGACGGGCTCGACGCCTGGCGGGTCCACCTCGGCCTGCCGCTGTGCGGCTCCCGCTCCCCGGAGGGAGGGCCGGAGGCGCTCTACGCGCTCGCCGCGCAGGACATCGTGCGCAACGTCCACCGTCCGATCGCGCTCGGCGCACTGGAGGAGCTCCCGGCCGCGTACGCCGCGCTGCGCGAGCAGCTCGGGCTCGGCGCCGGGCCGGTGGCCCTGGTCGGTGGGTCCCTGGGGGCGGCCGTGGCCCAGCTGGTGCTCCTCGAGGCGGCGCCCGCGCTGGGCTCCGACGTCGCGGCGGCCGTCCTCGTCAGCCCGGTGACCCAGTTCCGCCCGGTCATCGACGTGGCGGGCCGGATGCTCGGGTTCGACTACGTGTGGGACGAGGAGACCGCGGCCTTCGCGCAGCGGCTCGACTTCGTCGCGCGGGCCACGGAGTTCCTCGACAACGGGCAGCCCCCGGTCCGGCTGCTCGTCGGCTCCGAGGACGACCTCGAGGCGTTCCTGGCCCCGGCCGAGCGGCTGCGCGACGCGCTGCAGGTGCACTACCGGGACCCCAGCAGGGTCGAGGTCGTCACCGTGCCCGGCATGGGCCATGCGCTCGCCGAGGAGCCGGGCCTGGAGCCGGCACCGCAGACCGAGGCGGCCGCGCTGGCCGACGCCCACGCGGTCGTGTGGCTGGCGCGCTTCCTCGACGCCTAGTCCTCCACGTCTTCGCAGGGGGTCGTCGCTGGTCTGCTGCTGCTGGGCCTGCCCGTCGCGCTCATCCTTGGGCGGGTCATCCGGATTTCGAGCGCCTTGGTGCTTCTTCCTGCTCAGGCGAAGACAGGTGGCGCGGCCGGGTCGCTGCATGCCGTCGTGAAGTCAGTGAGCCATTGTCAGTAACGATCATCAACTACTGGCAAAGGCTCATTGTCTTATCTCGCTGACAGCGGAGCGACGAAGCTCCTGGTGTCGACGAGCGCCTGCCCATCATGCGCGATCCGGCGGGCATCGCGTCCTGGATCCTGCTTGTCGCCGCTCACCTCGTGCGTCGTGCCTCGGTCGACCTGGTCGCGCAGCGCCACGGCGATGAGCACCGTGACGAGCGCTGCCTCAACCAGCAGTGCGGGAAGAGAGCCGCCAAGCAGACCTAGCGCCGCACACGCGGGGATCGCCACCAACCGGGTGCATCCCAAATGACGAGTGGCACGCAGGTGCAGGGCGAGCTGCGCAAGAAGGAAGAGGACCGGTCCGGCGATGACAACGATCAGCTGTGCCCTCCCCAGGGGGTCCAGCGGGTGCGCGATCACGAGTTCGTCACCAACGGCCACCAGGATGATCCCGGCGACGATCGCGACGTGGCCATACGTGTAGATGTCCCGCGCACGACCAGTACGACCCGCCTCACCGTCGAGGGATCGCTGACTGAGTTCTCGTGTGGAGGTGAAGTACAGCCACCAGAGTGCTGCCGATCCGACGAACGCGCTGATGAAGGCCGCCACGGTTCCTGCGTCCAGGTCACGTCCGGTAGTCGTCGCCCCAGTCAGGATGATCGTCTCGCCGATGGCAGCGATCACGACGAGCCCGAATCGCTCGGTGAAGTGCTCGGTGGCGATTCGCCAAGAGCCCGCCGCCAGCCGCGGTCGGCCGGGAAGCGGAAAGAGAATGCGTGGAGCGGTGTAGTCGAGGGCGAGCGCAAGCAACCACAGCCCTGCTCTCGGGCCGCCCTCGACCAGTCCGCCGGCGATCCAGAACACGCCGGCCAGCAGGAACCAGACGAGAATGCGTCCGGCCTGCTCGCGTTCGACGCTGCCGCGGTCGGCAGCCACGAACGTGAGGAAGGCGTGGCGGCCGACCTGAATCGCGAGGTAGGCGACGGCGAAGAGGAGGCCGCGCTCGCCGAAGGCCTGCGGGACAGCGATCGCCATCAGCAGGCTTCCGAGCATGAGTGCGATCAGCAGGAGGCGGACGGGATCGGTCTCCGGGTTGAGCTCGTTAGTGGCCCACGTCGTGTAGTTCCACGACCACCACACTGCGAGCAGGACGATCGCTGCCTGGCCAGCTCCCGCCCAGGTGAGGTGGCCCAGGAGGAGATGCGAGACCTGAGTGACCGCGAAGACGAACACAAGGTCGTAGAACAGCTCCAGCGTCGCGGCGCGCTGGGTTCCAGCATCGCCTCGACGCCGGAGCCGTCCGCTCACCACGGCAGGACGCCGACCCGGTCGGTCACGGTTCCGGTCGGTGTCGCCGGTCCGAGAGTGGCGATGCGCACCGCCGCCTCGGCCCCTTCTGCGACGGTCTGCCCGACGTGACCGGTGAAGTCCGTCGCCGTCTGTCCGGGGTCGACCGCGTTGAATCGGACGTCCGGAATCGTCTTCGCGTACTGCGTCGTGAGCATGGTGACTGCGCTCTTGGAAGAGCCGTACGCCGCGAGCGTGTACTGCGACTCCACCCGGGCCGGGTCGTGTGTCAGCGTGAACGACCCCATGCCGCTGGTGACGTTGACCACCGAGGGGTCGGTCCCCTTCCGGAGCAGCGGAAGGAAGGCACGTGTGACTCGAACGAGCCCGAACACGTTGGTCGCGTACACCTCGCGCAGCTGATCCGCAGTCATGTCTTCGGGAGCTGCCACCTCACCGAGGATGCCCGCGTTGTTGATGAGGATGTCCAAGTGCCCCACCTGTGCTCGTACCCTGGCCACGGCGGCCTCGACGGACCCGTCGTCCGTCACGTCCAGCGGCACGAAGTGGGCGCCGAGGCGGTCGGCCGCTTCCTGGCCGCCGGCCGCGTCACGGGCCCCGATCCAGACGGCCTGGCCCGCTTCGATCAGGCGACGGGCGACCTCGTAGCCGAGTCCGCGGTTTCCGCCGGTGATGAGAGTTGTCGTCATTCGTCTTCTAGCCTTTCTCCGGGTTCTCGTGGCTCTTCGGTTCAGGCCGTGGGGCGAAAGGGATTCAGCAAGCGGACGCCGTCCTGGATGAACCCGTCGACCAGCTCACGCATCTCCGGCACGAGCGCCGCCATCCGCGGTGCACCGGGGTGTGCCTCCAGGAGAGCGCGGCGCTCCCAGCCCTCGGAGATCACGAACGCGCCAGGCTGGCCTGCCATCTCGTGGGCCTCGTAGTCGATGTTGCCGGCGTCGTTGCGGGACGGCGTGACGGCGGCCGTGATGAACGCCTCGAGGTCGCCTTCCCGGCCGGTTTCGGCCTTCGCGTAGCAGGGGAGGGTCACGGGCCCATCGGGGGGCGCTGTCATGGGGGTCCTTCGGTCGGAGGAGATGTACGCAGCCCTCGTTACAGCTACTACCTGTAACGGAAGTGGACGCGGAGGACCCTAGCGATGCTCCCGCGTTACAGTCAAGGCCTGTAACGCAACGGGTGTGGACCACGAGGGGACGAGGATGTCCGGCAAGCGCAGCGAAGCACAGACGCCGACGAGCACCGGCGGCCGCCCACGCGACCCGGCCATCGAGGAGGCGATCATTGAATCGACGCGGATGCTGCTCGCGACGAAGGGCTACTCGTCGATGACGATCGGCGACATCGTCGCCGATGCCGGCGTGACACGACCGACGCTGTACCGGCGCTGGCCGAACAAGTACGAGCTGGTCGTCGAAGCCCTGCAACACGGGCTGCGCAAGCAACGCGAGGCGTACCCCCCCATGGACCTCGATGACCTCACCCCACGAGAAGCGGTGGTCGAGGCGGTCCGTCGAATCGACCCGCGCTTCCACAACCCTCGCGCGATGACTCTGCACGGCAACTTCATGGCCGAAGCGGAGCGCGAGCCAAGCCTGCATGCGCAGATGAGGGAGCAGGGCAACCAGCCGCGGTGCCAGGAGCTCGCCGAGGTGCTCACCGAGCTCCAACGGAGGGGCGCCGTCCACGAGGACGTGGACGTCGACATGATCGTGAGTCTGTGTTTCGGCAGCTACTTCGCCGACTTCAATCGGTACGGTCGGGAAGTGCCAGCCGACTTCGCCGAACGCGTCGTTGCCACGTTGTGGCCCGCCATCACCGCAGAGGGCGGGCCGGCGGTCGCGTGAGCCGGTGACGAACCGCATCGCGGACGTCATCCAACGCGAGCGGTGCTCCTGCTGCAGTTCGTGCGCGCCAACGCGTCGCGATCGCCGACCTGGCCATCGACAACTCCATCAGCCTCTCCACCGCCTACCGCTGCCTGCACGAGGCCCTCGATGTGGCCGCCGGTCAGGCACCGGAGCTGGCGACGTCGTCGAGCACGCTCTCGATGCCGGCCACGAGCACCTCCTGCTCGACGGCACCCTGATTCCTACCGACCGCGTCCAGCGGAACGGGGTTGGACCGCTGGTACTCGGCGCACAAACGCCACGACGGCGACGTCCAGATCGTCTGCGACCCCGGCGGCCGCCCATCGCGGGTCTCACCGGTCGAACCTGGAGCCACCCACGGCCTCACCGCAGCACGCCGCCACGTCCTACCCGCGCTTCCCCGAGCGCGGTGCAGCGCCTGCCCGTGCTGACCGACAAGGGCTACATCGGCGCCGGCGCCGGTGTTCTAGTGCCCGTTCCGCGACCTCGGAGAGGACAGGTCCTCGATCGCGCCACTCACGGGTGGAACTCCTCCCGCAACGCTGAGCGCGCCTTCGTCGAGCACGGCATCGCGCACCCCCGAAGGTTCGCTGGCGAGCCCCAGCCCGCATCACCCTCTGCCCCTGGCGCATCTCCGCCATCGTCGCCACCGCCGGTCCGCGCATCAGGCACGAGGCTGTCGCCGTTCATGCTGGTTGCTCGCCGAGAAGGAGAGGCGACGACCCTCGCGTTGCCTAGTCGAGGATCCAGGTCGAGAGTGCATTCTCCATCGCGGTGAACTGGTAGGCGCAGATCGTGAGACACATGAGGACGAGAGCGCCGAGCGTGGCGGTCTTGCCCGGTGACCGGCTCAGACGACGGCGGGCGCCGTCCTCGCGCACCGCGAGATGCAGGACCAGCGCGAGGACTCCGAGCGCCGTCAGGGGCATCAGCGGTAGCGACACGTAGCCGGCGAGCCGGCTGATGTCACTGGTGCCGGTCAGCCACTTCGGGTCGTGTCGTCCGCTCGTCAGCTCCGAGTACGGAAGCTCGTCCAGATCGTGCGCGTAGTAGGGGGCAAGCACGCCAACCACGTAGGGCAGCACGGCCAGCGCAATCACCCCGTAGAGGAGGAGGATCACGCGTGCTGTCGGCAGCTCGCCGGGAGTCGGACGGCTTGCGATGCGGCTCTGACTCTCCGATCGCTGCGCAGATCGGCGTGCCAGCTCTTCGTGCGAGCGCCTCATGTTCCCTCCTCGTCACGGTAGGAGAGACGGGACCAGCAGCCAAGGGTTCATCTGGCGAGAACTTCGGGCCTTTGCGGTTCTCCGGCGACCTCGGCTTCAGCCGGCTGGCGCGGCCGGTCCGCTCGGCGACGCCCCGCAACCTCTATGGGCATCCTGCCCGGCCAAGGTGAGCAATCGCTGCTCAGGTGCCGCGGGCCGCCCGCGGCGAGGCTTGGGCTTGCCGCCGACAGGCGGCACACCGCCTCGGAACGGAGTTCTCATGCACACCTCGCTCATCCGCCGGCGCGCCCTCGTGCTCGCGCTGCTCGGTGCGTCCGCCGCGACCGCCGTTGGTCATGCCGCGCCCGCCTCCGCCGTCGTCCCGCCCGCTAACGACCAGTTCGCCAACGCGACGGTCCTGCCGGCGTCCGACGTGTTCAGCAGCCACTGGAACGGCGACTCGACGGGCGCGGGCCTTCAAGTCGGCGAGCCCATACACGTCGGCACAGCGCCAGGGGCTTCGGTGTGGTTCCGCTACACCGCGCCCACCACCGGCCGCGTCACCCTGGTGACCACCACCGCCTGGGACAGTGCACTCGACGTCTACACCGGCGGCACCCTGACCGCGCTGAAGCAGGTGGCCTCCGATGACGATGCGACCTTCTCAGGACAGCCGTCGAAGTCGAGCCTCGTGTCCTTCACCGTAGTCAAGGGGACGACCTACTCGATCGCGCTCTCCGGCGCGAGCTCGGCCCAGGGGGCGTACTCCCTCGCGTGGCAGTCGAACGACAACTTCGCCACTGCGGCGTCCCTGCCCACTCCCACCATGGTCGCCACGACGCTGACGCAGTTCACGTACGACGCGACCGCCGAGCCGGCCGAGCCGCAGCACGCCGGCGTGGGCGGAGGGCACACGGCGTGGTACTCGTTCACCCCCTCGTACTCGGGGCAGGTGACGGTGCGCGCCGACCGCCTGACCCACTTCGCGGACGGCGTGCTCGCCGTCTACACGGGCTCCACGCTGGACGGGCTCGTGCCGACGGCGGCGAACGACGACCGCGATACCGGCAACCGCGACCCCGCCGTCTCGTTCCCCGCCTACGCCGGGACCCGCTACTACGTCGCGGTCGACGGGTACGCCGCAAGCACAGGCAAGTTCCTGCTGTCCTACGCCCAGACGCCCATCTACGCATCGATCTGGGGCGACGCCCCTGTGACGGAGGGCGACTCCGGCAGTACGCCGGCGACGGCGTACGTGAAGCTCACGCAGGCCGCGACCGTCCCGATCACCGTGCGCTGGGCGACCAGCGACGACATCGAAGCCGGCCAGGCGACAGCGGGCCAGGACTACCAGGCAGCGTCGGGCTCGGTCGTCTTCGCCCCTGGCGAGACCACCAAGCCGATCTCGCTGTCGGTGCGTGGAGACCTCAAGACCGAGCCGTCCGAGCGCTTCCGGGTGCTGCTCACGGGTGTCAGCGGAGGAGGCGCCGAGCCCTGGGGGTCGTTGAGCTACGTGAGCATCAAGGACGATGACGTCACGCCGAAGCTCACCATCACCGCTCCTGACGTCGTGGAGGGCGACCCCGGTGAGGGGAAGGTGATGCCGTTCTCGTTCACCCTGAACCAGCCGAGCAAGGTGCCCGTCTCGGTGACGTACTACACCTGGGGTGGAAGCACCGCGGTCGAGGGCGGGGACTACCTCCCGGTTGCCGGCACGCTGACCTTCGTGCCAGGACAGACGACCAAGCGCGTGGACGTCCCCATCGTCGGTGACAACACACACGAGCTCCCCGAGACCGTCGACCTGGTGGTGACCACGATCAGCGGCGCTGTCTGGCAACACCCCGGGCGGCCGTCGGGGCTCATCCTGGACGACGACATCATCTTCGGATAGCAGTCCTCGCCGAGCGGCAGGCGCCAGCTCCATGGCGCCCGCCCGCTCGGGAGAGCGCGCTCTGAGCGCTCAGCCAGCAGGTGGGCTTTCCTCGAGCACGCAAGTGTCCTGCCTGCCACGGCCATCGCCGCAGACCCGTACCGCACGTTGCGCCAAGCCGCCGCGTCGTCCGGGTCACCCGCCGGACTGACGACGTCGCCCCAGACTGCACGAGAGATACGGAGCGGCGGCATCTATGAGACAGGCGCACGCGCGGCCGGCGGCACGAGCGCGTACGCCCCGGGGTAACGACCAAGCGCCGTCGGCGTGGCGGTCGGGACGAGCGGCAGTGATCGCGTCGCGTGGCCGGCCCCCCGGACGCACGACGCCCGGACATCCGCAGGGGTGTCCGGGCGTCGTGGGCAGCTGCGAGTAGCGCCACTCTCGCTCGTGGTGACGCCCTAGGGCCGCACCAGCCCGTCCCCGACCCGTCGCCTGCCGGTCAGCTGCCGGCCACCGCGGCGTCGGCCCCCGCCGCTTGGCTGCCGCGTCGTGACGAACACTTCCCTCTCCCGTCGGAGCCTTCTCCTGGGCGGTGCGGCCGCCGGCGCCGGCGTCGCCGCGAGCGGCCTGCTGGTCCCCGGCAGCGCGCGTGCCGTGCCCCGGCCGCGGCCCGGGCGCGTCGCGTACCCGTTCCTCCTCGGCGTCGCGTCCGGCGACCCGTACCCGGACGGCGTGGTGCTCTGGACCCGGCTCGCGGTCGACCCGCTGGCCCTGGACGGCCTCGGGGGGCTGACGGCCGCGAAGTACGACGTCGAGTTCCAGGTGGCCGAGGACGAGCGCTTCACCCGCGTCGTGCGCTTCGGCACCAAGCACGCGCGGCGCGACGCGGGCTACGCCATCCACGTCGAGCTGACGGGGCTGCCCTCGGCCCACGAGTACTTCTACCGCTTCCGCATCGACGAGCACATCTCGCCCGTCGGCCGGACGCGCACCGCGCCGGCCGCAGGCTCGACCGTCACAGCGCTGACGATGGCCTTCGCCTCGTGCTCGAACTACTCCGACGGCTACTTCACCGCCTACCGCCACCTCGCCGACGAGGACGCGGACATCGTCCTGCACCTCGGGGACTACATCTACGAGGGCGCGGGCGCCGGCTTCCGGCCGCACAGCGGCGGGCGGGAGATCTTCACGCTGGCCGACTACCGCGCGCGCTACGCGCAGTACAAGAGCGACCCTGACCTGCAGGCAGCGCACGCGGCCGCCCCCTGGGTCGCCGTGCCCGACGACCACGAGGTCGAGAACAACTACGCCGACGAGATCCCCGACGTCGACCCGCCGGGGCCGGCCTTCGTGCAGCGGCGCGCCGCGGCCTACCAGGCGTACTACGAGAACATGCCGTTCCGCCGCTCGTCCACGCCCGACGGGTCGGACATGCAGCTGTTCCGCCGGCTCGGGTGGGGCGACCTCGCGACCTTCCACATGCTCGACACCCGCCAGTTCCGCAGCGACCAGGCGTGCGGCGACGGCAACCGCGCCGGCTGCACGGCCGCCTTCGACCCCGACCGCTCGATCACGGGGGAAAAGCAGGAGCGGTGGCTGCTCGACGGCCTGCACCGCACCACGACCACGTGGGACCTGCTCGGCCAGCAGGTCTTCTTCTCGCTGCGCGACCAGACGGCGGGCGCGGTGGAGTCCTTCAGCATGGACTCCTGGGACGGGTACGTCGCGTCCCGCGAGCGCATCATGCGCGGCTTCGGCGCAGCCGGGGCGGCGAACCCGGTGGTGCTGACCGGCGACGTGCACGCCAACTACGCCAGCGACATCAAGGCCGACTGGGAGGACCCGTCGTCGCGCACGCTCGGCGTCGAGCTGGTGACGACCTCCATCACGTCCGGGGGGAACGGCTCGGACCTCAGCGCGGGCAACCGGACCGCACTGGCCGAGAACCCGCACATCCGCTTCGCCAACGCCCAGCGCGGCTACGTCCGCACCCGGATCGAGCACGGCCAGCTGCGGGCGGACTACCGCGTGGTCCAG
Organism: Motilibacter aurantiacus; assembly: GCF_011250645.1. NCBI lineage: Bacteria > Bacillati > Actinomycetota > Actinomycetes > Motilibacterales > Motilibacteraceae > Motilibacter > Motilibacter aurantiacus. Next base: position 39,962 of record NZ_JAANNO010000008.1, read on the forward strand.
GCGGTCCGCACGCAGGGCTCGCCGATCACCACCCGGGCGTCCTTCGTGGTGGAGGCGGGCAACCCGGGCCTGCAGCCGGTCCCCGCTCGCTGACGGCCCGCCCGGCACGCCCCGCCGGAGCCCGGGAGCCCGGCGCCCGCACCGGGCTCCCGGGCTCCCGGGCCCCCGCGGGCAGCCGCCGGCCGTGCGGGGCCTCACCCCTCGGCCGCGGGCCGAATGAGGACCACGTTGCACCGGTGAAACACGACGGGAACGGCTGCGCAAACGCCTGCGCACACCCTCCTGTGCATGTCCAGTTCGACGGTCCCCCCGCAGGGCCCCGCCCACCTCGTCGTCGTCGGCAACGGCATGGTCGGCCAGCGGCTCGTCGAGTCGCTGCGCGCCCGTGACGAGGCCGGCCGCTGGCGCGTGACCGTGCTCTGCGAGGAGCCACGGCCCGCGTACGACCGGGTCGCCCTCTCCTCGTGGTTCACCGGGGCGAGCGAGGCCGAGCTCTGCCTGGTCCCCCAGGGCTTCTACGACGGCGACCCCCTGCTCGACCTGCGCGTCGGCGAGGCGGCGACCGCCGTCGACCGCGCCGCCCGCACGGTCACGACCACGCGCGGCGACACGCTCGGCTACGACGCGCTGGTGCTCGCCACCGGGTCGTACGCCTTCGTGCCCCCCGTCGAGGGCCGGGACCTGCCGGGGGCGTTCGTCTACCGCACGATCGCCGACCTCGAGGCCATGAAGGCGCACGCCGCGGGCCGCCGGGTCGGCGCCGTGGTCGGCGGTGGGCTGCTCGGGCTGGAGGCCGCCAACGCGCTGCTCGGGCTGGGGCTCGAGACCCATGTCGTGGAGTTCGCGCCGCGCCTCATGGCCGTCCAGGTCGACGAGGGCGGCGGCGCCGTCCTGCGCCGGCACATCGAGCAGCTCGGCATCACGGTCCACACCGGCACCGCGACCGCGGCCCTGGGTGCCGGGCCGGACGGGACCATCGCCCGCATGGAGTTCGCCGGCGGCGGAGGCATCGACACCGACCTGGTCGTCTTCGCCGCCGGGGTGCGCGCCCGCGACGAGCTCGCCCGCGGGTGCGGCCTCCCGGTGGGACCGCGCGGCGGGGTGGTGGTCGACGCGGGCTGCCGGACCGAGGACCCGGCGGTGTTCGCGATCGGGGAGTGCGCCTGCGTGGACGGCGGTGTCTACGGCCTGGTCGCCCCCGGGTACGCCATGGCCGAGGCCGTCGCCGACCGGCTGCTCGGCGGTGACGCCCGGTTCCCCGGGGCGGACCTGTCCACGAAGCTCAAGCTGCTCGGCGTGGACGTCGCCAGCTTCGGTGACGCGCACGGCGTGACCGAGGGCGCGCTCGAGGTCGTGCACGCCGACCAGGTCGCAGGGACGTACAAGAAGCTCGTGCTCAGCGACGACGCGCAGACCCTGCTCGGAGGCGTCCTCGTCGGCGACGCCACGGCGTACCCGTCCCTGCGCGGGCTGGTGGGCGGGCCGCTGCCCGCGACGCCCGAGGAGCTGCTCACCGGCGGCGCCGAGCTCGCCGGCCCGACAGGCAGCGCCATCGTCTGCTCCTGCGCCGGCGTCACGGCGGGTGCCGTGCAGGAGGCGATCTGCGAAGGCGGATGCGCCGATGTGCCTTCGCTGAAGTCCTGTACGCGCGCCGGTACCGGGTGCGGGAGCTGCGTGCCGCTGCTGAAGAAGATGCTCGCGGACGCGGGCGTCCAGCAGAGCCGCGGGCTGTGCGAGCACTTCGCGGAGCTGTCGCGGGCCGACCTGTTCGACATCGTGCGTGTGCGGCAGATCCGCACCTTCTCCCAGCTCGTCCGCGAGCACGGGACCGGCCGCGGCTGCGACGTCTGCAAGCCCGTTGTCGCCTCGATCCTCGCCTCGCTCGGCAACGGGCACATCCTGGCCGGCGAGCAGGCCGCGCTGCAGGACACCAACGACCACTTCCTCGCCAACATCCAGAAGGACGGCACGTACTCGGTCGTCCCGCGGATCCCCGGTGGGGAGGTCACCCCGGACAAGCTGATCGTCATCGGCGAGGTCGCCCGCGACTTCGGGCTCTACACGAAGATCACGGGAGGCCAGCGGATCGACCTCTTCGGCGCCCGCGTCGAGCAGCTGCCGGCGATCTGGCGCAGGCTCGTGGACGCCGGCTTCGAGTCCGGGCACGCCTACGGCAAGTCGCTGCGCACGGTGAAGTCGTGCGTCGGCTCGACGTGGTGCCGGTACGGCGTGCAGGACTCGGTGCGCCTTGCGATCGACCTGGAGCTGCGCTACCGCGGGCTGCGCGCTCCGCACAAGATCAAGGCCGGGGTCTCCGGCTGCGCCCGCGAGTGCGCGGAGGCGCGGAGCAAGGACGTGGGGATCATCGCGACGGAGAAGGGCTGGAACCTCTACGTCGCCGGCAACGGCGGCTTCACACCGCGCCACGCCGAGCTGCTCCTCGCGGACCTGACCACCGACGAGCTGATCAGGTACGTCGACCGCTTCCTGATGTACTACGTGCGCACCGCCGACCGGCTGCAGCGCACGGCAGCGTGGGTGGAGTCGCTCGACGGCGGAATCGACCACCTGCGGTCGGTCGTCGTCGAGGACTCGCTGGGCATCTGCGACGAGCTCGACGCCGCCATGGCCGCGCACGTCGAGGGCTACGCCGACGAGTGGCGGGCCGCACTGGACGACCCGGAGACGCTGCGCCGGTTCGCCTCGTTCGTCAACGCGCCCGGGGAGCCGGACCGCGACATCGTCTTCGTCGTCGAGCGCGACCAGCCCCGGCCCGCGCGGCCGGAGGAGCGGGTCCTCATCGGCGGCCCCCGACTGGAGGTACGGCAGTGACCGCACAGCTCGAGGCCCACGACACCGCCGCACCGGCTGCCCAGTGGCACGCCGTGTGCCCGTACGCCCAGCTGCTGCGCGAGCGGGGAGTGGCCGCCCTGGTCCCCGGCGCCGGGCAGGTGGCCGTCTTCCGGCTCGCGGACGGGAGCGTGCACGCGGTGGGGAACCGCGACCCGTTCAGCGGCGCCAACGTCATCTCGCGCGGCATCGTCGGCAGCCGCGGCGCGGTCCCCACGGTGGCCTCCCCGATGTACAAGCAGGTCTTCGACCTGACCACCGGGCGCTGCCTCGACGATGCGGGCGCGGCGCTGCCGACGTACCCCAGCCGGGTGCACGCCGGGGTGGTCTTCGTCGCGGTGCCCGCGGGCTGACGACGATGACCGCTGCCCTGCTCGACACCTGCGCCGGCGTTCCCGTCCCCGCCGGCGCGCCGGTCGTGCTCGCCGCCCACGGCACGGAGAACGCCGACGGCCTGCGCACGGTGCACGCGATCGCGGCCCGCGTGGCGGCCCGGCTGCCGCAGCGCGAGGTGCGGGTCGCGTTCCTCGACGTGGTCGGCCCCTCCGTCGCCGACACGCTCGACGAGCTGGCCGCGCCGGCGGTCGTCGTCCCGCTGCTGCTCGCCCCGGGGTACCACGTCGACGTCGACCTGCCCGCGGTCGCGGCGGCAGCCCCGGCCCCGACGCTGTGCACCCCGCCCGTCGGGCCGGACCGCCGGCTCGTCGTCGCGGCGTGCCGGCGCCTGCAGGAAGCCGGCTGGCGGCCCGGGGACGCGGTCGTGCTCGGGGCGGCCGGCTCATCCTCGCCCCGCTCCGCGGCCGCGACGGCTCGCGCGGTGGCCTGGACGGCAGAGCTCACCGGCGGCCCGGTCGTCCCGGCGTACGCGTCCGCGCAGCGCCCGACGCCCGCGGAGGCGGTCGCCCGGCTGCGCTCGGAGGGCGCGCGCCGGGTGGCGGTCGTGACGTACCTGCTCGCCGCCGGGTTCTTCGCCGGCCGGATGCGGGAGGCGGGCGCCGACCTGGTGAGCGCCCCGATCGGGGACGCTCCCGAGGTGGCCGAGACGGTGCTCGACCGACTGGCGGCGTGACGCCCGCCCGTCGCGGGTACCCCTGGACCGGCGGGCGAGACACGTCCGCGCTCCGGGTCGGCGAACGGGGGGTTCCGGGTGGCGCAGGTCCTCGCCGCCCCGATCGTGGCGCTCGACCCGGTCGGGGCACCGACGGCGTACGTCCCCCGCGCCGGTAGCGCGCCCGCGGTGCTCGCCGCGGAGCCGAACGCGTTCCTGCCCCATCGGGCACGGGCCTTCGCCTGCCGGGCCTGCCGGGCCTGGGGACTGCCGGAGCCCGCCGACGCCGCCGGGCTGGTCGCGGACGAGCTCGTGGCCAACGCCGTCGTCCACGCCCGCACCTTCGTCGAGCTGCACGTGAGCCGGCGCGGCGAGTGGCTGGTCGTCGCCGTGCACGATCGGGACCCGGCCTTCCGCCCCTCCTGGTGGGACTGCTCGGCCGAGGACGGCCACCGGGAGCCCCGTGGCGCCCGCTACGGGCTCTGCATCGTGCGCGGCACCGCCGCCCACGTCGGGGCCTACCCCCACCGCGACGGCGGGAAGGTGGTGTGGGCCGCGCTGCCCGGCGGCGACCAGCGGGCGCCGGCCATCGACCTGACGGCCCCCTCCCTCGGCGACGGCGCCGTCGTCGGCACGGCCGTCCGGCGCACGCTCTCCGTCGCCGGCCTCGGCCGCACGGCGCGCGGCTGGCGGCTCGAGCTGCAGCTCGGCTGGCGGGCGCAGGACCCCGACCGCGCCGACCTCACGCTGCGCCCCACACCGGCCCATCCCACGCTCGGGCAGCGGCACTGGCAGGCACCGCTCGAGCTGCTCGCGGCCGGGCTGACCCGGCCGGCCGCCCACGACGGCCTGCGCGTGCGCCCGGAGCCCGGCGGCGGGGTCCTGCTGGAGCTGGGCAGCGGGCCGGGCGACTCGGTCCGCGCCGCCGCCGACCGGCTGCGCGAGTTCGTCGACGCGGTGGACGCCGTGCGCTCCGGGGCGGCCCTGCACGCGCCCGCCCGGCGCTGACCGTCAGGCGTCGCGCACGGGAGGGCCGGCCTCGGCCTCCAGCCCCGGCTCCGGCGCGACGTTCGGCGGCAGCCGGTTCGGCCCCGCCTCCACCGGCCGCGGCCGGTCCTGCGGGTGCAGCCGCACCGCGACCAGCGCCACGTCGTCCTCCGGGCGCTCGGGCAGCATGCGGGCGAGCACCCGGTCGCAGAGCTCGTCGAGCGTCGGTGACTCCGTGGCCAGCTCGGCGAGGGTGTCGCGGAGCAGGGAGAGCCCGTCGTCCAGGCTCTGCCCGCGCCGCTCGACCAGCCCGTCGGTGTAGAGCAGGACGGTCGCCCGGCGGCCCAGCAGCACGTCGGACTCCTCGCGCTCGATGTCCGGCGCGATCCCGAGCAGCAGGTCCGCCTGGGCCCCGCTCAGGGTCGTGACGGAGCCGTCCGCCGCGATGACCATGGGCGGCGGGTGCCCGGCGTTGGACCAGCGCAGGTGGGTGACGCCGCGGAAGCGCTCGTCGGGCGTCTGCTCGAGGCGGGCGACGACCGCGGTCGCCGTGGTGCCGACCTGCAGCGTCTGCATCACCCGGTCCACCCGGCGCAGCACCTCCGCCGGCCCCGCGCCGGAGTCCGCCGCGATGCCGCGCAGCAGGGTGCGTACCTGGCCCATGGCGGCCGCGGCGGCCACGTCGTGGCCGATGACGTCGCCGATGACGAGCACGGTCGCGCCGTCCGGCTGCAGGAACGAGTCGTACCAGTCGCCGCCGACCTGCGCGGCCTCGGTGGCGGGCGAGTAGCGCACGACCACCTGCACGTGGTCCGGCTCGGGCGGGTCGGTGAACATCGAGACCTGCAGGCCCTCGGCCAGGTCGCGCTGCTGGCGGTAGAGCCGCGCGTTGTCCAGCGCGAGGCCGGCCCGGGAGGCGACGTCCTTGGCCGTCTCGATGTCCGACGCGCGCAGCGGGCTCCGCTCGACGCCGTTGCACAGGGTCAGCAGCCCGACCGTGCGGCCGCGCCCGCGCAGCGGCAGCACCACGGCCGACTCCGGGCGCAGGACGTCGACGAGGTCGCGGGCCTCGCCGGGCTCGAGGACGGCGCGCAGCTTGGCCGCCGCGTCGGACGGGACGCTCACGGCCCGTCCGGTCCGCAGGGCCTGGGCCAGGAACGAGCGGTCCGTGAGCGCGGTGAGCCGGGTCTGGGCGTAGCGCGCCACCACCGCACGCAGCTCGGGGTCGGCGTGCCAGGAGCCGACGTCCTGCAGGCCCTGCCAGGTGCCGGCCCGCTCGTCGTCGTCGGCCAGGGTCACGATGCACCAGTCGCCGAGGGCGGGCACGACGAGCTGGGTGAGCCGGGTGACCGCCTCGTCGGCGTCGAGCGTCTCGGCGAGCGCCGCCGTCACCTCGGCGAGGAGCTGGAGCCGCCGGCCGGTGTCGCGGGCCTGCTCGGCGGCGGTCCGCCGCTCGGTCACGTCGTGGAAGTAGACCGCGAGCCCGTCCGGGCCGGGCCACGCCCGCACCTCGTACCAGGCGTCCAGCGGCGCGGGGTAGTACGCCTCGAAGCTCGTGAGCTGCCCGCTCTCCATGGCGCCGCGGTAGTGCGTCTCGAAGTCGGAGCCGAGCGCGGCCGGGAACAGCTCCCACACGTTCCCGCCGAGCAGCTCCTCGCGCGGGCGCCCGAGCAGGGTCTCGGCCTGGGAGTTGACGTAGGTGAACCGCCAGTCCCGGTCGAGGGAGAAGAACGCGGCCGTCATGGCCTCGAGGACCCGGCGGACGCGCGCCTCGCCCTCCTGCAGGCTCGTCGTGTCGTACGCCGCCCCGAGCACGCGCACGGTCCGGCCGCGCTCGTCCTGCAGCGCCCGGCCGCGGGCGGCGACCCAGCGGGTCTCGTGGTCGGGCAGCAGGATGCGGTACTCCGCCTCGTAGCTCCCGCCGGTGGCGATCGCGGTCTCCAGCGCGTGGGTGACGCGCGGGAGGTCCTCGGGATGGAGCCGGGCGTTGAACCCCTCGATCGAGCGGTCGAAGGTCTCCCGGTCGTAGCCGAACAGCTCGATCAGCCGGTCGTCCCAGGTGAGCACGCCGGTGGTGAGGTCCCAGTCGAACGTGCCGATGCCCGCCGCGTCGATGGCGAGCTCGGACATGACCCGCGTCGCCTCGTACTCCTCGGTGAGCGCGGCGAGCTCGAGCTCGGTCCGGGCCGAGTCGGCCAGCTGCGCGAGCAGGCGCACGTCCGACGCCGACCAGTGCCGGGGCTCGGGCTCGAACACGCACAGCGCCCCGATGGCCCGCCCGTCGGTGGCGCGCACGGGCACGCCGAGGTAGGCGCCGACCACCCCCTCGCGCACGGCGGGCAGCGCGGCGACGCGCTTGTCGGCGCGGGCGTCCGTGACCACGAGCGCCTCGTCGGCCTCCACGGTGAGCGCGCACACCGCTTCGGCGAGCGGGACCTCGCTGCCGGTCGAGATGCCCGCCGGGAGCCCGACGCCGCCCCGGATGACCTGCCGGTCGGAGACCACCGACACGTGCGCGCTGGCCGCGCGCAGCAGGGACGCCGCCAGCGCCGCCAGCCGGTCCAGGGAGGAGCTCGCCGTGACGGCCGGCAGGGCCGCGCCGGCCGCGGGCCGTGGCTCACCGCCGGGAGGAGCCTGCCGCTCGTCGTCGCCGCCGGTGGGACGGTTCGCCACACAACTCCTCGGGCCTGGTCGGGCCGGGGCGAGGACCCGCGGCCCGGCCCCCAATTGTGCCCTGCGGACGGGCCTACGGGCTACTGCCCTGCGGGCGCCCGGGGGGCTCGCGGCCCGGCAGGATGGCCGGCATGACCGAGCGGCTCTTCTCCTACGGCACCCTGCAGGACCCGGCCGTGCAGCGGGCGACCTTCGGCCGCGAGCTCGCGACGGCCCCGGCGGTGCTGCCGGGCTTCCGGACCGGGCTGCTGCGCATCACCAACCCCGAGGTCGTCCGCACCAGCGGGTCGGCCGAGCACCCCGTCCTGCTGCCCAGCACCGGCCCGGCCGACGAGGTCGTCGGCAGCGTGCTGGAGCTCACGGCGGAGGAGCTCGCCGCCGCCGACGCGTACGAGGCGGCCGACTACGTGCGCGCCGCGGTGACCCTGCGCTCCGGCGACAGCGCGTGGGCCTACCTGGCGCGGGACGGGGTGGCCTGACCGGTCGGGCCCGGCGCCTCGCCGGCTCCACAGCCGGTCCGCGGCGGTCGTGTCGACCGCGCGGCCGGCGACGCCGGGCGTCGGGCCCGGACCGCCCGGGACCACGTCGACGACGCGGCCGCCGCTCGACGCCCCGTGCCGCTTCGGGCCCCTGAGGCCTACCTCCGGGCCCCTGCAGCGGCCCCCAGGTGGGGCTGGCGGTCCGGAAGAGGGACGCGCCGGAGCCGCCGAGCCGAAACGCTTCCCTCCTACAATCCCTACTGCTGTGGTCGGGGACGGGGGATATGACCGGGTCACCCGAGCGCACGTGGACCTGCTGCGCACCTGCAGCACGATCTGTCGCTGACGCCCGCCCCGTCCGGCGCGTCGCTCGAGCACCTGCCTCTTCGCGTCCCGCCGCACCACGGTGCGCCGGGCGCGCCCTCCGTGCACTACTGCACCGCGATTCCGCAATTCGCTTCCTCATGCTTCGGAGTCCCTGATGGCTGCTGACCTCCGGCTGGCGCAGCGCACGTCACCAGCGGCGGCTGTTCGACCGGGCGGTCGCGCAGTACGGGTCGCGGGAGGCGGCCAGCCGGTGGGTCCTGCCGCCGGACGACTCCGCCCACGTGCGCGGGCAGGCGGTCGACGTGGGGCCGGCGGAGGGCATGGCCTGGCTGGAGGAGCGCGGGGCGGCGTACGGGCTCTGCCGGCGCTACGCCAACGAGCCCTGGCACTTCGAGCCGCTCACCGAGCCGGGCGGGACGTGCCCGGCCCTCGAGCCGTACTCCGTCCCCTCGGGCGGCCCGGGCTGACCGGCAGGTGTCGCCCGCGCGTCCGGGGGAACCTCCGCGGGGGACCGGGAGGGAGGCGACGTGGCGTCGACGTACGAGGTGCTGCACGAGCTCGCGACGATCGTGCTCGCCGACGAGCCGCTCGCGGACGTGCTGGGACGGGTGACGGCGCTGGCGCGCGACGCGATCCCACCCGCCGAGGACGTCTCGATGACGCTCGTCGAAGGGGACCGGGCCTACACGGCCGCCCACACGGGCCAGCTCTCGCTCGACGCGGACGAGCTGCAGTACGAGAACGGCTACGGCCCCTGCATGGACGCCGGCCGGGGCGGCCTGACGCTGCTGATCTCGGACATGACCGCGGAGCAGCGCTGGCCGGCGTACACCCCCGCAGCCGCGGAGCGCGGCGTGGGCAGCTCGCTGTCGGTCCCGCTCCCCCTGCAGGCCACCGTGATCGGCGCCATCAACATCTACTCGACGAAGGCCCACTCCTTCGACGACCCGCAGGTGGCGCTCCTCGGCGAGGAGGTCGCCCGGTACGCCGCCGTGGCCGTCGCCAACGCGAAGTCCTACGCGAACGCCCGGGCCGAGGCCGCGCAGATGGCGCAGGCCATGTCGTCCCGTGCGGTGATCGAGCAGGCGAAGGGGGTCGTCATGGCCACGCGGCACGTCAGCGCGGACGACGCCTTCGCGCTGCTCATCGAGGCCTCGCAGCGGACCAACCGCAAGCTGCGTGAGATCGCGCGGGACATCACCGAGAGCGCGGCACGGCGGCGGTAGCGGTCGGTAGGGCAGGCTGCCCACCATGGCAGCAACCCTGCGCGAGGCGCTACCGGCAGACGTCCCCGAGCTCGCGGAGCTCGCCGCCCGCTTCTACGCGGAGGAGGGCTTCGGCACGTCGGCCGAGGAGCTCCGGCGTAACGCCGAGGTGCTGGTCGTCGACCCGACCGTCCACACCGTGCTCGCCCTGGACGAGGCGGGCCACCCGGTCGGCTTCGCGATGACGTGGCTCCTGTTCGGCCTCGAGCAGGGCAGGTACGTCGAGCTGGGCGACCTCTACCTGCAACCCGCAGCGCGCGGGACCGGTGCCGGGCGGGCGCTCGTGGAGGACGCACTGGCCTGGGGGGCCCGCAACGGGGCGGGGTCGGCGTACCTCCACGTCGACGACGAGGGTGCCCGTCGTCACGGCCTGCCGGCGTTCTACTCCCACCTCGGCTTCACCGACGCAGGGCGGCGGGTCTGGAGGCAGGAGCTGCCGGGCGCGGGGCGGTGACCCTGACCCCGCCCGCCGCCCTGGCCCGTCGGCTGCGGGAGGCCGGATGCGTGTTCGCGGAGGACGAGGCGGGATTGCTCCTCGCCGCCGCGGACGACGTCGCCGCGCTCGAGCGGATGGTCGAGCAGCGCGCCGCAGGCCGGCCGCTGGAGCAGATCCTCGGCTGGGCCGAGTTCCGCGGCCTGCGGGTGCGCGTGGAGCCGGGCGTGTTCGTGCCGCGGCGGCGCAGCTCGCTGCTGGTCGCGCTCGCCGCCCGCCGGCTCGCGCCCGGCGACGTCGTGGTCGACGTGTGCTGCGGGTCGGGGGCGCTCGGCCTCGCGCTGGCGGCTGCGGTGCCCGGCCTTCGGGTGTACGCCGTCGACAACGACCCCGCAGCCGTCCGCTGCGCGCGGCGCAACCTCGACGTCGTCGGTGGCACCGTCCTGCAGGGCTCGTTGCTGGGCCCGCTGCCGACGTCCCTGCGGGGGCAGGTCTCCGCCGTCGTCGCGGTCCCGCCGTACGTGCCGAGCGCCGAGATCGCGCTGATGCCGGCCGAGGCACGTGACCACGAGCCCCGTGCCGCACTGGACGGCGGCGTGGACGGGCTGGACGTGATGCGCGCGCTGGCCGCCGAGGTGGGCCCCTGGCTGGCTGCCGACGGCCACGTGCTGGTGGAGGTGGCCGCGCACCAGGCGCAGGCCGTCGCGGCGCAGCTCGGCGCGGTCGGGCTGGGGGCGGGCGTCGAGTCCGACGACGAGTCCGGCGCGACGGCCGTGGTGGCCCGCCGCCGCTGAGGCAGGTCACTAGGCTGCGGCCATGCCACGCCGCTGCGCATGGGCCGAGAGCTCGGGCCTCATGCGCGAGTACCACGACACCGAGTGGGGCGTGCCCTCGCACGACGACCGCTACCTCTTCGAGCTCCTCGTCCTGGAGGGCGCGCAGGCGGGCCTGTCGTGGTCGACGATCCTCGCCAAGCGCGAGCGCTACCGCCAGGTGCTCGACGGGTTCGACCCCGAGCGGATCGCGGCGTACGACGCGGACAAGCAGCAGGAGCTGCTGGCCGACCCGGGCATCGTCCGGAACCGGCTGAAGGTCGCGTCGTTGCCCGGCAACGCGGCGGCCTTCCTGGCGGTTGGGGAATCCCACGGCAGCTTCGCCGCGTACCTCTGGAACTGGGTGGACGGCAGGCCGGTCGTCAACGCGCCGCCCGGCCTCGGTGACGTACCGGCTCGCACGGAGCTCTCGGACCGGCTGAGCAAGGACCTCAAGAAGCGTGGCTTCCGCTTCGTCGGGAGCACGATCGTCTACGCGTACCTGCAGGCGGTCGGCGTCGTGGACGACCACGTCGTGGGGTGCGAGGCGCGTGGGGCGCAGCCCGCCGTGGGCTGACCCCGGCCCGCCGAGGCTCCGGCGGTGCCCCCGGTGACATCCCTCCACACGGTCGCGTCATGCAGAAGGTCCGAGTTCGTTGCGGTTTGGCAGCCGCCCCGCAAGGCACAAGGTAGGCGCTGCGTGATTTCGTCCGCAGCCGACAAGGCGCCCTCCACGGCGCACGTGCCTGCCCTCAGGAGGACCCATGGCCCAGCAGCACCGCACCGAGCGCGACGTCCCCCGCGTCACCACCACCGAAGGCTCCACCGGCGGCTCCTACGCTGTCGACAAGGGCCTTCCGGGCCACGCCCGCGACCGGCTCGAGGTCCAGCACGAGCGGTTCGGCGGCATCAACTGGGTGCCCGCCTTCTTCGGCTGGCTCTCGGCCAACGGCCTCGCCGTACTGCTCATCGCCCTGCTCTCGGCCGCGGGCGTAGCCGTCGGGCTGACCAAGGGGCTCCCGGGAGCTGACGAGGCCGGGGACGTCGCCTCCAGCAACGCCGGCACCATCGGGATCGGCGGCGGCATCGCCGTGCTCGTCCTGTTCGCGATCGCCTACTTCGCCGGCGGCTACGTTGCGGGCCGCATGTCGCGGTTTGACGGTGCCCGTCAGGGCGTCGCCGTCTGGGTGATCGGGCTCGTCGTCGTCGTCGCGCTGGCGCTGGCCGGAGTGGCGTTCGGCGCGAAGTACAACGTGCTCTCGCAGCTGAACCTCCCGCGCATCCCGGTCGACGAGGGCACCGCCACCACCGGTGGTGTCATCGCTCTGGTCGCGGTGCTCCTGGTCACCCTGGCCGCGGCGGTCCTCGGCGGCAAGCTGGGCGAGCGCTACCACCGCAAGGTCGACCGCGCCGCCTACTCGGTGGACTGACTCACTCCGCCGCCGCCCGCGCGCGTGCCGCGGGCGGCGGCCAGCTGCCGTCGGTGGCCCGGCGGAAGCGCCGGCCCGTGACCGTCGTCGGCACGATCCGCACGAAACGCTCCTTCGGCCCGGCCTGCCAGGGGAACAGGGGCAGCGAGAACGTCGCGCCCAGCTCCTCGAGGCTGCGCACCTCCTGCGCCCGGCCCTTGACGACCACGCTCCAGGCCACGCCCCGGCCTGCGTCGTAGCCGTCGGCCTCGTACGCGACGGCGGGCGCGACCGTCACGGCGGCGAGCTTGCTCCCCTGCGCGGTGCGGAAGACGACCGACCCGCCGTCGACCACGTGGTTGACCGGGAAGATGTCGGGCTCGCCGGCGACCGAGACCGCCAGCCGGCCCACGTCGGCCGCGCGCAGCAGCGCCCAGCACTCGTGCGCCTGCAGGGTCTCCACGCCGTCGTCCCCGTCGTTCGTCACCATGGGTCGAGGGTTGCGCGTTCCGCGTTCGCGCGCCAGGGAGGAAGGTCCCTTCCAGGCCAGCGCGGCCCGCCGCCTGTACGGGCGGGCACGCGGTGCTAGCCCGCGTACGCCGCCCGCATGATCGCCCGCATGTCCTCGAGCATCGGCATCCGCGGGTTCGCCGGCGCGCACTGGTCCTCGTACGCGTTCATCGCCTGACGGGGCAGCGCTGCCACGAACTCGCGCTCGTCGACGCCGGCCTCGCGGAACGACGCCTCGATCCCCGCCGCCGCGCGCAGCTCCTCGATCGCCCGGGCGTACGACTCGACGCCCTCCTCGGGGGTGGCCGCGGGCAGGCCGAGCGCCCGGGCGATCTCCTGGAAGCGCTGTGGCGCCCGGTAGTCCTCGTACTTCGGCCAGCCCGTGAGCTTGGCCGGCACGGTCCCGTTGTAGCGCACGACGTGCGGCAGCAGGATGGCGTTGGCGCGCCCGTGCGCGATGTGGAACGTCGCGCCCAGCGTGTGCGCCATCGCGTGCACGATCCCGAGGAAGGCGTTGCCGAACGCCATGCCGGCGATCGTGCCAGCGTTGTGCATCTTCTCCCGCGCGTCCGCGTCGTTCGCCCCGTTCTGCACAGCCCGCTCGAGGTTGGCGAAGATCAGCTTGATCGCATGCAGTGCGAGGCCGTCGGTGAAATCGCTGGCGTAGACGGAGACGTACGCCTCGGTGGCGTGGGTCAGGGCGTCGAACCCGCTGTCGGCGGTGACCTCCGCCGGCATCGAGGCCGTCAGCACGGGGTCGACGATCGCGACGCTCGGGGTCAGGGCGTAGTCGGCGAGCGGGTACTTCTTGCCCGTGGCGGTGTCCGTGATGACGGCGAAGGGCGTGACCTCTGCACCTGTTCCCGACGTCGTCGGGATGCACACGAGGCGAGCCCGCTCGCCGAGGCGGGGGAAGGTGAAGGCGCGCTTGCGGATGTCGAAGAACTTCTCCCGCATGTCGCCGAAGGCGACGTCGGGGTGCTCGTAGAGCAGCCACATGACCTTCGCGGCGTCCATGGGGGAGCCGCCGCCCAGCGCGAGGATCGTGTCGGGTGCGAACTCGCGCATGAGCGTGGCGCCCCGCTGCACCGTCTCCAGGCTCGGCTCCGGCTCGACGCTGTCGATGATCTGCAGCGCGACCGGCTCCCGCCGCCGCTGCAGCACCCGGTTCAGCCTGTCCACGAAGCCGAGCCGCGTCATCGTCGCGTCGGTCACGATCGTCACCCGGGAGATGTCTGGCATGTCGGCGAGGTAGCGGATGGCGTGCGGCTCGAAGTAGGTGCGCGCCGGGACCTTGAACCACTGCATGTTGTTGGTGCGCCGGCCGACCCGCTTGATGTTGAGCAGGTTCCCCGCCGAGACGTTGTTCGACACCGAGTTCGAGCCGTAGCTGCCGCAGCCGAGGGTCAGCGACGGGAGGAAGGCCTTGTACATGTCGCCGATCCCTCCCTGGGACGCCGGCGAGTTCCAGATGACCCGCACCGCCTTGACCCGCCTGCCGAAGGCCTCCGCGAGCTCGGCGTCCTCGGTGTGGATGACCGCGCTGTGCCCGAGGCCGTCGAACTCGACCATGGCGGCGGCCAGGTCCAGGCCGTGGGCACGGCCCTCGGCCCGCAGCACTGCGAGCACCGGGGACAGCTTCTCCCGGGTGAGCGGCTCGTCCGGGCCGACCGAGTCGACCTCGGCGAGCAGCACCGACGTGTCGGCCGGCACCGCGAAGCCGGCCATCTGCGCGATCCTCGCTGCCGGCTGGCCCACCACGTCGGCGTTGAGCCGCGCGCCGCCACAGTTCGCGCTGTGTGCGGTGGTGCCGAAGACGAGCTCCTCGAGCATCCGCTTCTCCTCGGGGCTGACCCGGTACGCGTGCAGCCGGGCGAACTCCTGCAGCGCCGCCTCGTAGATGTCCGCGTCGAGGATGACGGCCTGCTCCGACGCACACACCATCCCGTTGTCGAAGCACTTGGACAGGACGATGTCGTTGACGGCGCGGCGCAGCTTCGCCGTGCGCTCCACGTAGGCCGGGACGTTGCCCGCCCCGACCCCGAGCGCCGGCTTGCCCGCGGAGTAGGCGGCCTTGACCATGGCGTTCCCGCCGGTCGCGAGGATCACCGAGACGCCCGGATGGCGCATCAGCGCGTGGGTCGCCTCCAGCGACGGCTCCTCGACCCACTGGATGCAGTTCTCCGGGGCCCCGGCGGCGACGGCTGCTTCCCGTACCGCCAGTGCGGCGGCGGTGCTGCTGCGCTGCGCCGAGGGGTGGAACGCGAAGACGACGGGGTTGCGAGTCTTCAGCGCGATCAAGGACTTGAAGATGACGGTGGAGGTGGGGTTGGTGACGGGCGTGACGCCCGCCACGACGCCGACCGGCTCGGCGATCTCGACGATGCCGTCGATCTCGTCGCGGCGGACGACGCCGACGGTCCGGAGACCGGCGATGCTGTGCGTCACGTGCTCGCACGCGAAGATGTTCTTGACCGCCTTGTCCTCGAACACGCCGCGCCCCGTCTCCTCGACTGCCAGCAGGGCCAGCTCCGTGTGCTTGCCGAGTGCGGCCACGGAGGCCTTCGCGACGATGTGGTCGACCTGCTCCTGGGTGAAGGAGCCGTAGTCGTCGAGCGCCTTCAACGCGTTCGTCACGAGCTCGCCGACGGCCACGGTGACCGGCAGTGGGACAGTGGTGGTCGTCTGCTGCGACACAGGGGGCTCCCCCGGTAGGGCTTCATCCGGCACCGGGAAAGCTATTGAGGGCAGGAGGCGCGACGTAGGGCCCGAAGTCCCGTCCCTGCGGGCGGCATGCCGGCGTCCCGCTGGTCGCCACGATCGACGGGCCCGCCCTGCCTCGGCAGCACCGGCTGCATCGCACGGGCAGCAGGACAGGCCCTTGGTCCCTGGGCGGGCGGCCGTGCCGTCACGCACTCTCGACCGCATGGCACCCACGGACGTGCTCGGGGAACGGCGGTGACCGTGCTCACCACGCGCCCGCCGGCAGGCGGGGGGCGCGGTGTGTCGGTGGTGCGCGCCGACGGGCGCCTCGTGCGCATCCGCCCTGCCGCTCGTGCGGACCGCTCCGCGCTGCTCGCCCTGCACGCCGACGCGTCCGATCGCAGCAACTACCTGCGCTTCTTCACCGCGGGGCGCGGGGCTTCGGCCGCGTACGTCGACCTGCTGCTCGGCACCCGGGAGCCGGACGGCCAGGCGCTCGTCGCCGTCGAGGGCGACGCGCTCATCGGGGTGGCCGGTTGGGTGCGCGAGGGAGCCGACGAGGCCGAGGTCGCCCTGCTCGTCAGCGACGCCCGCCAGCGCCTCGGCATCGGCACGCTGCTGCTCGAGCACCTTGCCGCGGACGCACGCGCCCACGGGGTCCGCCGCTTCGTGGCCGAGACCCTCGCGGAGAACGTCGCGATGCTGCGGGTGTTCGACGACCTCGGCTTCGCCGTCACCCGCGAGGTCGACCAGGAGAGCGTCCACGTCACCTGCAGCGTCCTGCCGGACGAGTCGACGATCGCGGCCGTCGACGAGCGGGAGCGGAGGGCCGGGGTGCGGAGCCTGGCGCCGGTCATGGCGCCGCGCTCCGTGGTCGTCGTCGGCGCGGGACGGCGCCCGGGCTCGGTCGGCAACGAGCTGCTGCGCTGCGTCACCGAAGCAGGCTTCACAGGTGACGTGTACGCCGTGGGCCGCGCGGACGGCGACCTGCACGGTGTCCGGGTCCACCACGACGTACGGGACCTCCCGGTCGCCCCTGACCTGGCGGTCGTCGCGGTTCCCGCCCCCGCAGTGCCGGAGGCCCTGCAGGCGTGCGGGGAACGCGGTGTCCGTGCAGCCGTCATCGTGTCGGCGGGGTTCGCGGAGACCGGTGCCGACGGGGCCGAGGCCCAGGCCGAGCTCGTCGCGATCGCGCGGCACCACGGGATGCGCGTCGTCGGGCCGAACTGCCTCGGGGTGCTGAGCACCGATCCGGCCGTCCGGCTCCACGCCGTTCCCGGGCGGCTGCCGGGGCTGCAGGGCACGCTCGCGCTCGGCTCCCAGTCCGGGGCGCTGGGCTCCGCACTGCTCCACGCCGCGGCCCGTGCCGGGGTGGGGGTTTCGAGCTTCGTCTCGGTCGGCAACAAGGCCGACGTCAGCGGGAACGACCTGCTGCTCTACTGGGAGCAGGACCAACGGACCGCCGTGATCGGGCTCTACCTCGAGTCCTTCGGCAACCCGCGCAAGTTCGCCCGCATCGCGCGCCGCGTCTCCCGGCACAAGCCGGTGCTCGCCCTCAAGTCCGGGCGCACCGCCGCGGGACGGCGGGCCGGCTCCTCGCACACGGCGGCGGCCGCTGCCTCCGACGCCGTCGTCGACGCCCTCTTCCGGCAGGCGGGCGTGCTCCGCATGGACACGGTGGAGGACCTGCTCGACAGCGCTCGCGTGCTCGCCGGGCAGCCCCTCCCGCGCGGGCGCAGGGTCGCGGTCCTCGGCAACGCCGGCGGCCCGGGGGTGCTCGCCGCCGACGCGGCCTCCGCTGCCGGGCTCGCGGTCGCGGAGCTCTCGGTGGACGCGCAGTCCCGGCTGCTCGCGGACGTGCCGAAGGCCGTGTCCACGATGAACCCGGTCGACCTCGGCGCGGCCGCGTCCCCCGCCGCCGTCGCCGCCGGCCTGCGGGCGCTCCTGCGCTGCGACGAGGTCGACGCCGTGCTCGTGGTGGTCGCCGAGACGCTCGAGCACGTCACGGACGACGTCACGGCCGCGGTGGCCGCCGCGGGAGCGCAGGCCGACAAGCCCGTGCTGCTCGTGGCCCTCGCGGCCCCCGCGGGATCGATCCCCCTTCCCGATGCCGGGAGCGGAAGGTTCCTGCCCGTCTTCGGCTTCCCGGAGCCGGCCGCGCGTGCGCTCGCGACGGCCGCGGCGTACGCCGACGTCCGCAGCCGCCCGGTGGGGCGGGTGCGCGCGCCGGCTGTGCAGGCCGCGCCCGTCCGGGCGCTGGTCGCGGCGGTGCTCGAGGAGTGCCCGGACGGGCGGTGGCTGTCGCCGCCGGAGGTGGAGGAGGTGCTGGCGGCGTACGGGATCCTCGGGTGCCGGCAGCGGGAGGCGCCCGCGCCTGAGTCGTCCGTGACCGTGGGCGCCGCGCAGGACCCGCAGTTCGGCCCGGTGGTGACGGCCGGTCGCGTCGGCCGGCTCGCCGACCGGGCGTTCCGGCTGGTGCCGCTCACCCGCGAGGACGCCGCGCGCATGCTCGACGAGCTGCGGCCGCCGGGGCTGCCGGGCGATCTCGACGCGCCGGCCGTCTCCCGGCCCGCCCTCGCCGCCCTCGTCTGCCGAGTCGCCGCGCTGGTCGACGCCCATCCCGAGGTCGCGGAGCTCGACCTGGGCCGGGTGGCGCACCGCGGCAACGACCTCGTGGTGGGGGATGCCGCGCTGCGCGTGGCGCCGGCGCGGCTGCCCGACGTCGCGGTTCGCCGCCTGCAGGGATGACGGCGGCGGACGAGCCCGCGCCTAGCATCGGGCGCGTGGACGAGCCTTCTGAGCGCCGGCGGCTTCCCGCGCTGTCGACGGTGGACCTGGAGGACCTGCTCGGCGAGCTGCGTGACCGGGCGTTCGCCGTCCGGGCCGAGCAGCGGCGGATGCGGGCTCTGCTCGACGCGGTCGTCGCGGTCGGCGCCGACCTGGACCTCCGGTCGGTGCTCCAGTCGATCGTGGAGACTGCCTGCGACCTGGCGGGGGCGCGCTACGGCGCGCTCGGCGTCATCGGGCCGGACCGCAGCCTCGTCGAGTTCGTGACGCACGGCATCGACGAGGCCGAGCACCGGCTGATCGGGCCGCTGCCGCGTGGACGCGGTGTCCTCGGCCTGCTGATCGAGCGCCCGGAGCCGCTACGGCTCGACGACATCAGCCGCCACGCCGAGTCGTACGGGTTCCCGGCCAACCACCCGCCGATGAGGTCCTTCCTGGGCGTGCCGCTCCGGGTGGGGGAGGAGGTCTTCGGCAACCTCTACCTCGCCGAGAAGCTCGACGCCGACCACTTCACGCAGGTGGACGAGGAGGTGGTCGTCGCGCTGGCGGCGGCGGCCGGCACCGCGGTGGACAAGGCCCGGCTGTACGAGCTCAGCCGCCGGCGGGAGCGCTGGCTGGCCGCCGCCGCGGAGATCACGGCCGCACTGCTCAGCTCTGCGCCGCGCAACGACGCGCTGCTCCTCGTCGCCCGACGTGCCCGCGAGGTGGGTGAGATCGACGCCGCAGCCATCCTGCTGCCCCACGAGGACGGGCTTCTCGTCGAGGTGGCCGACGGGACCGGGGCCGAGGTGCTCGACGGCGCCCAGCTCGAGCTGTCCGGGGCGCTGGCCACGGTCATGGCCGGCGGGGCACCGGTCGCGGTGACGGGCGGAGCGCACGCGGGAGAGGTCCTGCGCCCCGCCGACGGCCCGCGTCCGGGCTGGCCCGACTTCGCCGACCTGCTCGTCGTCCCCATGCGGGTCGGCGGCACGACCGTCGGGGCGATGGTCCTCGGCCGGCTGCCCGGCAGTTCCGCCACTCTCGTGGCGGACAGCGAGGTGGTCATGGCGGCCGGCTTCGCCGAGCAGGCGGCGCTGGCGCTCGAGCTGGCCCGCGGCCAGGCCGACCGGGCCCGGCTCGCGGTCTACGAGGACCGCGACCGGATCGCGCGTGACCTGCACGACCTGGTGGTCCAGCGCGTCTTCGCCGTCGGGCTCTCGCTGGGGCCGTTGACGAAGGAGGACAGCCCCCTGCCTGCGCAGGAGCGGGCGCGCCGGGCCCGGCAGGCGGTCGACGACCTCGCCGCCACGTCCGCGGAGATCCGCAGCACCATCCACCGCCTGCACAGCCGGCCGGGGGAGGGCGACCTGCACGCGGACGTGGAGGCGGCGGTCGCCGCCGCCTCCAGCCTGCTCGGCTTCATGCCGCGGCTCGCCGTCGAGGGCGATCTGGACGAGGTCGACGACGAGGTCGTCGGCGACCTGCTGGCCGTCCTGCGCGAGGCGCTGTCGAACGCGGCGCGGCACGCCGGGGCCGGCGCGGTGGACGTGGTCCTGAGCGTGACACCGCCCGGCGAGGCGGGCCGGCAGTTGCGGCTGGAAGTTCTCGACGACGGGCGCGGCATCGGCCGGCCGGCGCGCGTGAGCGGGCTGGCCAACATGCGGACGCGCGCCGAGGCCCACGGCGGGGCCTTCGACGCGCGACCGCGTACGGGCCTCGGGCCCGACGGCAGAGCGGTCACGGGGACCCGGGTGGCCTGGACGGTGCCGCTTCCCTGACCGGACGGACGACCGCGACCGGGCAGTCGGCGTGCTGGACGGCGGCCGCGGACACCGAGCCGAGCAGCACCCGGGACAGGCCGTGGCGCCCGTGCGATCCCACGACGAGCAGTTGGGCGCAGGACGCTGCCGTCAGCAGAGCCTCGGCCGGGTGGCCGGCCTGCACCACGCGCTCCACCTCGACCTCCGGGTGCTTCTCCTGCCATCCGGTCAGCGCCTGCTCCAGCGACGTCCTGGCGGCCTGCTCCAGGTCCTGCGCGCTCGGGCCGACGACCGCCCAGGCGCCGTACTGGTAGGCCTCGTGCGGCTGCCACGCCTGCACCACGCGCAACGGCACGCGGCGCAGCGCCGCCTCCTCGACGGCGAAGGCGACCGCCTCCTCCGCGGACGGCGAGCCGTCCACGCCCACCACGACCGGTCCCCGGCGGACGACGCCCCTGCCACGGACGACGACGACGGGGCACCGCGCCTGCTGGGCGACGTGCTGCCCGACCGAGCCGACGAGCACCCGGGCGAGCGCCGACCGGCCGGTCGAGCCGACGACGAGCACCGTGCCGTCCCGTCCCGCCTGGAGGAGCGCGTCCACGGGATAGCCGTCGCACACCCGTGTCGTCACCGGCAGCGGCGGGTGTGCCGCTGTCAGCCGTGCGGCGAGTCGAGCCAGTCCCGTCGTGGCCGCATCCTCGAGGCGGCGCAGGTCGTCGGCGGGAAGCGCCCACGCCGCGGCCGCCGACAGCACCTGGCGGACCGGCTCGGCGTGGAGCAGGTGCAGGCCGATCCCGCGCCGGTCGGCGAGAGCGGCCGCCCACTCCGCGGCGCGCTCGCTCTCGTGGGAGAAGTCGACCCCGACGACCACGGTCCCGTGCTGATGGCTCATCCAGGCCTCCTGGACGTACGAAGCGGATAGTGCGAATGCGGTTTCAGGACGATGCGCGCGACGGGATCAGCAGCGCGCGGCCGCCTCCGTCGCCCGGGCGAGCCGATGGGCGAGGGCGACGTTGAGCGCTGCCGCCACGGTCGCCCACACGAGAAGCGCGTTTCCTGTCATGACCATCTCCTACGGTTCGACCTGAGACCCAGCGTCGCCCTGCCCGGCGTACGACGCAGGTGCCGGAGGGCAGCTCCGTGCGGGACCAAGTCCCCTGGTGCCGGGCCTGCGGTGCAGCGAGCGTGGTGGCGGAGGTGGTCGCGCATGACGTACGACGCGGTGACGAGAGCTTCGCGGACAGGCCTGGAGGCCGGTGCGCGAGCGGACCGCGTCGAGCAGGCCGGCCGGAGCGGCCGCACGCCGAACCCGGGCCAGGCCCGCGTCACCCTGTCGGCGCAGGCCTGAGAGGGATGCCTAACGGCGCTCGTGGGCGTGGACAGCTCGCACAAGGCCGAGCAGGCCGCGTACTGGGCGGCCGAGCACGTGCGGCCGTGCGGCGGAGACGTGCGGCTGCTGTCGGCACTGCCGGCCCGGGCCCGCGTCGTCGGCCCGGTGCTGGTCCCGCCCGCCTACGCCCCGCACGAGGCCGAGCAGGCGGCCCGCGAGCTGCTGCTGCCCGTGCAACGGCAGGTGGCCCGGATGGCTCCGGACGTTCCGGTGCAGCTCGCCTTCAGCCCTGCGTCTCCTGCCGATGCCTGGGCCGGGCCGCCGGCGACGCCGACATCGTGGTCCTCGGCCCCCACGCAGCAGGCGCGGTCGAGCGGCTTCTCGGGGGGCTCGGTCAGCCGTCACCTCGCCGGCCGGCTGCGCACCCCCGTCGTCGCGGGCAGGCGCGGCGGCGGACGCCGCGGCCCCGTGGTCGTCGGCATCGACGGCTCCGCCGGCTCGCGCGCGGCCGCGCTGTTCGCGGGGCAGGAGGCAGCCCTGCGCGGCGTGGGACTGGTGGCGGCCCGGGTGTGGGCGCCGAGCCGTCGAACGGACGGCGCCGATGCCGCCTTCTGCGACGAGGTCGACCTGGCCCGCGAGGCCGAGGCCCTCGTCGCCCTCGACGCCGGGACCGTGCTCGTGCGCTCGCTTCACCCGCAGCTCCCCCTCGCTCTGGTGCCGCCCGCGGCCTGAGCGGGCGGCAGCCGGGCGGCGCCGGTGCGGGGGGCGTACGCGTACGTCAGCGCTCGAGCTTGGTCGCCAGGATCGCGACCTGCGTGCGCCGCTCCATCCCGAGCTTGGCCAGCAGGCTCGTGACGTAGTTCTTGACGGTCTTCTCCGAGAGGAACATCTGCTCGGCGATCTGCCGGTTCGTCAGCCCCTCGCCGATCAGCTCCAGCACCCGGCGCTCCTGGTCGGTCAGGCCGGCGAGCCGCTTGTCCTCGCGCTTGCCCTCGCGTACCCGCGCCAGCACGCGCGCGGTGACGGCCGGGTCGAGGAGGGACTGGCCGGCACCGACCCGGCGGATCGCGTCCAGCAGGTCGTCGCCGGAGATGTCCTTGAGGACGTATCCGGCCGCGCCGGCCATGATCGCCGCGAAGATGGCCTCCTCGTCGTCGAAGGACGTCAGGATGAGGGCGCGCAGCTCCGGCAGCCGTGAGCGGGCCTCACGGCAGACGTCGACGCCCGAGCCGTCGGGCAGGCGCGCGTCGAGGACCGCGACGTCGGGCTTCAGCGCGGGCAGCCTCCGGATCGCCTCCTGAGCCGATGCGGACTCCCCGATCACCTCGATGTCGGGCTCGCCCTCGAGCAGCTCGCGGATACCGCGCCGGACGATCTCGTGGTCGTCCAGAAGGAAAACCCGCATGGTCAGCCCTCCAGGAACCCGGTTCGTCAGCTGTCGTCGAGCATAGGCGGGCGGGGCGTCGTGCCGTCCGCGCCCGAGCGCGTCAGGTGCGCCTGCGCAGGCGCAGCGGCGGTGCCAGCGCCTCGCGCGTCGGGGCGAGCGCGACCACCCCGCAGCGGTCCCGGGCGACCCAGCGCGGGTTCCCGGCGACCTGCTCCCGGTCCAGCGCGAGCCGCCCGGGTGGGGCGGCCCACCGGGTCGCCGAGAGGCGTGGTGCTGCACGTTCGGTCATCGGGCTGCTCCGCTTCGTCGGCTCGCCGTCGACGCTACGGCCGGCACGGCGCACGCCGAAGGGACCTACGTCCCGACGGTTCCGCCGCAGGTCCCTCGGCCGAGCAGGCGGTCAGGCGCCGAGGCGGTGCCCGTCCCGCGGCGGTGGGCACGGTCTCCGGCCGGAGCTGAGCACGGGCGGCGCCGGTCAGACCGACGCCGTCGTCGGACAGCTGCAGGTAGTCCAGGTAGTCCAGGTAGTCCCGCAGCAGCGACGGGCCCGTGAGGAACGAGGGCACCGACCGGCCGTCGCCGCTCCTCCTCGAGGTGCCGGGGGCGGCCCTGCTGCCGCCTCCTGCTGCTCGGCCGACGGTGCGCCCCGGCCCCTGCCGGGCAGAAGGAGGCCGACGTCCCGACCTGCGGTCGACGGGCGACGCGGTCGCAAGGGCGCTCGTGACGACAGGACGTACGTCCCCCGCGGGAGGGACGTTCCCCTCGATGGCACCCGGCCCCAGCCGAGCAACGCTGGGGTCATCGAGAGGGAGGTGCCAGATGGCCACCAAGGAGTTCGGGACGCAGGGCCGGCCCGCTGTGGACGGCATCAGCGCCGAGCGGGCAGCCGAGGCCCCGCGTGGAGCGATCGTCACGCACACGGCGACCAGGGCGCTCGCGGTCACGCGGGTCGCGACCGGGTTCGTCTTCCTGTGGGCGTTCGCCGACAAGGCGTTCGGGCTGCGGTACTCGACCGGTGCGGGCAGGGCGTGGGTCGAGGGCGGCTCGCCCACCGAGGGGTTCCTGTCGGGTGTGCACGTCGGCCCGTTCGCCGCGGCGTTCCGCGCGATGGCCGGCAACCCGGTCGTGGACTGGCTGTTCATGCTCGGGCTGCTGGGGATCGGCGTCGCGCTCGTCGCCGGCGTGGCCATGCGGGTCGCCGCCGCCTCGGGCGCGCTGATGATGGCGTTCATGTGGGCGGCGGAGTGGCCGCTGGCCCGGTTCGACGAGGCCGGCGAGCTGACCCGGTCGAGCAACCCGCTGGTGGACTACCACGTCGTCTACGCCCTCGTGCTGATCGTGCTGGCGGCCACGTACGCCGGGACCACCTGGGGCCTGGGCAAGCGGTGGGCACGGCTGCCGATCGTGCAGCGCAACCGCTGGCTCCTCTAGCTCCGGAAGGCCCAGGACGGCCTGAGGCGCCCGGCTCTCCCGGCCGGGCGCCTGACCCCCTCTCCCCGATCCAGGCAAGGAGCGCGTCATGTCCGTCACCACCAGCCGGCCGCTGGTCCCCACGCCGCTGCGCGACCCGGCGGAGCCCTGGCGGGGCTTCGCGACGGGCACCTGGCGCGAAGGCATCGACGTCCGGGACTTCGTCCAGCGCAACTACACGCCCTACACCGGGGACGGCGGCTTCCTCGCCGGCCCCACGGCCCGGACCAAGGGGATCTGGGCGACGCTGGAAGCGCTCTTCACCGAGGAGCGCAGGCGCGGCATCCACGACGCCGACGTGACCACTCCGTCGTCGATCACGAGCCACGCGCCCGGCTACATCGACCGGGACAACGAGATCGTGGTCGGCCTGCAGACCGACGCCCCGCTCAAGCGGGCCATCATGCCCAAGGGGGGCCTGCGCATGGTGGAGACCGGGCTGGCGGCCTACGGGATGGAGCTCGACCCGCTGGTGCGCGAGGTCTTCGCCAAGCACGCCAAGACGCACAACGCCGGCGTGTTCGACGCCTACACCCCCGGAATCCTGAAGGCCCGCAAGGCCGGGATCATCACCGGGCTGCCCGATGCGTACGGCCGCGGCCGCATCATCGGCGACTACCGGCGCGTCCCGCTCTACGGCGTCGACCGGCTGGTGGCGGCCAAGCGCGCGGAGAAGGCCCGCCTGGACAAGCTCGAGGCCACCGAGCCGACGATCCGGCTGCGGGAGGAGCTGTCGGAGCAGATCCGCGCGCTCGGCGAGCTCGTCGAGATGGCGCGGTCGTACGGGTACGACGTGAGCCGTCCCGCGCAGGACGCCCGCGAGGCCGTGCAGTGGCTCTACTTCGCCTACCTGGCGGCGACGAAGGAGCAGAACGGCGCGGCCATGTCGCTGGGCCGGACCTCGACCTTCCTGGACGTCTACCTGCAGCGTGACCTCGCCGAGGGCCGGCTCACCGAGACGCGGGCCCAGGAGCTGATCGACGACTTCGTCATCAAGCTGCGCATCATCCGCTTCCTGCGCACCCCGGAGTACGACGAGCTCTTCTCCGGAGACCCGACCTGGGTCACCGAGACGATCGGGGGGATCGGCGAGGACGGCCGGCCCCTGGTGACGCGGACGTCGTTCCGCTTCCTGCAGACGCTCTACAACCTGGGCCCGGCGCCGGAGCCGAACCTCACGGTGCTCTGGTCCCCGCAGCTGCCCGAGGGGTTCAAGCGGTTCTGCGCGCGGGTGTCGGTGGACACGAGCTCGATCCAGTACGAGTCCGACGAGCTGCTGCGGCCGCGGTTCGGTGACGACACGGCCATCGCGTGCTGCGTCTCCCCGATGAAGGTCGGCAAGCAGATGCAGTTCTTCGGCGCGCGGGCGAACCTCGCGAAGGCCCTGCTCTACGCCATCAACGGAGGGCGTGACGAGCTGAGCGGCGAGCAGGTCGGCCCGGCCTTCCCGCCGATCACCGACAACTACCTGTTCGCCGACGAGCTCGAGTGGCGGCTCGAGCTGATGATGGGCTGGCTGGCCCGGACGTACGTCGACGCGCTCAACACCATCCACTACATGCACGACAAGTACGCGTACGAGCGGCTGGAGATGGCGCTGCACGACGTGGACGTCGAGCGGACGATGGCGTGCGGCATCGCGGGGCTGTCGGTCGCGGCCGACTCCCTCTCGGCGGTGAGGCACGCGCGGGTGAGGGTGCTGCGTGACGAGCGCGGGCTGGCGACGGGCTTCGAGGTCGAGGGGGAGTACCCGGCGTTCGGGAACAACGACGACGCCGTCGACTCCATCGCGGTCGGGCTGGTGGAGACCTTCATGGCGAAGCTGCGCGAGCACCCGACGTACCGCGGCGCGCGGCACACCCAGTCGGTCCTGACGATCACGTCGAACGTGGTCTACGGGAAGAAGACCGGGTCCACCCCGGACGGCCGGCTGGCCGGGGAGCCTTTCGCCCCGGGCGCCAACCCGATGAACGGGCGCGACCGGCACGGCGTGGTGCCGGCGGCGATGTCGGTGGCGAAGCTGCCGTTCGCGGCGGCCGAGGACGGCATCTCCCTCACGATCACGATCGCGCCCACCGGCCTCGGCACGACGGCCGACGAGCGGGCCGAGAACCTCGCGGGGGTCCTCGACGGCTACGTCGGCACCGGCGGCTACCACATGAACGTCAACGTGCTGAAGCGCGAGACGCTGCTGGACGCGATGGAGCACCCGGAGCTCTACCCGAGCCTGACCATCCGGGTGTCGGGCTACGCCGTCAACTTCGTCCGGCTGACCCGCGAGCAGCAGCGCGACGTCATCAACCGGACCTTCCACGAGAAGCTGGTGTGAGGATGGCTGTCCGTGCCGACGCGACCCCTGTCGAGCCAGCAGTGGGCTTCGTGCACTCGTGGGACGTCGTGACCGGCGCGGACGGCCCCGGCACCCGGCTGACCTTCTTCCTCGCGGGGTGCCCCTTGCGCTGCGCCTACTGCCACAACCCGGACACCTGGCAGATGCGGCGGGGAACCCGCACCGGGGTGGCGGAGGCGATGACCCGGGTGACGTCGTACGCGCCCTTCCTGCGGGCGGCGCGCGGAGGGGTCACCGCGAGCGGTGGGGAGCCCTTGCTGCAAGCGCGTTTCGTGGAAACGCTCTTCAGGCAATGCCGTGACGCGGGCCTGCACACCGCCCTCGACACGAGCGGCTACCTCGGTGCCCGCGCCTCGGACGCGCTGCTCGCCGACACGAGCCTCGTCCTCCTCGACGTGAAGTCCTGGGACCCGGCGCTGTACCGGCAGGTCACCGGCACCGGTGAGGTCGCGCCGACGCTCGCGTTCGGGCACCGGCTCGCGGCTCTCGGTGTCCCGGTCTGGCTGCGCTACGTCTTCGTGCCCGGCCTGACCGGGGACTTCGAGGACGTCGGGCAGATCGCGGACTACGCCGCCGGCCTCGGGAACGTGGAGCGGGTCGACGTGCTGCCCTTCCACTCGATGGGCGCGGCGAAGTACGAGGCGCTCGGCATCCCCTACCCCTGCGCCGAGATGCGCCCGCCGACGGCCGAGGAGGTCGAGGCGGTCAAGGAGGTCTTCCGGGCGCGTGAGCTGGTGGCGCCGTAGCGGTCAGGGCAGGGCCTGCGGCTCCGGGGCCGCCGCAGCGGGCGCCGCTCCGGCAGGAGGCAGCGAGCGGGCGACGCGGGCCTGGCGGAGGCGCTCGACCGGTCGGTCGACGGCCACCAGCAGCGCCGCGCTCACCACCAGCGTGCCTGCGATGGTCACCAGTGCGACCGCGGTGCCGCCGTCCGGCAGGTGCGGGACGCGCAGGACGACCGTGAGCACCAACAGGTGCGAGATGTAGATCGGGTAGGAGAGCTCGCCGATGGCGCGGTCCACCCGCGAGCTCCGGAACGCCGCGAAGAGCAGCGGCACCAGGAGGACGACGGCGCTCAGGTAGGCCCAACGCTGGAAGGGCACGTCCGCCGAGCCGTACCCGAGCGTGAGCAGGATGACCGCGACGAGCGCCGCCGTGCCCTGGCGCGGCGTGACCCGGGAGCCGGAGCGCTCGTACGCCCGGTGCCCGAGCACCCCCAGCAGGAAGAACCCGAGCTCCGCCGGGAAGAAGCGGTAGTTCCACAGGTGGCTGTCCAGGCCGACGAGCGGCAGGGACGCGCGCAGCAGCAGGCTCCCGCCCACGAGGGCGACGAGCGGCGGCGTCCGCAGCCGGGCCAGCCACGGTGCGAGGGCGTAGAAGCAGAGCTCGAGGCTCAGCGACCACGCCTGCGGGACGAGGAGGAACTCGTGGCCGGCGACCTGCCCGGCCGGCGCGGCAGAGCGCGTGAGGCCCAGCAGCCCGGTGGCCGGCTCGAGGACCGACCACGTCACGATCTCCTGGCCGACGATGAAGAGGTTCGTCAGCACGAGCAGCGCCATGCTCGACGGCGAGAGGTCGCCCCCGGAGTCGGCCCATGCCCATGCGGGCGGGTCGGGACGGGTGGTGAGGGCCAGCCGGACGAGCAGCGTCCCGGCCAGGACCACGAGGTAGACCGGGAAGAGCCGGAGCAGCCGCGCGGCCAGGAAGACACGGAGGCGGTTCCACTGCCCGGGGACGGCCGCGTACTTCCGGGTCAGCACGAGCGACATGTAGAAGCCGGAGATGACGAAGAAGGCCTCGACCGCCACGTCCCCGGCCGGCAGGGCGAGCCCGGGGACCGGGTGCGTGTGACCTACGACGACCGCGAGCGCGAGCAACGTGCGGAGCAGGCCCATGGGATTCCTCGACGTGCGTGGCGGACGCGGCAGGGCCGGTACGCCGGCTCGACCGGCACCCTATGGTCAAGGAGCCACTCACTGCTGCGCTTGTGGAGATCCCGCGCGCCCCCTGCCGTCAGGGCAGCACGGCGACCGCGTCCACCTCGACGAGCAGGTCCGGCTCGCCGAGCGTGACGACACCGAGCAGGGTCACCGGCTTGGTCGGGTCGCCGCCCATCCGGGCAGCGGCCCGCGACACCCCCTCGCCCAGGGCCGCGAGCTTGTCCTCGCTCCAGTCGACGACGTAGACGGTCAGCTTCGCGACGTCGGCGAACGACCCGCCGACCGCGCGCAGGGCGGTGTCGACGTTGACGTACGCCTGCTCCACCTGAGCCGCGAGGTCCCCCTCGCCGACGCGGGAGCCGTCCGCCGCCCGGGCCACCTGCCCGGACAGGTAGACCGTGCGCGTGCCCGTCGCCACTGCCAGCTGGCGGTAGAGCTCGGGCTTCGGCAGGCCATCGGGGTTGAGCAGCTCGACGGGCATGGCGTCCTCCTCGATCGACAATCGAATAGCAACGCTATGTATAATGCCCGTCATGCCTCGTCGTCCAGACCCGCAGCTGCGGGCGGAGCTGGTCGAGCGCGCTGCACGCATGCTCACCGCCCGCGAGCCGGTGACGCTGCGGACGCTCGTGGCCGGCACGGGGGCCTCGACGATGGCGGTCTACACCCACTTCGGCGGCATGCCCGGGCTCTGGTCCGCGGTCCGCCAGGAGGGCTTCGGCCGGCTCGCATCGCGGCTGGATGGCGTCAAGCGCACCCGCGACCCCGTACGCGACCTCGCAGCGCTGGGGGCGGCGTACGCGACGAACGCACTCGAGTTCCCCCATCTCTACCGGGCGATGTTCGACGCCGCCGCCGAGCTGGAGGACTCGGGCGCCGCGGGCGCGACGTTCGGGCAGCTGGTCGGCTGCGCCGAGCGCGCCCGCACGCAGGGCCGTTTCCACGAGGCGGTCGAGCCGCGGGACGTCGCCACCCGGCAGTGGCTGTTCGGCCACGGCGTCGTCAGCCTCGTGCTGACAGGGGTGCTGCCGGCCGAGGCCCTCGCGGCGCACGTCCCACCGACGCTCGTCGCGCTGTTCGTCGCGGCGGGTGACGCCGAGGAGCAGTGCCGGGCCTCCGTACGCCGCGGCTGGGCGACGTTCGCGCCGCCTCCGCGCTACCCGCCGGCTCCGGCGGCGTAGTCCGACGCGGTGAGCGCCCGGTCCACCAGTGACCCGTCGGGCAGCGGCGCGGAGAGCGGGGAGCCGTCACGGGTGAGCACGACGCGCTCGGCGCCGCGCAGGGACGTGACCGTGAAGACGATCTGCGCGACGGCGAGCGGCCCCTGGTCCACGTCGGGGCCGCGCAGCTCGCCGGACAGGTCGACGGTCGCCACCCCCTCCCGCACGGCGCTGACCCGCAGCGCCACCCCCGGAGGGAGCGCGGTCCCGATGCCGCGCTGCAGCTGGGGCGCTGTCGGGCCGGAGGCCAGGGCGGCGAGCAACTGGTCGAGCTGGTCGAGGCCGGTCCCGCTGCGCGCCGGCGCCGCCGTCGGCTCGAGCCGCCCGTCGCGCACGAAGTAGACCGCCGGCCCGCCGGCGAGGCGCTCGCCGGACGCGGCCGGGCCCCCGCCCGGGAGGGGGGAGGCCAGCAGGCCGTACGGCACGGCCTCCGGGTCGACGTACGTCGGGGCGCGTCCCTCCCGGACCCCGCAGCCGGCGAGCGTGACGGCGGCCAGCACGGCGCCCGCCACGACCGCGCCCGCGGCCCTCCTGGTCACGGGGCGGCCAGGGGAAGGGCCACGACGAAGCGCGCGCCGCCGGCCGGGCTCTCGCAGCACCGCACCGTGCCGTGGTGCGCCGCCACGGTCTCCGCGACGAGCGCGAGGCCGAGCCCTGTGCCGCCGCTGGATGCGCGCGGGCCGCCCCCGGTCGCGAAGCGCTCGAAGACGCGCTCCCGGTCGGCGGGGGCGACCCCAGGGCCTGCGTCGTCGACGGTCAGCACGATGCGCTCCTCGTCCCGGCGGAGGGTCACGGCCGTGGCCCCGCCCCCGTGCCGGTCGGCGTTGTCGAGCAGGTTCGCCGCCAGCCGCGCGAGCCGCAGCTTGTCGCCGCGCACCCGCAGCGGGCCCGCCGGCGCGTCGAGCAGGCCCTGCGGGCGCCCGGACTCACGCAGGACGTGCCGGAGCAGGTCTCCGAGGTCCAGCAGCTGGCCGTCGGCGACGGCGTCGCGCGGATCGGCGTCGGCACGGGCCAGCTCCAGCAGCCCTTCGAGCAGCCGCTGGAACCGGCCGAGCTCCGCGTGGGCGAGGTCGAGGGCCTCCCGCCGGCGCTCGGGCGGGCCGTCGTTGCGCGCCTCGAGCAGCTCCACGCTGGCCGCGAGCGTGGTGAGCGGCGAGCGCAGCTCGTGGCTGACGTCCGCGGCGAAGCGGGCGTCGCGCTCGATCCGCTCCTGCAGCCGCCCGACCATGGCGTTGGAGGCGGTGACGATCCCGCTCAACGCCGGGTCGGACGTGGCCGGGAACCGGCGCCCGAGGTCCCCGGCGCCGATCGCGGCCGCGGTCGCCCGCATCGGCTCGAGCGGGCGCAGCGCCCGCCGCCCCAGCCACCGTCCGAGGAGGGCGCCCAGCACGCCGGCGACGAGGGTGCCGGCAGCGAGGAGCGTCGCGAGGACCCGCAACGTCCCTTGCAGCTCCTCCAGCGGTGCGATCTCGTAGACCGTGGCGTCCACGGCGGGGACGGGAACGGCCACGACCAGGGCCAGCTCGTCGTCCACCCGGGCCGGCAGGTACGCCGGGCTGCGCAGCCCCCCGGCCGGCCGCAGGGCGGCGGGCACCGCGTCGGCGTCCAGGGTGAACGACGAGGAGTACCACTCGTCCCCCCGGCGCAGCAGCACGGCCGTCGCCCCCTGCGGGTCCAGGGCGTCGAGCGCGTCGGCGGGCGAGGTGCCGGCGGTGCCGAGCTCGGAGCGGAGGAACCGGGCGTCGAGGTACGCCTGGCGCAGGGCCGCGTCCTGGCGCTGCGCGGTCAGCACCTGCCGGGCGATGAGGTACGTCGCGACCGCGAAGACCGCGCAGACGAGGACGGCCCCGCCGGCGACGGCCGCCCCGACCCGGCCGCGCAGGCCGGCGAGCAGCGCCCCGCGCCGGGGCGCGGGGGCCTGGTCAGGCGGTGACAAGGCGGTAGCCCAGCCCGCGCTCGGTGACCACGTAGCGCGGGCTGGCCGGGACGGGCTCGATCTTGAGCCGGAGCCTGCGCACGTGGACGTCGACCAGCCGCTCGTCGCCGTAGAACCCGTGCTCCCAGACACGCGCGAGCAGGTCCTGCCGGCTCACGACGCGGCCGCCGGCGTCCGCGAGCTCGCAGAGCAGCCGGAACTCGGTGGTCGTGAGGTGCACCCGCAGCTCGCCGCGGCGCAGGACGCCCTCCTCCGGGGAGAGCACGAGCTCGTCGGCGCCGTCGATCACGACCACGGG
Organism: Motilibacter aurantiacus; assembly: GCF_011250645.1. NCBI lineage: Bacteria > Bacillati > Actinomycetota > Actinomycetes > Motilibacterales > Motilibacteraceae > Motilibacter > Motilibacter aurantiacus. Next base: position 71,915 of record NZ_JAANNO010000008.1, read on the forward strand.
CGGTGGGCCGGCCGGGGCAGGGGCACCGGGGCGGGCCTGCCGGCTCAGCCGGCGGCGGAGGGCGCGCAGCCGTGCGACCACCTCGCGCACCATGAACGGCTTGGGCACGTAGTCGTCCGCCCCCGCCTCGAGCCCCGCGATGACGTCGTCGGTGCCGGTGCGCGCGCTGATCACCACGATCGGGATGTCGCTGAACCCGCGGACCGAGCGGATGCAGGCCAGCCCGTCCATGCCGCCCAGCATGACGTCGACGATCATGAACTCGGTCGGGTCGGTGCGCATCATGCCCACCGCCGCCTCCCCCGTCGCCGCCTCGTGGACGGAGTAGCCCTCGTCCTCGAGCCCCATGCGGAGCACGGCGCGGATGTTGTCGTCGTCCTCGACGACGAGCACGGTGCCGGTCACGGGCCGATTGTCCCAAGCCCGGGCGACCGACGGCACACCGAAGGTGCCGACGTGCGAACGAACGTCGGCACCTTCGGCGAAGAGCGCTTCAACGAACGGTCAGAGGAGGCCGTTCAGCATCGTGCGGGCGAAGCTCTGCAGCTCCGTGCGGGCGCCCGCGGTGATGTCCTCCTGGCCGCGCTTGTAGGTGAACTGCTTGAGGAACTGGCGCAGGTGGTAGATCTCGAGCTTCTGGTTGTCCCGCGCCTCGTCGCGCTGGATCTGCTGCACCCGGTTGCGGACCGACTTCAGCAGCCCGTCGCGCAGGTCGCCGGACGCGGCGTAGCCCTCGACCATCTGGCTGAGGGTGCCCGCCAGCCCGGTGCTCGCCCGGCCCCTGGAGGCCGTCTCGCCGCAGGCGGTCCCGCTCAGCGTGACGCTCGTCGGGTTGCCGCTGACCCCGTTGGCGATGAAGCCGATCGTCAGCTGCTTGCCCGGCTGGATCGTCTGGTTGAAGTGCAGCGGCTTGGCCGTCACGGTCGAGCCGCTCTGCGTCCAGTCCGCGCTCCACAGCTTGGCCACCTGCTGCCCCGAGCCGGAGAAGGTGAACTGGAGCGTCCAGTCGGTGATGGGCGCGGTGCCGGTGTTCCAGAACCGGATTGTCGAGGTGAAGCCGGTGCTGCGGCCCTTCCACGAGCCGTTCAGCGTGTACGTGGCCTTGCACGAGTCCACCGTCGTCGTCGCCGCCGGCTTGTTGCTCGCGGCGTGCGCGGGGGCGGCGAGGCCACCCGCCAGCGCGACCGCCGCCACGCCCGCGAGCGCCACCGGCGCCAGTCGCTGTCGCGAAATCACGTTCGTCACACCTCCCGTTGAATGACGACAGGCTCGTCGCCGGGTCCATTGCTATCGACAGGCGTGCGACGGGGTCCATGACGGCGGCGTGACAAATCAGCGGGCGAAGGGGACACACCGGAGGGTCGTGGAGCATCTCGGCGTCACCCGTTCTGGTTTGCTGGTCCCGTGAGCCGCAGCCCGCGCGTCGTGCTCGCCCCCGACAAGTTCAAGGGCTCGGCGACGGCCGATGAGGTCGCCGCCGCGCTGCGTCGGGGGCTGCTGGCCCGCCTGCCCGGCCTCGACGTGGTGGACGCTCCCGTGGCCGACGGTGGTGACGGCACGCTGGCCGCGGCGCTGCGGGCCGGCTGGGAGCGGGTGCCCGTCACGGTGCCCGGCCCGACGGGCGAGCCGGTCGTCACCGCGTACGCCCGTGCGGGGGGCACCGCGATCGTCGAGCTCGCGGACGCCTGCGGCCTCGCCCGGCTGCCCGGCGGCGCCCCGCGCCCGCTGACCGCGAGCACGGCCGGGGCCGGCCTGGTGGTGCGGGCCGCGCTCGACGCCGGCTGCCGCCGGGTCGTCCTCGGTATCGGCGGCAGCGCGAGCACCGACGGGGGCGCCGGCCTCCTGCAGGCCCTGGGCGCCCGCCTGCTGGACGCCTCGGGCCACGAGCTCGGCCCGGGCGGCGCCGCCCTGGCCGGGCTCGACCGGCTGGACCTGAGCAGCCTGCACCCTGGGCTCGTGACGGCGGAGGTGGTCGTCGCCTGCGACGTCGACAACCCGCTGACCGGTCCGGCCGGTGCCGCCGTGGTCTACGGGCCGCAGAAGGGCGCCTCGGCGGCCGACGTCGAGCTCCTCGACGGCGCGCTCACCCGGTGGGCGGACGTGGTGTCCGCGGCCACCGGGAGCGACGTGCGCGGAGCGCCGGGGGCGGGCGCCGCGGGTGGTGTGGGGTACGCGGCCGTCGCGCTGCTCGGTGCGGCGCTCCGCCCCGGGGTCGAGCTGGTGCTCGAGCTCGTCGGCTTCGCCGACCGGGTGGAGGGCGCCGGGCTGGTCGTCGTGGGCGAGGGGTCGCTCGACGAGCAGACGCTGCACGGCAAGGCGGTGATGGGCGTCACCGCCGCCGCGCGGCGGGCCGGCGCCCGCGTGGTCGGGGTGTGCGGGAGGCGGTCGCTGGGCGACGACCTGCTGCGCGCGGCGGGCGTCGAGGCGGCGTACGCGCTGACCGACCTCGAGCCCGACGTCGCCGTCTGCATAGCCGACGCCCCACGTCTGCTGGCCCTGCTCGGCGAGCGCCTCGTCGACGACGGCCTCGTGCCCGGCTGACTCAGCCGCGGTGGCCCGGCGGCGGGGCGGTGGAGTCGCGCACGACCAGCTCGTGCCCGCTCGACCGTCGCCGCGGGCGTGACGACGGCGGCTTCAGGGCCATCGCCAGAGCCAGCTCGCCCAGCTGGGTCATGTGCAGCCGGACCGTCGTGAGGCCGGGCGCGAGGTCTGCGGCGACCGCGATGTCGTCGATCCCCACGACGGACACGTCCGCCGGCACCGAGACGCCGCGCGCCCGCAGCGTCGAGAGGACGCCGATGGCCATCACGTCGTTGAGGGCCAGGACGGCCGTGGTTCCCGGGTGCTCGTCCAGGATCTGCTCGGCGGCCTCCCGGCCCCCGTCCCGCGTGAAGGCGGAGTGGACGACCGGGACGTCCTCCGGCGCGAGGCCGTGCCGGGCGCAGGCGGTACGGACCCCGGCGACCCGGTCCTCCACCGTCGTCAGCATGGGGGCGCCGGCGGCCACGGCGATCCGCCGGTGCCCGAGCGAGAGCACGTGCTCGGCGATCGCGTCGCCGGCGGCGACGTTGGCGGGGAGCACGGCGTCGGTGCGCAGGAAGTGCCGTCCGATGACGGCGGCGCGGCCGCCCGCTGCCTGGAACGCCCGCAGCTCCCGGTCCGCCTCCGCCTGCAGGTTGGGGTCGACGTAGCCCGAGCCGGCGATCAGCACGGCCTGGGTGCCGTGGGCGAGCAGGGTCCGGATCTGGGAGAGCTCGGTGAGGGGGTCACGCCCGGAGTGGCAGATCTGCACCGTGAGCCCGCGGGCGGTGGCGAGGTGCACCACACCGCTGGCGATCTCGGAGAAGTACGGGTCACCGATCTCGTGCACGATGAGGCCGACGATGGAGGTCGACCCCCCGGCGAGCGTCCGGGCGTGCACGTTGACGACGTAGCCGAGGTCGGTGGCGACCTGGCGGACGTGGGCGGCGACCGCCTCGCTGACGCCGTCCTGCCCCCGCAGCGAGCGTGACGCCGTCGCGATGGAGACGCCCGCGCGCTCGGCCACGTCGATCAGCCGCGTGCTGGCGCCCGACCGTGGCATCGCGCCCACCTCCGAAATTCGTCCGATTCGCCGGGCCGTGTCCCTTGCCCGCACCGACGGGCCGTCCTAGTGTACGAGCGCGCTACGAAAGCGCTTACGTACCTCGACGACGAGGAGCTACGCGTATGCAGTCGAGCCGTTCCCGCCTGCGCATCGCAGCGGGTGTTGGGATCTGCGCCCTCCTGATGAGCGCCTGTTCGGCCGTGGACAACGCATCGTCCGACGAGTCCGACGCAGGGGGCGGCGACACGACCGAGCCGATCACCATCGGGGTCTCGCTCCCGCTGACCGGCGACTTCTCCGAGCCGGGCAAGGGGGTGCAGCGCGGCTACGAGGCCTGGGCGAAGATCGTCAACGACTCCGGAGGCCTGCTCGGGCGCCAGGTCGAGCTGAAGGTCCTGGACGACCAGTCGAACGCCGACCGGGTCGTCGCCGACTACGAGTCCCTCATCGCCCAGGACGAGGTGGACCTGGTCTTCGGGCCCTTCTCCACCCGCCTCGTCGTGCCCTCCGCCCGCGTGGCGAAGGAGTACGGGATGCTCTTCGTCGAGCCGGCCGGCGCCGCGGCGGAGGTCTTCGAACAGGGCTTCGACAACCTCTTCTACGCGGCGCCCGCGGTCGCGAACGACCACTACAACTACCTCGCCGAGCACATCCTCGCGATGCCGGAGGGCCAACGCCCGAAGACGGTCGCGTACGCGGCGATGGACGACCCGTTCGCGCAGGGCACGGCGTACGGGTTGAAGGAGAAGCTCGAGGCGGGCGGCATCAGGACGGTCGCGGACGAGGTCTACCCGCCCAACACCACGGACTTCAGCAGCATCGCGGCCAAGATCGCGGACGCGAAGGCCGACATGCTGGTCGGCGGCTCGCAGTACCAGGACGCCGTCAACCTCATCGTCGCACTGCAGCAGCTGGACTACCAGCCGAAGATGGCGGCATTCTCGACCGCGCCGACGAATCCCGAGTTCTCGAAGGCGATCGGCGAGAAGACCGAGGGAATCCTGTCCCCCACCGGTTACACCACCAAGGCCGACTACCCGAGCAACGTCGAGTTCGTGGAGAAGTACACCGCGCAATTCGGGAACCCTCCTTCGGAGGACGAGGCGAACGCCTACACCACCGGGCAGGTCGTGGCGGCGGCGGTGGAGGCCGTGGGCTGCGCAGAGCAGGGTGACTGCCAGCAGCGTCTCATCGACTGGCTGCGCGACAACACGGTCGAGACGGTCGTCGGGCCGCTGTCGTGGGACGAGGTCGGCCGGCCGGAGGCCGCCCACCTGATCCAGCAGTACGTCGACGGGGAGATCCAGATCGTCCTCCCGGAGGACCAGAAGGAAGCCGACTTCCTGTTCCCGAAGCCGGCGTGGTGACGCCCCCGTGACCTCCCCGCAGCTGGTCTTCCAGAGCTTGGTCCTGGGCGTCCTGCTGGGCGGCCTGTACGCCCTGCTCGCCGCAGGCCTCACGCTCTACTTCGGGGTGATGCGGGTGGTGATGATCGCGCACTCCGCGTTCCTCATCCTCGCGGCCTACCTCGCGTGGTGGTTCAACGACAGGACCGGGCTGGACCCGCTGCTCTCGCTCGCGTTGACCGTCCCGCTCTTCTTCGTGGCCGGCGTCCTCATGCAGCGTCTGCTGATCCGGCGGCTCAGCCCGGTCACCCTCACCATGATGTCGGTGCTGCTCACCTTCGCCGTGGCGCTGGTCATCGAGGGCCTGCTCGGCTACGTGTTCAGCGGCACGCAGCGCCGCATCCAGCTCGGCTACAGCGGGTCGAGCCTGGAGCTCTTCGGGGCGCGGGTCGCGGTCGTGAAGCTCATCGCGTTCGGCCTGGCAGCCGCCGCGCTGCTCGGGCTCTACCTGCTGCTCAAGCGGAGCAGGCTGGGCCAGGCGCTGCGGGCGACGATCCAGCACCGCGACGCCGCCGCGCTGGTCGGCATCGACACCGACCGCGTGGCGGGCTACGGCTTCGGGCTCGGCCTCGCGACGGCGGCCGTCGGCGGCACAGCGCTGGCGCTCGACTCCACGATCTACCCGTCCCTGCACTGGCACTGGATCGGGCCGCTCATGGCCATCATCGTCGTGGGCGGGCTGGGGAGCATCCCCGGCGCGGCGATCGCCGCGATGGCGCTCGGGATCCTGCAGAGCCTGCTGCAGCTCGAGATGGGCACCACGTGGGCGCAGACCGTCTTCTACGTCGCGCTCTTCGCGACCCTCATGGTCCGTCCCCAGGGATTCTTCGGAGGACGCCTTGCGCAGCGTTTCTGACCCCTCCGCGCTGCGGGCCGCCCGCTGGGGTCTGCTCCTCGCCGCCGCGGCGCTCGTCTTCACCTTCCCCGTCCTGGCCCCGAACGCGTACATCCTCTCGGCCGGCGTGGTCGTCGCGAACTACGCCGTGCTGGCGACGTCGTGGAACTTCATGGGCGGGTTCACCGGCTACATCTCGCTGGGGCACGCGGCGTACTTCGGGCTCGGGGCGTACGGCACCGGGCTGCTCGTCACCAAGGCGGACGTGCCGAGCTTCGGCGCGCTCGTGCTCGCCGCGGCATCGGTCGCGGTCCTCGCGGTCCCCATCGGGATCGCTGCGCTGCGCGTGCGCGGCGCGTCCTTCGTCATCGTCTCCATCGCGCTGGTGCTCATCCTGCTCCTGGTCTTCCAGAGCTGGGCGTCCTTCACCGGCGGGTCCAACGGCCTGAACGTGCCGCGGCCCTTCCCCGGCCTGCTGCGCCCCGAGCACCACCTGGTCTTCTACTACCTGTTCGCGGCCCTGCTCTGCCTGGCGCTGCTGACCTGGTGGGCCATCGACCGCTCCCGCTTCGGGATGGGGCTGAAGGCGATCCGCGAGGACGAGGACAAGGCCCAGTCGTTGGGCGTGCCCACCTTCGCCTACAAGCTGGTGGCGTTCGTCGTCTCCGCGACGTTCACCGCGCTGGGGGGCGGGCTCTACGCGCTCTGGTTCGGCGACCTCGACCCCATCTTCCAGTTCTCCATCCTCGTCGGGTCCTACATGGTGCTCATGGCGCTGCTGGGCGGCATCCGCAACCTGTTCGGCCCGGTCGTCGGAGCGGTGGTCGTCGGCTCCGCGCTCGAGTACTTCAAGCTCGAGTTCGGCGACACGCAGTTCCACCTCGTCGCGGCCGGCCTGCTGCTCGCGCTCGTCGTGCTCTTCATGCCCGACGGCATGCTGCCGTTCCTCGGCGACCTGCTGCGCCGGCTGGGGCCCGGCCAGAGCTCGATCCGCGAGGTGACGGCCGAGGAGCTGCTCGCGCAGGACTCCGGACGGGAGGGCATGCCCGGGCAGCCGGGCCCGGCCGAAGGGCAGCGCACCGCAGCCCGCTCGGAGGCGGCCCGATGAGCGCCGGGCAGCTCGCCTCCGCGGCCGCCGGGGCCGGCGCGGTCGAGCCGGGGCTGGCGACGACCGGGCTGACGAAGAGCTACGGCGGGGTCTGCGCGGTGAACGACGCGTCGGTGACCTTCCACCACGGCCGGGTCAACGCCCTCATCGGGCCGAACGGCTCGGGCAAGACGACGTTCTTCAATTGCGTGACCGGGATGATCCGCCCGGACACGGGCCGGGTGACGTACCGCGGCAAGGAGATCACCGGCTGGGCGCCGCACCGGGTCGCCGCCGCCGGCATCGGGCGCAGCTTCCAGCTCTGCCGGGTCTTCCCGCGGATGACGGCGCTGGAGAACGTCCTCGTGGCGGCGCGGGCCCGCACCCTGCGCACGCTGCTGTCCGGCGCGTACGACCGCGAGCTCGTCGACCGCGCCCGCGGCTGGCTGGCGCGCGTCGGGCTGGACCACGTGGAGGGCCTGGAGGCCCGCAACCTGTCCTACGGGCAGCAGAAGCTGCTCGAGCTCGCCGGCGTGCTCATGGCGGACCCCGAGACGATCCTGCTCGACGAGCCCGCCGGCGGCGTGAACCCGGCGCTCATCGGCCGCATCGGCACCCTCGTCCGCGAGCTCAACGCCGAGGGCAAGACCTTCCTCATCGTCGAGCACAACATGGAGATGGTGATGAGCCTGTCCGACCACGTCGTCGTGTTCGACCGCGGGCGGCCGATCGCCGAGGGGCCGCCCTGGTCCGTGCAGGCGGACCCACGCGTGCTGGAGGCCTACCTTGGCGTCTGAGTACCTCCTCGAGCTGGTCGACGTCCAGGCCGGCTACGGCAGGGCGGCCATGGTGCTGCGCGGGCTGACGGTACGGGTCCCGCCCGCGTCCGTGGTCTGCCTCGTCGGCCCCAACGGCGCCGGCAAGTCCACCGTCCTCAAGGTCGCCAGCGGGCTGCTGAAGCCGCGGTCCGGTCGCGTCGTCGTCGACGGGGTGGACGTGACCGGCCAGGGCCCGCAGCAGATGCTGCGCTCGGGGATGGCCCACGTGCTGCAGGGGCACAGCGTCTTCCGCGAGATGACCGTGGCGGAGAACGTCATGCTCGGGGCCTACAGCGTGCGGGACCGATCGGTCGTCGCCGAGCGCGTGACGGCCGTCCAGCGCCTCTTCCCGGTGGTGGGCGAGCGCTGGGACGCCCTGGCGGGGCTGCTGTCCGGCGGCCAGCAGAAGCAGGTGGAGTTCGCCCGGTCCCTGATGGTGAGCCCGAAGGTCGTGCTCCTCGACGAGCCGTCCATGGGGCTGGACCCGAAGACGACGACAACGGTCTTCGAGCAGGTGGCCCGCATGCGCGAGGCGGGCGTCGCCGTCCTCATCGTGGAGCAGAACGCCCGGCGGGCACTGGAGACGGCCGACATCGGCTGCGTGCTCGACCTGGGCCGGGTGCATCTGTCCGGGCCGGCGCCGGACCTCCTCGCCGACCGGCGGCTCGGCGAGATCTACCTGGGTGGGCGTCCCGTGACGACCGTCCCCGACGAGAGGTGAGCAGTCCGATGGCACAGCGCACGGTGCGCATCATCATGAACGGCGTCACGGGTCGCATGGGCTACCGGCAGCACCTGCTGCGGTCGATCCTGGCGATCCGGGACGACGGCGGGGTCCTCCTGCCCGACGGCTCCCGGCTGCAGGTCGAGCCGGTTCTCGTGGGGCGGCGGGCCGACCGCTTGGCCGCGATCGCCGACCTGCACGGGGTCGCGGAGTTCTCGACGGACCTGGACGCAGTGCTGGCCGACGACACGGCCGCCGTCTACTTCGACGCGCAGGTCACCAGCGAGCGGACCAAGGCCATCCTCAAGGCCGCTGCGGCGGGCAAGCACGTCTACACCGAGAAGCCCATCGCGGAGACGGTCGCCGAAGGCCTCGAGCTCGTGGACGCCGCCGACTCGGCCGGCATCATCTCCGGGGTCGTCCACGACAAGCTCTACCTCCCGGGCCTGCGCAAGCTCAAGAAGCTGATCGACGCGGGGTTCTTCGGGCGGATCCTCTCGGTGCGCGGCGAGTTCGGCTACTGGGTCTTCGAGGGCGACCTCGAGCCGGCCCAGCGGCCGAGCTGGAACTACCGGGCCGACCAGGGCGGCGGCATGGTCCTGGACATGTTCTGCCACTGGAACTACGTGCTGGAGAACCTCTTCGGCGCCGTCGAGGCGGTCACCGCGAGAGCCGTCACCCACATCCCGCGCCGGTGGGACGAGCAGGGCGAGTCCTACGAGGCCACCGCGGACGACGCGGCCTACGGCATCTTCGAGCTCTCCGGCGGAGTCATCGCGCAGATCAACTCCTCGTGGGCCGTGCGCGTGGACCGCAGCGAGCTGGTGGAGTTCCAGGTCGACGGGACGCACGGGTCCGCTGTCGCCGGGCTCTTCGGCTGCAGGGTCCAACCGCGCGTGCTGACCCCGAAACCGGTATGGAACCCGGACCTGCCGACGACCGAGGACTTCCGCAGCCAGTGGCAGCAGGTCCCCGACAACGAGGTCTTCGGCAACGGCTTCCGCGCCCAGTGGGAGCAGTTCCTGAGCGACGTCGACGCCGGGCGCCCCCATCCCTACGACTTCCGGGCGGGTGTACGCGGGCTGCAGCTCGTCGAGGCCGGGCTGCGCTCCTCCGCCGAGGGCGTGCGGGTCCCCATGGCGACGGCCGGCACGGTGGCCCCGTGACGCAGGCGGCGGTCCGCCACCGCGGCGGGACCGTCCAGCTGCCGGGGACGTCCGGGTGGAGGGCCGTGGCACTGCGCGAGCCCCGGGCCTGGCCCGAGCACCCGGGCGGCTTCCGGGAGCGGGTCGCGTTCGCTGCGGCCCACGTCGTCGCCGACCCGCTCGGGGAGAACGTGCCCGGCGCGCCGGCCGTGGTCGACTGGGAGTCGACACTCGCGTTCCGCCGGCACCTGTTCCGCTACGGGCTGGGCCTGGCGGAGGCGATGGACACCGCGCAGCGCGGGATGGGGCTGGACTGGGCCGCCGTCCGCGAGCTGGTGCGCCGGAGCAGCGGGCAGGCGCTGGCGCTCGGCGCGCGCATCGCGGCCGGGGCGGGGACGGACCACCGGCCCGACCTGCGGACGCTCGACGACGTCGCCGAGGCCTACGCGGAGCAGGTCGAGTTCGTCGCCTCGACCGGCGCGCAGGTCATCGTGATGGCCTCCCGCCAGCTGGCAGCGCTCGCCGCCACCCCCGACGACTACCGCCGGGTCTACGACCGTGTCGTCCCGCTCGCCGGGTCGCCGGTGATCCTGCACTGGCTCGGCGAGATGTTCGACCCCGCACTGCGCGGCTACTGGGCCGGGGCCGACGTCGCGGCCGCGACCGCGGCGTTCCTCGGGCTCGTCCACGACCACGCCGAGCACGTCGACGGGGTCAAGGTCTCCCTGCTCGACGCGGGCCACGAGCGACGGCTACGCGCGGCCCTGCCGCCCGGGGTACGGCTCTACACCGGCGACGACTTCAACTACCCCGAGCTCATCCGCGGGGACGGGACGCACTCCTCCGACGCGCTGCTCGGCGCGTTCGCCGCGGTGGCGCCCGCGGCGGGCGCGGCACTCGCCGCGCTGGACGCGGGTGACGGTGCGACGTACGACGCGGAGATGACGTCGACGCTGCCGCTGTCCCGGCACCTGTTCCAGGCCCCGACCTACTACTACAAGACAGGAATCGCATTCCTGTCGTGGGTCTCCGGTCACCAGCCCGGCTTCACGATGGTGGGCGGCCTGCAGTCGGCCCGCTCGATCACCCACCTCGCGCGCGCCTTCGAGCTGGCGAACGAGGCACAGCTCCTGCCCGACCCCGATCTCGCCGCGGAGCGGGTCACCCTCCTGCTGCGGACGGCGGGGGCGGTCCCGTGACGGGCCTGGCCGCCGAGGTCGAGTCGGACGTCCCTGGTGGCGCGCCCGCCCGCGTGTCCACGCCGCAGCCGGGGGACGCCCGCCTGGGCCGGCTGTCGCTGAACCAGCGCACCACCGCGAGATGGAGCCTGCGGGAGGCGCTGGACGGCGCGCGCGCGGCGGGGCTGCCCGCGGTCGGGCTCTGGCGCGAGCCGGTGGCGGAGGTCGGCCTGGGGCGGGCGGCCCGCTGGGTGCGCGAGTCCGGGCTGCGCGTCTCCTCGCTGTGCCGGGGTGGGTTCTTCACGGCGAGCGACGGGGCCGGCCGGGCCGCGGCGGTCGCTGCGAACCGGGCCGCGATCGACGAGGCGGCGGAGCTGGGCGCGCGCACCCTGGTGCTCGTGCCGGGCGGGCTGCCGCCGGGGGACCGCGACCTGGCCGCGGCCCGCGCGCGCGTGGCGGAGGCGGTCGCGACGCTGGTGCCGTACGCTCGCGAGCGCGGCGTCGTGCTGGGCATCGAGCCGATGAACCCCGTCTACGCCGCGGACCGCGGGGTCGTCTCCACCCTGGCGCAGGCTCTCGAGCTCGCCGCGCCGCACGCACCGGACGAGGTCGGCGTCGTCGTCGACACGTTCCACCTGTGGTGGGAGCCAGGCGTGCACGCCCTGCTGGAGTCCTCCGGCGAGCGCATCGTCAGCTACCAGGTCTGCGACTGGGTGACCCCGCTGCCGGCCGACACGCTGCTGGCGCGCGGGATGATGGGCGACGGCCACGTCGACTTCGCGTCCTTCACGACGGCCGTGGCCCGCTCGGGCTACTCGGGGGACGTGGAGGTCGAGATCTTCAACGCCGACGTCTGGGCGGCGCCCGGCGACCGGGTCCTGGCCACCATGGCCCGCCGGTACGTCGAGCTGGTCGAGCCCTACCTCTGAGCCCCCAACGCCATTGACTTTACGGGAAACACGCGCGTAACTTCCGCGTAAGCGCTTACGCACACCACATCACTCTCTCCGAACGGTGGGTGCAATGAGGAAGCCCAAACACCTGATCCCGGCTGCGGCCGTCGCGGCGGCAGCCCTTCTCGTGCCGGTCACCGCGGCGTCGAGCGGCGCGGCCCCGGACGTGTCGGCGGCGGCGAGCGTCGTCCTGACGGACCCGGTCCCGGAGGAGGCGGCCGCGCCGCGCCTCGGGCTCGTCGTCGAGGAGTTCGCGCAGTTCCCGAAGTCCGAGCCGGTGCCGGCGCCGACCGACGTCCGGCTGATGCGGCACGCGCGTATCAACAACCTCGCGGAGGTCCGCGACGGCTCGGGCCGGCTGTACGTCCCCGACCTCAACGGCTCGCTCTACATGCTCGACGACGACGGTGAGCCATGGGAGTACCTCGACGTCCGCGAGGCGGTCGGGGCCGACTTCTTCTCCGGCCGCGGCCTCGGCCAGGGCTTCGGCTTCGCCGCCTTCCATCCCGCCTTCGGGGCGAACGGGCTCTTCTACACCGTCCACACGGAGGCCTTCGGGGCACTGACGACCAAGACCCCGGACCTGACGCCGCAGCGGGGGACGATCTTCCACGGCGTCATCACCGAGTGGAGGGCCACCGACCCGGCCGCCGACGTCTTCAGCGGCACCCGGCGCGAGGTGCTCCGCCTCGGCTTCGGGGGCCAGATCCACGGCATCCAGCAGATCGACTTCAACCCCAACGCCACCCCACGTGACGACGACTACGGCCTGCTCTACATCGCCGCCGGCGACGGCGGGCTGGGCGCGGCCGTGGGCAACGACGACCCGCAGGACCTCGCCGTGCCGCACGGGAAGATCCTGCGTGTCGACCCGCTCGGCCGGGACAGCGCGAACGGCCGGTACGGCATCCCCGCCGCCAACCCGTTCGTCGGGCAGGCGGGCGCCCTGGGCGAGATCTTCGCCATCGGCATGCGCGACCCGCACCGGTTCAGCTGGGACCCGGGCGGCAGGAAGCGCATGTTCATGGGCCACATCGGCGAGAAGGACCTCGAGGCCGTGTACGACGTGCGTGCCGGCGACGACCTCGGCTGGCCGCAGCGCGAGGGGCCGTTCCGCTACGACAAGACCGACCGCTGCAACCTCTACAGCCTGCCCGAGGACGACGAGTCCTACGGCTTCACCTACCCGGTCGCCGCGTACGACCACGACCCGCCGCCCGGCTACTCCTGCACCGCGGACGTCGGCCATGCGGTCAGCGGCGGCTACGTCTACCGGGGGAAGAAGCTCGGCAAGCTGGGCGGGACGTACATCTTCGGCGACCTCGTCGACGGCCGGATCTTCTACACCGAGGAAGCGAAGATGGTGCGCGGCAGCGGGGAGCTGGCGCCGATGCACGAGCTCGCCGTGTTCACGACGGACGGGCGCGAGACGTCCATGCCGATCCTCGCCGGCGACAACCGCGTGGACCTGCGGTTCGGCCGGGACGCGGAGGGCGAGCTCTACCTGATCGCGAAGGCCAACGGGAAGGTGTGGAAGGTCGTCGGCGTCCAGCGCCTCGAGCGCGACGCGGTGGTGCACCCGAACGTCGCGCGTGACCTGCAGGCGTATTACGACTTCGAGCACCCCGTCGCCGGTGACTCGGCGAAGGAGGACGACCAGGGGCTGTCCGGCACGGACATCGCCCTGGTCAACGGGGGCGACGACATGCGCATGCGCGACGGTGCCTTCCGCGCGAGCCGGAACTCCCTGCAGGTGCAGCAGGCCGACCCGGCCGCGGGACGGGGGGCCTGGAAGGCCGGCGTCTACTCGCCCACCGGCGTCCCCTCGCTGCGCGCCTTCAACGCGGTGCAGAGCACCACGGTCATGGGATGGTTCAAGATGACCGGCGAGGGGCCGAGCCCGAACACCAACACCCCGAACCCGGACGACTACTACAACGCCATCGGCCTGGCAGGCGTGCTGACCGGCAACTCCGACGGTCATGCGGTCCGCGCGCTGCTCGAGCTCATCGACGTCAACGGCACCCTGCGGCTGGTCGCGCTGGGGCGCCGGGTCGACACCGGGGCGTCGAGGACCTACGCGGCGAACGCTGATTGGCGAACCCTGCTCCCGCAGGGCGAGTGGGTCCACCTGGCCGCGACGTTCGACTTCGACTCCGGGGCGATGGCCCTCTACCGCAACGGCAAGCCGATCCCCGGGTCCTACACCGCGGCGGGCAACCCGTGGCAGGGGACCGGCCCGCGGCCGTACCTCACCTCGCCGACCGACCCGCGCGGCATCAAGATCGGGGGCAGCTTCCCGCAGGACCTGTCCGAGCGGAACCCGTGCAACTGCCGGATGGACAGCCTGATGTTCCTCGACCGGGCCCTCACCAAGGTCGAGGTGGGCCAGCAGTACCGCCGCATGACCGAGTACGGGCGCTGACATGGGCAGGCGGTCGACGGCGGGGATGCTCGCCACCGCGTGCGCCCTGCTCGGGGCACTGCTCGTGGGGCTTCCGGGGCCGTCCTCGGCGGACGGGAGCCACGAGCGCTGGGGAAGGGACGACGACGAGGTCGCCGACTACGGCGTCTGCCGGGGGACGGACCCCAGGTGCTACCACGAGTGGCCGACACCGTTCCGCGCCGACGGCGTGTGGAAGGTGCTGGTCTACAGCCGGACGGGCGTGTCCCGGCACGCCCACCTCGGCCCTCTCCTCGGGCCGGGCAAGAACCCCCCGCTGGTCGAGGGCAACGTCGCCCAGCGCCGGGTGATCCAGTGGGGGCAGAAGCACGGCTTCTCGGTCGACTGGACCGAGGACGTCACCCAGCTCGACTCGCCGGGGAGGCTGTTGCCGTACGACGCGGTGGTCTTCCTCAGCAACTCCCGCGACATCCTCGACGACGCGGCGCAGACCGGCCTGATGCAGTACGTGCGCGCCGGCGGCGGGTTCGTGGCCATCCACAACACCCTCGGCGCGGAGTACCACTGGCCGTGGTTCCAGGGGCTGCTGGGCGGAGCGAACTTCTACGACCACGGCCCGAACCGCCCCGGGCTGGTGCGTACCGTCAACCGCCGTGACGTGTCCACGTCGGCGCTCCCGCGGGAGTGGCGCTTCACGGACGAGTGGTACAACCTCGTCCCCGAGCCGTCGGACGTGCGCGTCCTGCTGCAGATGGACGAGGCCTCGGCCGGCAACGCCGTGGGTTTCAACGGCCACCCGGGGATGGGCCGCGACCACCCCGTCTCCTGGTGCCAGTACTACGACGGCGGCCGTTCCTGGGTGACGTCCCTCGGCCACGACGTCGCGGCCTGGACGGACACCCCGCTCGAGGGCGACCCGTTCTTCGAGGAGCACGTCGTCAACGGCATCCTGAGCGCGATGGGGGCACGCCCCTTCTGCCGTTGAGCTGACCCTCCCGCGCCCACCCCTCTGCCCCCCGCCTCGGGGGTGGGAGAGGGGTGGGTGGAGGGTGAGGAGCGGCCGCTGGGTGGGGGTCAGAAGAGGCCGAGCAGCTCGGGGAAGCGCGCGACCTCGTGGAACCGCGCCGGCAGCGGGTCCGGCAGGTCGGCGTGCTCCAGGGCCCAGGTGCTGGCGTTCGGGACGAAGACCGCGCCGAAGCCGGCGGCCAGGGCGGGGTTGACGTCGGACTTGACCGAGTTGCCGATCATCCAGCTGCGGGCCGGGTCGAGCCCTTCGGCGGCGGCGAGCGCGGCGTACGCCTCGGGGTCCTTCTCCGGCACGACGACCGCGCGACGGAAGTAGCCGGCGAGCCCGGAGGCGTCGATCTTGCGCTGCTGCTCCTCGACCGCGCCCTTGGTGAGCAGCAGCAGGTCGTGCCGGCGACCGAGTGTCGCCAGCGTGCTCTCGACCTCCGGGATCAGCTCGACCTGGCCCGAGCGGAGGCGCTGGACGAAGGCCTCGATCGAGGCGCGGGCCGCGTCGTCGGCGGGGCGCTCCGAGAGCTTCTCGAAGCAGTCGTGCAGGCTGCGCAGGAAGACCGAGCTGCCGTAGCCGTGGGCCGTCGAGTTGGCCCGCTCGATGTCCTGCAGGATCGTGCGGATCGCCGTCGGCTCGAGCGTGGGATGGGCCATCCACGCGATGAAGTCGTCGATGGCGCGCTCGAAGAGGACGTTGTTCTCCCACAACGTGTCGTCGGCGTCGAAGACGAGGTGCTGTCGGTCCACGGTCATCGCGGCCCGGATGGTGCGCTGGTCATGATCCCGACGCTAGCCGCGGCGGCTGGAGGCGTCAGCCGGTTTTCCCGCCCCTGCGCGGACTCTCGCGCCGGGGGCGGCAGGCCGCGCGGCCCCCGCACCCGGGACGGGTACGGGGGCCGCGACGGTGCAGCGGGCGGTCAGAGGCCGGCGAGGGCCCCGTCGACCGCCGTCAGCAGCGCGGTGCGCGCCGCCGCCGTCACCTTGCCGGGTGCGGCCGCCTCGACCTGCGCGCGCAGCGCCTGCAGGGCGGCCGTGGCGCCCGCCGTGTCACCGGCGTCCACCTCGCCCCACGCGTCGAGCACGGCCGCGAGGTACGCCCGGGCCACCGACGGTGCGACGCCACCGGCACGCGCCTGCTCGCCGACCGCCGAGAGCAACGCGAACAGCCCCGGCTCCGGCGAGACCCACGGGGCCAGCAGCGTGGTCAGCTGCGTCAGCCCGCCCTGCAACAGCTTGCTGGGGGAGGCGGTGTAGAGCACGGCCTGCAGCTCGCGCAGGCGCTGCGTGGCCGTCGCGCTGTCGCCGCTCGCGTCCGCCACCTGCGCGGCGAGCAGCAGCTCCCGCACGTCCCGGCCGAGGCTGGCGGCCAGGTCGCCGGAGCCCACGAGCGCGTCGAGGGTCGACGCGACGGTGGCCAGCGACGCCCGCACGGTGAAGTCGGCGTCGTTGACGTCGAAGAAGATGTTGCCGACGGCCTCGACCTTGACCCGGGCCTGCGTGGTTCCGACCGCCGGAAGCGCGACCGACGCGGAGCCGTCGTTCGGCGTGGACTCCGCCAGGACGTACGGGAAGGTGGCCCCGCCGTCCACGGAGAGGCTGATCCGGACGTCCGTGGCGTTGATCGGGGCGCCCGCCGTGCCGGCGACGTCCCAGGTCACCGGGAGGGCGTTCTCGTAGTTCACCGGCGCCGCGGTGGCCTGCGAGGTGACCAGGAAGGGGCCGGTGCCGGGCGCCAGGTTGACGGTGGTGTCCTGACTCGCGCTTCCGGTGACCTGATCACGAGCCGTGAGCCGGAAGTGCATGGGCGTCGTGTAGACCGGCGTCGGCAGGAACTCGGAGAAGCACTCGACGATGGCGAGGTCGACCGGCGGCGGCGTCGCGTTGTTGGGCGGCAGCGGCGGTGCCGGTGGGCAGGCCCCGGTCCTGGCGTTGGTGTTGTTCGCCAGGATCTGCGCCATGTCCGGGAAGACCCGGGTCGGGTCGGTCGTCGCGATGTTCTGCCCGGGCGAGTGGTAGAGCAGCGTGTTGGCCGGGGTGACGTTGGCGCGGGTGCCGAACGTCCGGAACAGCGGGCCGTTGCGCTTGATGTTGTTGACCAGCGAGGTGCCCGTGGTCACCGCGGGGGTGGTCGGCGTCGCGGGGGTCACGCCGATGTCCATCTGCTCCCAGAGGAAGATCGGCTGCTGGCCGTCGGCGTCCGTGGCGTCGCCGGTCAGCACGAACGGGGTCTGGTAGGGGATGGTGAACTCGCTGCCCGCGACGGTGACGACCGGCGGCGTGTTGCCGGTCGGGGTGATCGTCCAGCCCTTGTTGTCGGCCGGGCCGCCCTTCGCCGTCTCGCCGACGAAGCCGGAGGACCCGGGCAGGAACGCGATCCCGATCTGCTCGACGTTCACCCCGGCGAGCGTGCCGGTGAAGGTCACCTGGAACCCGGTGTCGTTGAAGGTGCCGTTCGCGAACCCGGCGACGGTCGCGACGCCGCCCGCCGGCCAGCCCGGCGAGGACTCCAGCGCCTCCTTGATCCCCGCGGCGCTGTAGTTGACGCCGCGGACGATCGGCGCTGTCGGCTGGCCGTTCACGATCAGCTGGAACGCGTCGTTGCCGTCGGTGTCGAAGTCGCGCAGCGAGACGGTCTGCACCTCGTTGAGCGGCGCCAGGTCACGGGTGACGTAGCCGGTGATCTGCTCCTGGCTGAACGCGTGGAAGTACGGGTCGCTGTGCGGCTGCAGGTCGTCCTGCCAGCAGATGCCGGCGTACGCCATGATCGAGGAGCCGGAGCCCGGCTCCACCGACGCATTGACCGAGCGGTTGCCCGCGGAGCAGTTGCGCTGCACGCCGTTGAAGGTGTGGCTGCCGGAGAACTGGTGGCCCATCTCGTGGGCCACGTAGTCGATGGCCATGTAGTCACCGACCGGGTTCGGCAGGCCGGTGCAGCCGTTGGCCTTCACGTTCGCGCCCACGCCGGCGCTCGCGACGCCGCCGCCGCTGAGCCCCAGCGCGATGTGGCCGATGTCGTAGTTGCTGGCGCCGACGAGCTGCCCGATGACGATGCGGTTCCGGTTGAGCAGGGTGCCGTTGCACGTCGTCACCGTCGTGTAGCACGGCGCCGCGCCACAGGGCCCGTTCGCGCCGGTCGTCTGCGCGGCGGTGTTGAAGTTGAGCACGTCGTTCTGCGCGATGAGCACCAGGCGGATCGACAGGTCGTCCTCGTAGACCTGGTTCACCCGGTTCATGAGCGTGACCTTCGCGGAGGTGACGTTCGCGGCGCCGAAGTAGTTTGCGTACGACGGGTCCGTCACGAGCGCCAGCCGGTACGTCCGCAGCACCGACCCGATGCTCGGCCCGGCGCTCGCCTCGACGTCGGCCGCCCCGACGACGGCCGCCGCGGAGGCCAGCCCCGCGCCGTCCCGCTCGATGAAGGTTCCGGGCGCGGGCTCGGGCAGGTCCCGGCCGAAGTAGCTGATGTAGAGGCTCTGGTCGTTCTTGTAGTACGGGTCGACGTACCAGGCGCCCTCGTCGCTGCGCACGGAGGCGTGGAAGCCGAGCGAGGTGAGGTCGGCGTGCACGGTCGCCGTCGGGTCGTCCACACCGACGCCGTTGTAGGTCTTGATCCCCGGGTGCTTCGCGGCGAGCCCCGGCTCCATCATCGAGTACTCGTTGATCGTGAAACGTGCGAAGCTCCCGTCGGGTGTGGGGAGCACGAGGACCGACCCGGTGATCGACGGCCCCTCGGCGGGCGCGGCGTCGAGGACGGTGGAGATGCCGGCCCGGTCGAGCGTGACGGCGTTGAACTCCTCGGGCTCGAGGGCCGCCGGCTTCCCCTCGTACGTCGCGGCCGGCGAGTCGGAGACGTCCTTCCACACGCTCCTGGCGGTCGTCGCCGCATCGGCGCTGGTGCCGGGAAGCGGCAGCATCGCGCCCGCGACCACGGCCGCGATCGCGGGCACGGCGAGCCGGAGCCCGCGCGTCCGGAGCCCCCGACCCTGCAACGCGTCCGGTCGCCCTGTCCCACGTGTCATGGGCAGATCCCTTCGGCTCGGGGAGGCCGACCGGCGCGTGCTCCGCCGACGGAAGACCCCCCGGGATGTGGGCACGGCTGGATCCAGCCGTGCGGCGAGCACGCTAGATTCCGCGCCGCTCGTCCCGCAGCCTCTGGTGGTTTCAAAGGCGTTAACTCTTCGCGGTTGAACGGTCGCAGGCTAGCCGCATCCTGCGGGCGACAAAAGGGACCCCGTCGGACATGTCGCGGGATGGCCGCTAGGACGCCCGGGCGCGGCCGACCTCGTCGATCACCACGCGCAGCTGCTCCACCGCCCAGTCGAGCTCGTGCGGCTCGACCACGAGCGGCGGGGCCAGCCGGATGGTGGAGCCGTGGGTGTCCTTGGCCAGGACGCCGCGTTCGGCGAGCCGCAGGCAGACCTCCTTGCCCGTGCCGAGCCGGGGGTCGATGTCGACCCCCGCCCAGAGCCCGAGACTGCGTACCCCGACGACGCCGTGCCCGACCAGCGCGTCGAGCCGCTCGCGCATCCGGGCGCCCAGTGCAGCCGCGCGCTCCTGGTAGTAGCCGGTCGCCAGCAGGCGCACGACCGCGAGGCCGACGGCGGACGCCAGCGGGTTGCCGCCGAAGGTCGAGCCGTGCTCACCCGGGTGCAGCACATTGAGCACCTCGTCGTCGGCCACGACGGCGGACACGGGCAGGATGCCGCCGCCCAGCGCCTTCCCGAGCAGGTAGACGTCCGGCACGACGCCGAAGTGCTGGCAGGCGAAGGTCCTGCCGGTCCGGGCGAGCCCGGACTGCACCTCGTCCGCGACGAGCAGCGCGCCGGCCCGGTCGCAGAGGGCGCGGGCGGCCTGCAGATAGCCGGCGGGCGGGATGACGACGCCCGCCTCGCCCTGCACCGGCTCCAGCAGCACGGCGGCGGTGTCGGCGTCGATCGCGGCGCCGAGCGCGGCCGCGTCGCCGTACGGCACCCGCCGGAACCCGGGCGTGTAGGGCCCGAAGCCGGTCCGCGCTGCCGGGTCGTCGGAGAAGCTGACGATGCTGATCGTCCGGCCGTGGAAGTTCCCGCCGGCCACGACGACGTTCGCGGCGTCCTGCGGGACCCCCTTCACCTCGTACGCCCACTTGCGCGCGACCTTGATGCCGCTCTCCACGGCCTCCGCGCCGGTGTTCATCGGCAGGACCTTGTCCTTGCCGGCGAGCGCCGCGAGCTCGGTGACGAACGGCGCGAGCCGGTCGCTGTGGAAGGCCCGGCTCACGAGGGTGACCCGGTCGAGCTGCGCCTTCGCGGCCGCGACGAGCTCGGGATGGCGATGGCCGAAGTTGACGGCGGAGTACGCGGCGAGGCAGTCGAGGTAGCGGCGGCCCTCCACGTCCGTGACCCAGGCGCCCTCCGCCTCCGCCACGACGACCGGAAGTGGGGAGTAGTTGTGCGCCGCGTGCGCGTCGGCGAGGGCGATGTGCTCGGCGGAGCGTGCCTCCCGCGCGGCCGTCACGACCGCACCTCCAGGGTGCAGCACTTGACCCCGCCGCCGCCCTTCAGCAGCTCGGACAGGTCGACGGGCACGGGGTCGAAGCCACGCTCGCGCAGCGCCGCCACCAGTCCGGTGGCGGCGGCGGCCAGCACCACGTGCCGGCCGTCGGAGACCGCGTTGAGCCCGAGGACGGCCGCGTCCCGCTCATCGGCGATGAGCGCATCAGGGAAGAGTGATTCCAGAACCTGCCGACTGCTCCGGCTGAACGCTGCGGGCAGGTACGCGACGGTGGAGTCGTCGAGCACTGCCAGCGCGGTGTCGAGGTGGTAGAAGCGGGGGTCGACCAGCTCGAGCGACACCACCCGGCGACCGAAGAAGCCCTGCACCTCCGCGTGCGCGGCGGGCGACGTGCGGAAGCCGGTGCCGGCAAGGATCAGGCCGCCGACGACGAGGAAGTCGCCCTCGCCCTCGTTGAGGTGCTCCGGCTCGCGCGCCCCCTCCAGCCCGGCACGGACGAGCCACTCGAGGTATGCCGGCCCCTCGGCCGCGCGCTCGGCGTGGACGAACCGGGCCCCCAGCGCGCGGCCGCCGACCACGAGCCCGCCGTTGGCCGCGTACACCATGTCCGGCAGGCCCGGGACGGGGTCGATCACCTCGACCGCGTGGCCCAGCTCGAGGTAGGTGCAGCGCAGCGCGTCCCACTGCCGCCGGGCGAGCCCGACGTCCACCCCGGTCCCGGGCCGCATCCAGGGGTTGATCGCGTACGCGACGGTGAAATGGTCCGGCGGGCACATCAGGTAGCGCCGGCGGGTGGCGGTGCGGCCGCCGCGGCCCGCCTGCGCGGG
Organism: Motilibacter aurantiacus; assembly: GCF_011250645.1. Lineage (NCBI taxonomy): Bacteria > Bacillati > Actinomycetota > Actinomycetes > Motilibacterales > Motilibacteraceae > Motilibacter > Motilibacter aurantiacus. The sequence goes on from NZ_JAANNO010000008.1 coordinate 93,388, forward strand.
GATGCGGAGCCCGGCAACGGCGCCGGCACCGGGGCCGCCCGTCAGGTCGCTGGTCGTCACGGCGCTCCTCGTGCGGGTGGCATCGGCCGCGCCGGGTGGCCCGGGCGGCGCGTGCTCCGAGGCTAGGGCCGCGCATGGTGGCCCACAATGACGATTCGCGCCCGTTGCGGCAGCGGAACGTTGCGCAGTCCCGGCGAAGAGCGTCGATCTCTTGCACGAGGAGGCACGGTGACGGTTGACCGGACGGACGAGGAGATCCTCGGCGCGCTGCAGCGGAACGGCCGGGCGAGCTACGCCGAGGTCGGCCAGCAGGTCGGCCTCTCGGCGCCGGCGGTCAAGCGCCGGGTCGACCGGCTGCGCGCCGACGGGGTGATCCGTGGCTTCACCGCCCTCGTGGACCCAGCGGTGCTGGGGTGGGCCACCGAGGCGTACGTCGAGGTCTTCTGCGCGGGCAACGTCTCCCCGGACGGGCTGCGCAGGACGTTGGAGAGCATCCCCGAGGTCGTCGACGCCTGCACCGTCACCGGCGAGGCGGACGCGCTCGTGCACCTGCGCGCCGGCGACATCCGGCACATGGAGACCGTGCTGGAGCGGGTGCGGCGCGACCGGCGGGTCGACCACACCAGGAGCGTCATCGTGCTCTCGCGGCTGGTGGAGCGGGCCGCGCCCTGAGACGACGGACGGGCGGCCCGCCGCGGGCCGCCCGTCGTGACGCCGAGGTCAGGAGGTCGGCGGCTCGTCCTTGCCCGACTCCTCCGCCTCGTCGGCCTCCTCCTTGGTGTGGTGGACGGCCTTGGCGGCGTGCTCCGGCGGCCCGTAGACCGTGTACAGCACGAGCGGGTTGGGGCCGGTGTTGACGAAGTTGTGCTTCGTCCCGGCCGGGACGGCGACGAGGTCGCCCGGCTCGACCTTCTTCTTCTGCCCGCCCACGCGCGCCTCGCCGACCCCGCTGACGAAGGTGAGCACCTGGTCGGTGTCCTCGTGCACCTCCTCGCCGATCTCGCCGTCCGGCGGGATCGTCATGATGACGAGCTGGCTGTGCTTGCCCGTCCACAGCACGCGCCGGAAGTCGGCGCTCTTCTCGGCGACTGTCGCGATCGTGAAGTGCTCCATGGCCTGTGCCGTCCCCCGCAGCGGGCCAGGTCATTCCGGCAGCGGCCGTGATCTTGCCGGTGGGCCCGCGGTCAGCGCCGCGCGCCGCGCGCGCACCCCCGGGGCCAGCGCCAGCATCCCGGCGCCCACGAGCACGCCCGTGACCAGGCAGCCGCCCCACAGCGCCGGCTCGCCGAGCCCGGTGAAGACCGCGGTGCCGACGAGGGGCGCGGTGAGGGCCGCCGCCCCGAACATCGTCCCGAACAGCCCCTGGTAGCGGCCGCGCGCGGCCGTCGGCGCCAGCTCGGAGATGATCGCCAGCCCCGCTCCCCCCGTCCCGATCTCGCCCACCGTCCACACCAGGACCGTCGCGGCGTACCCGGCGCCGGAGTCGGCGAGCGCGGTGGCGCCGATGCCGACGCCGATGACCACCGAGGCCCCGCCGAGCACCAGGAGCCGGTCCTGGCGGGCCAGCCAGCGCAGCAGCAGCGGCTGCAGGACGACGATCCCGACGCCGTTGAGCGCGATGACCGTGCCGTACGCCCGGGGCGAGAGCCCGTCCTCGATCATCGCCAGGGGCAGCGTGACGTAGCCCTGCATGTAGACCGTGGACTGCAGCAGCGTCAGCGCGCAGAGGGCCACGAGCAGCGGGTCGCGCAGCGCGGTGCCGTACCCGCCGGCGCCCGGGGCGCCACCCGTGCCCGGCCCGGGCCGGTCCGCCGGGACCCCGCGCCACACCACCAGGGCGAAGACCGCGCAGGTCGCCGCGTCCAGGGCGAACACCAGGGCGTACCCGCGGGTCGCCAGCCACCCGGCGAGCACGCCGGCGATCGAGAAGCCCAGGTTGATCGCCCAGAACAGCAACGAGTACGCGAGGGCGCGGTCCGGGGGCGCGACGAGGTCGGCGACGAGCGCGCTCGCGGCCGGACGGTGGAGGTCGGCGCAGACCCCCACGAGCAGCGCCGCCGCGAGCAGGGCCGGGAGGCCTCTCGCCGCCCCGAGCAGGGCGAGGCTTCCCGCGCTCGCGAGCAGCCCGCCGACGAGCACCCGCCGGCGCCCGAGCCGGTCGGTGAGCGAGCCTCCGACGATCTGCGAGACGGAGGCGCCGGCGCCCAGGCAGGTCAGGACCAGGCCGGCGCGCGGAGCCGACAGGTCGCGGGCCGTCGTCAGGTAGAAGAGCAGGAACGGCTGGACGGAGAGGCCGATCCGGTTGATGAGCGTGCCGGCCCAGAGGACCCAGAACGGCCGGGGCAGCGCCCGCAGGCCACTGCCCGCTCCCGGCCCCGCTGCGACGCCTGCCGCACTGTGTGCCACCGGGCAACCATCGAGGGAGGCGGGCCCCGGCGGCTACCCGATTTCGGTCATGGCGGTGCGGGACGACGGCCAGGCGTCGAGCCGGGCCTCCAGCTCCGCGGCGGGCAGCGGAGGGGCGTACAGGTAGCCCTGCGCGCGCGGCACCCCGAGCGCGACCAGCGCGTCGGCGACCTGCCGGGTCTCCACTCCCTCCGCCACGACGTCCAGGCCGAGCTCGTCGGCGAGGGCGACGACGGCGCGCACGATCGCGAGGTCGGCGCGGTCCTCGGCCAGGCCGGTGATGAAGCTGCGGTCGATCTTGAGCGTCTGCACCGGCAGCTGCTTGAGCCGCCCGAGCGAGGAGTAGCCGGTGCCGAAGTCGTCCACGAGCACGCGCATCCCCAGGTCGACCAGGTGGCGCAGGGTCGTCACGGCGGCCTCGCTGACGAGCGTCGTCTCGGTGACCTCGACGTGCAGCAGGCGGGTGGGGACGCCCGCCTGCTCCAGGCGCTGCGCGAGCCGCCGGGCGTAGCCGTGCTGGGCGAGCACCGAGCCCGGCAGGTTGACCGCGACCGCCAGCCCGCGTCCTGCCGTGAGCCACCGGGCGGCCTGCTCGCAGGCGAGCCGCAGGATCTCGTCGGTGAGGTCGCCGATCAGCCCGGACCGCTCCGCGAGCGCGACGAAGTCGGCGGGGGACTGCGGCCCGCGCGTCGGCGACGTCCAGCGGGCGAGCGCCTCGACACTGCGTACGGTCCCGGTGGCCAGGTGCACGACCGGCTGGTAGGCCAGCCTGATCTGGCCCTGCGCGATCGCGGCCCGCAGCTCGTTCACCGCGCGCAGCCGGGTGGTCGGGTCCTCGTCGAGCCGGGGGTCGTAGACCGCCCAGCCCGTGGACTCACGCTTGGCGCGGTACATCGCCTGGTCGGCGTGGCGCAGCAGCGTGTGCGCGTCGAGCCCGTGGTCCGGGGCGAGCGCGGCGCCGACGCTCCCGCCGAGCGACACCGGCCCGAACGGGGTCTCGTACGTCCCGTGCAGCACGTCGCTGACCCGGCCGGTGAGGTCGCGGAGCTCCTCGCGGCTCCGCGGCGCGGCCAGGCAGACCGCGAACTCGTCACCGCCCAGCCGGGCGACGGTGTCGCGCGGGTCCAGCGGCGTGCGCAGCCGCGGGGCGACCTGGCGCAGGACGTCGTCGCCGACGTGGTGCCCGAGCGAGTCGTTGACGTCCTTGAAGCCGTTGAGGTCCAGCAGGAGCAGCCCGACCGGCCCTGCCTGCGCCGCCAGCGCGGCGTTGAGCCGCTCGCGCAGCAGCTCGCGGCCGGGCAGGCCGGTCAGGGCGTCGTGAGTGGCCCGCAGCTGGAGCTCGTGCTCGACCCGCGCCCGGGCCACGACGGCGGCCACCACGTTCGCCACCGACTGCAGGAAGTGCAGGTCGTCCGGGCCGAAGGCGTCCGGGGAGCTGCTGTGGCTGACGAGGGCGCCCCACGGGCCGTCGTCGCCGGCCACGACGACGGCCGCGCTGCTCCGGATGCCGAGCGCGTCCATCGTGGCCCGCGCCGGCGCCGGCAGCGCCTCGGTGCTGCGGACCAGGAGCGGCTCCCCGCCGCGGATGACCTGGGTGGCCGGGCCGCCGGCCGCCGGCGCGGGGTCGCCCGGGCGCCGGTCCCAGCCGTACGTCGCGGCGAACACCTGCGAGCCGTCCGGGCGACGCTCCACCAGGTTCACGATGCACAGGTCGAGGGTGGTCGCCACGGCGCGCACCGCCTCGTCCAGCACGGCCCGGGTGTCCCGGCTCGCCAGCGCCGACTGCCCGAGGGCCGACACCACCGCCTGCTGGCGCTCCCTGGCGCGCAGCCGCTCGGTGAGCTCGACCCGGTCGCTGCGGCGCCCGTGCCCGGCGAGAGCGCGGGCGGCACCGCGTACGAGCCCGCGCGGTCCCGTCCTCATGCCCCCTCCATCGGCCGGGGCTGAGCGATCCTGCGCGGTTGTGCCGGACGGCCGCGCGCGCCGCTCAGAAGCGGCCGGCCGCCAGATCCGGCAGCGCGCCGGCCACCTGCTCGAGGACGCGCAGGTCGCCGGCGTACGGCTCGTCCGGGCGCGGCCAGTGCAGGGCCAGGTCGGTCATCCCCAGCGCGGCGTAGCGGCCGGCCAGGTCGCGGAACGCCTCCAGCGAGGCGAGCGGGCGCTCGGGCGTGGAGCCCGTCAGCAGGATGCGGTCGATCGAGGCCGGGTCGCGCCCCTGCGCCTGCATCGCCTCGTCGAGCCGCCGCCCCTGCTCGCGGACGGTGGCCTCGCACTCGGCCGGCGTCATCTCGGCGGCCCGCTTGGGGTCGCCGTACGTCACCCAGGCCTGCCCGTGGCGGGCGGCCAGCTGCATGCCGCGCGGGCCGGTCGCGGCCACCGCGAACGGCAGCCGCGGCTGCTGGACGCAGCCGGGGTAGGTGCGCACCTCCTCGCCGGCGAAGTGCTTGCCGCGGTAGGAGGACGCGGGCTCGGTGAGGAAGCGGTCGAGCGCCTCCACGAACTCGGCGAAACGGTCCGCGCGCTCGCGCGGGGGCAACGGCGGCGTGCCCAGCACGGTCGCGTCGAAGCTGGTCGCCCCCGCCCCGAGCCCGACCGTCACCCGGCCGCCGGAGACGTCGTCGAGCGCGACCAGGTCCTTGGCGAACGTCGCCGGATGGCGGAAGTTGGGCGACGCGACGAGGGTGCCCAACCGGATCCGGTCCGTGACGCAGGCGGCCGCGGTGAGCGTCGGCACGGCGGCCATCCACGTCGAGTCGCGGAAGGAGCGCCACGACATGTGGTCGTACGTCCAGGCCGAGGCGAAGCCGAGCTCCTCGGCGCGGCGCCAGAGCGGCTCCGCGACGGGCCAGCGGAACTCCGGCAGCAGGACGACTCCGACGCGCATGTGCCGTTGCTACCAGACCCGAGGACAGGACAGGGCGTCGCCCTCAGACCGGCGGGCAGCCCGCGGCGCGCGGTGGGCGGTCGACGAGGCCGCGCATGCCCAGCCCGGCCAGCGCGCACTTGACCTGCGGGGAGGGGTCGACCAGGCGCGGCCGCCGGCAGCGGCCCCACGCCGCACGCTGCAGCCGCATCAGCCAGGCGACGCCCGCCGCGTCGATGGCGGTGACCCCGCGCAGGTCGAGCTCCACCCCGAGGACCGTCTCCGAGGCCAGCGCCTCGGCCACCTCGGTCAGCCGGTCGCGGGCAGTGCCGTCGAGCTCACCCACCACGCTCAACCGGGCCGTACCGCCGTGTGCTGCGAGGATCGCGCTCGCTGCCACTGCCCTCACCTCCCGTGCCCTTCTCGTGCCCTTGCGGGCGGTTGTGGCGAGCGGCGGGAGCCGCTGTCCCGGGACCTGCTACCCAGGCAGGAAATGCTTACGCACCGCGACTGATTTGTCACCGAAGTAACTCGTGCGGGTGAACGCGGAACGGGCACGACCGGTGACCGCGGCCGGGGTGCGAGATCGCTAAACGGGTGTAGCGAAGGGCTTTCGCGGGGGATGGACGTTCCATGACCAGCGGGCCTCCGACCGGCGCAAAGTCCACGTCCTCCCCGTTCCCGCCCATCGCGGACTACGGATTCCTGTCCGACGGGGAGGTGACGGCCCTCGTCGCCCCCGGCGGGAGCGTCGAGTGGATGGGCGTGCCGCGGATGGACTCGCCCAGCGTCTTCGGGGCGATCCTGGGCCGGCACGCGGGGGAGTTCCGCGTCGCGCCCGCCGAGCGCCGCGTGCCCGACTCCCGGCGCTATCTGCCCGGGACGATGATCCTGGAGACGAGCTGGGGAACGGCCACCGGCTGGCTCATCGTCCGCGACGTCCTCCTCATGGGGCCCTGGCGCCACCGGGACCACCGGTCCGACACGCACCAGCGGCCGCCGACCGACTACGACGCCGAGAACATCCTGCTCCGCACCATCCGCTGCGCCTCCGGGGAGGTGCAGGTGGTGATGGACTGCGAGCCGATCCCGGAGTACGGCCTGGCCCACGTGCGCTGGGAGTACGCCGGCGAGGGCTACACGCAGGGAGTCGCGCGGTCGCCGGGCAGCGACGTCGAGCTGACCCTGACCTCCGACATGAACCTCGGGTTCGAGGGCGGCCGGGCCACCGCGCGCACGCTGCTCAAGGAGGGCGAGCAGCGCTTCGTGGCGCTGTCGTGGGGCGACGCGGACCCGCCGCGGACCTTCGACGACGCGTACCGGCGGCTGACGTGGACCGCTCACCACTGGCAGCACTGGCTGGCCCGCGGGACGTTCCCCGACCACCCCTGGCGCAGCTTCCTCCAGCGCAGCGCGCTGACCCTCAAGGGGCTGACGTACGCCCCGACCGGCGCGATCATCGCCGCCTCCACGACGTCGCTGCCGGAGACGCCGCAGGGCACCCGGAACTACGACTACCGCTACACCTGGGTCCGCGACTCGACCTTCGCGCTCTGGGGGCTCTACACCCTCGGCTTCGACTGGGAGGCCATCGACTTCTTCGCGTTCGTCATGGACGTGTCGGAGCGCTACGGCGGGCTGCAGATCATGTACGGCATCGGCGGCGAGAACGAGCTCGAGGAGCGCGTCCTCGACCACCTGCCGGGGTACGACGGCGCCCGCCCCGTACGCGTCGGCAACGCGGCGCACGACCAGCGCCAGCACGACGTCTGGGGCGCCGTGCTCGACTCGGTCTACCTGCACAACAAGGTCCACCAGCACCTCGACGAGCGGGTCTGGCCCCTGCTGCAGAACCTCACCGCCGCTGCCCTCGCGCACTGGCGCGAGCCGGACGCCGGCATCTGGGAGGTACGCGGCCAGCTGCAGCACTTCACGTCCTCGAAGATCATGTGCTGGGTCGCGCTCGACCGCGGCGCCCGGCTGGCCCGGATGCTCGGGGAGACGGCCAAGGCGGTCGAGTGGGAGCGGGAGGCCGAGCAGATCCGGCAGGACGTGCTCGAGCACGGCGTCGACGAGCGCGGCGTCCTCACCCAGGCGTACGGCACGGACGCCCTCGACGCCTCCGTGCTGCTCGCGCCGCTGGTGCGCTTCCTGCCGCCGGACGACCCGCGCATCAAGGCGACCGTGCTCGCGATCGCCGACGAGCTGACGGTCGACGACCTCGTGCTGCGCTATCGGGTCGAGGAGACCGACGACGGGTTCACCGGTGAGGAGGGCACCTTCACGATCTGCTCGTTCTGGCTGGTGTCGGCGCTGGTCGAGATCGGCGAGGTCGCCCGGGGCCGGCAGCTCTGCGAGAAGCTGCTCTCGCTGGCCGGGCCGCTCCAGCTCTACGCCGAGGAGATCGACCCGCACACCGGCAAGCACCTGGGCAACTTCCCGCAGGCGTTCACGCACCTGGCGCTGATCAACGCGGTGATGCACGTGATCCGCGCGGAGGCGGCGTAGGGGGCCCTGCTGACACTCCTCATCCGGCCACCTCGGCCCCTGAGCTCCACCTCGGAACGGCTTCAGGGGCCAAGAAGTGGAGCTACGGGGTCCGTGGAGGGGGGCGGCATTCTCCGGGCGCGCGTGACGGCCGCGTCGACCTTCCGTCGGAGCCTGGCGTCGTCGTGCAGGGTGGCCCAGTCGAAGCGCACCACCACCCGGCCGGCGTCCTCGAGGTCCTGCTGTCGTCGTCGCTCGGCCATCAGGACGTCCGCCGGTGCGCGGCCGCGCAGAAAGGCGGGGTCGGCGTACTTGACCTGCCCGTCGAACTCGCCGACGACGAGCCCGTCGATGAGGAAGTCGACGCGGTGGACCGTGCCGCTCAGCCCGGCGATCTGCACCTGGAGGTCCACCTCGTAGCCGAGGGAGACGAGGCGTACGCGGGCGAGCGACTCCCCGGGCGACTCGGCACGCCCGTCGGCGAACTCGACCACGTGCCGAGCGGCACGAACACCGGGCCAGCGCGCCATCGCCACGAGCTCGGACTGCAGCACGTCCCGGGTGACCAGGCCGTGCCGGAGTGCGACGTCCGCTGCCGCCACCGCGTCGTCGAACGCGCCGGACCGGGCCAGGTCGAGGACCGTGCGTGCGGCCGTCGTGCGTCGCAGGCCGTCACGGCCCACCTCGACGTGATGGCCCGGCAGCGGTGACCGCACCAGTCCCAGTCCGGGGCGGTCGCGGTGCGCGCCTGTCGGCGCGCTGATCTCCACCCGCTCCGGAGGGCGCAGCAGCGGCAGGCCGAGCAGCACGGCGGCCGACGTGTGACTCGCACACGCGGCGCCGCGCTTCGACAGCAGCGCGGCGGCGATGCGCAGCAGCCCGTACTCGCCGTCGGCGTCGACCGCCTCCGCGACGGCACGCTCGGCGTAGACGCCGCGTGCGTACGAGCGCCAGGCTCCGCACCGGCGAGCGTGCTGGGCCTCTGCCCTCGTGTAGCCGGCCGACTAGGCGTCCTCGGTCGAGAAGACGTCGCCCTGTGCCGCAGCGAGCGCACGCAGTCGAGGGGTCATGGCCGGAGTGTGCGGCGGTGGGCGTGCCGTCGGGGCCTGCACGCGTGAGCTGTGGACGACGGCGGTGCGCTGATCGGCGCCTGTGCACGACCTCGGGCCCCTGGGAGCCACCTGGGACCCCTCGGAGGAGGTCCGAGGTAGGGCTGCCGATGAAGAAGTGACTCCGGCAGCAGCCCCTACCGTGACGCCCGCACCTTGCGCACCTTCCGCACGACGCCGGCCCCGACGAGCAGCACGACGGCCGCGATGACCACGTAGTCGATGAGGTCGGCGTACTTGGACACCTCGTGCCAGCGCTGGCCGAGGGCGTAGCCCACCCCGACGAGGAGCGAGTTCCACACGGCGCTGCCGACGAAGGTCAGCACGCTGAACCGGACGACCCCCATGCGCGCGGTCCCGGCGGGCACCGACACCAGGCTGCGCACCCCGGGCACCAGCCGCCCGAGCAGCACGCTGGAGTCGCCGTGCTTCTGGAACCACAGGACCGAGCGGTCGACGTCCTCGGGCTCGGTGAGCGGCACGAGCGCGAGCACGCGGCGCGCGCGGGCGGGGCCGAGGCCGCGGGCCAGGGCGTACAGGACGAGCGAGCCGACGAGCGAGCCGATGGACGCGGCGACGACCACGGCGACCAGGCCGAACTCGCCGCGCGAGGCGAGGAAGCCGGCCAGCGGGAGGACGACCTCGCTGGGGATGGGGGGCACGACCGTCTCGAGCGCGGTCAGCAGGGCGATGCCGACGGGCCCGGCGGCGGAGATGACGTCGCTGGCCCAGCCGGTGAGGCCGCCGAGCTCGGCGGCCGCGTTCCCGGACGCGGGGGACGCGAGGGGATCGAAGCTGGCCCGGTGGGCCGGAACGGTCACGGTCGCGGCGTACATCTCGGCATCCTCCCCTGCGGCCTTCCGGGACAGCCGCCCCGGCCCGGCCGCGCGATCTCTAGGCTCTCGGGGTGAGCAACGCAGGAGCACCCCGTTCTGGTCACGGCCCCCGCCTGCGGCCGTCGGTGAGCAGCCTCCCGGCGTACGTCCCGGGGCGCCCCGCGTCGACACCGGACGGCCGCCCGGCCTACAAGCTGTCGAGCAACGAGAACCCCTACCCCCCGCTGCCCTCGGTGCAGGCGGTGCTCGCCGACGCACTCTCCGGGATCAACAGATATCCGGACATGGGGGCCAGTGGGCTGACCGCCGCGCTCGCGGCCCGGCTCGACGTGCCCGCCGAGTGCGTCGCGACCGGGACGGGGAGCGTCGGCGTGCTGCAGCAGTTCGTGCAGATCGCGGCCGGGCCGGGGGACGAGGTCGTCCACGCGTGGCGCTCGTTCGAGGCGTACCCGATCATCGTCCAGATCGGCGGCGCGACGGGTGTGCCGGTCCCGCTGACCCGTGACGAGCGGCACGACCTGGACGCGATGGCGGCCGCGCTGACCGAGCGGACCCGGCTGGTCCTGCTCTGCACCCCCAACAACCCGACCGGGACGGCGCTGCGCCAGGCCGACGTCGACGCCTTCCTCGACCGCGTCCCGGCCGACGTGCTGGTGGTGATCGACGAGGCGTACCTCGAGTTCAACCGCGACCCGGAGGCCGTCGACGGGCTGGCGACGTGGCGGGCGCGGCCGAACGTCGCGCTGCTGCGCACGTTCTCCAAGGCCTACGGCCTGGCCGGCCTGCGGGTGGGGTACGCCGTGGCGCACCCGCCGGTCGCCGCTGCGCTGCGGGCGACGGCCGTCCCGTTCGGGGTGAGCGGGCCGGCCCAGGTCGCGGCGGTGGCGAGCCTGGCCGCCGAGGACGAGCTGCGCGTACGCGTCGACGCGCTGGTCGCCGAGCGCGAGCGGGTGGTGGCCGCGCTGCGCGCGCAGGGGTGGGACGTCCCGCAGACGCAGGCGAACTTCGTCTGGCTGCGGCTGGGCGAGGCGACGACCGAGTTCGCGGAGCGGTGCGAGGCCGCCGGCGTGGTGGTCCGTCCGTTCCGCGGCGACGGGGCCCGGGTGACGGTCGGCGAGCCGGAGGCGAACGACCTGTTCCTGGCGGTCGCGGGCGACGTGGCGCGGGGCGGCGTGTCCATTTGATCTTGCGTGACCGTCATCCTACGCTGCGTGACTCGAACGGCCGTCTCCCGACGGGCTAGCCCGAACGGCTGGCCGGTCTGGGCCGACCGGATGAAACAACTGGGCCCAAAGGCTCAAGCCGACCGGATCAGCGCCGAGGATGTCGGGGAACGGTGGCCCGCCCACGGCCGGCCGCTCGACCGCGGGAAGGGGGTTACCAGTGGTCCATGCACGACGTCGGGAGTCGAGCCGGATCGCGGGTACGACCGCGGCCCTCGCCGGGGTCAGCGCCGGCGCCCTGGCCGTCCTCGCCCTTCTCGGCTCGGCCCGGCTCGAGCTGTCCACCGATGACGCGGTCGTGGCCGTGGCGGCCGCGCCCGCTCCTCCGGTCGTCGTCTCCGGTGCCGCACCCGCCGGCCCGCGGCGCGCCCAGCCCGGAGCCACGGAGCGCGGCGGCGAGGTCGCCGAGGGCCTGGTGCCCGGCTCGACCCCCACCCTGCCCGGCGGCCTGCCCGCAGCCGAGAGGCCCGCAGGAACCGGTCCCGTGGCTCCCCCGACCACCGGTGACCTGCCGGTCGCGCTGCCCGACGCCGGTGCCGTGCCGCCCGAGAGCACTCCGGCCGACGTCTCGCCCTCGCCGCTCGTGCCGGCCGGGTCCGGCGCGCCGAGCCCGCGGGCGACCCCGGCCTACGGCCCGCGTCCCCCGAAGCCGTCCCCGTCACCGGCCCCCGCCGCGCCCACGCCCGGCACGTCGCCTGCCCCCGCTCCCAGCGGGACTCCCACATCCGGCAGCGGCACCCCGGCCCCGACGGCCACGCCGGCTCCCCGGGGCACGCCCTCCTCGCCGACCCCGTCGCCGTCGCCCTCCCCCACTTCCGGCGGCACCGCGAGCCCGGCGCCGACCCCCACCACGTCGTCCGGCGTGACGGAGCCCGGCGCGGACGAGCCCGGCACGACGGACCCCGGCACGGACGAGCACGACGCGACGCAGCCCGGCGCGACGCAGCCCGTCGAGGTGCCGGGCGACGGGCCCTTCAGGGAGCTCGGGCCGCAGCCGGCCGCCGACGCGCCCCGAGGCGACGCGACCGACGCACCCCGAGGCGACGCGACCGACGCGAACTGACGCCGACCGACGCCGACCGAACCCGCGGGCGCCCGGGTCAGACCGACGACTCCCCGAACGTGTCGCACTGCCCGACCGTGGCGGACTCGAACCCGCGCAGGAACCACGTCTGCCGCTGCTGCGCGGACCCGTGCGTGAAGGTGTCCGGCTGCACGTAGCCCTGCGCCTGCTCCTGCAGCACGTCGTCGCCCACCGACTGCGCGGCCCGCAGTCCCTCCTCGAGGTCGCCGGGCTCGAGCAGCTGGCGCTCGGCCGTCGAGGCGCCCCACACCCCGGCCAGGCAGTCGGCCTGCAGCTCGGTCCGCACCGACAGCTCGTTGCTGTCGTCGGGGTTGCGCGCGGACAGCTGCGCGACGGCGTCGGAGACACCGCGAAGGTTCTGCACGTGGTGGCCGAACTCGTGGGCGATGACGTACGCCTGGGCGAAGTCGCCGGGGGCCCCGAAGCGTGTCTGCAGCTCCCGGAAGAAGGACAGGTCCAGGTAGACCTGCCGGTCCGCCGGGCAGTAGAACGGCCCGGTCGCGGCGCTGGCCCGGCCGCAGCCCGTCGTCACGACCTCCTGGAAGATCACCAGCCGCGTCCGGTCGTAGCTCTGGCCCGCCGCCGCGAACGACCGCTCCCAGTAGTCCTGCACGTCGTCGACGACGAAGCGCAGGAAGTCGACGAGGTCCTCGTCGTTGGAGGGCGCGACGCCCCGGTCCACGCCCGCGACGCGCGCGTTCTGCCCCATGGGGTCGAGCCCGTTGCCGAGGTTGCCGAACCCGCCCCCGCCGCCGGTGAAGGCGAAGATCAGCGCGATGACGACCCCGACGATGCCGAGGCCGCCGCCGCCGAGGGCCACCGGGAGACCGACGCCGGACCTGCCCCTCGAGCCCGCGGGGGCGAAGACCACCTCGTTGGCGTCGGGGGACCCGTTGTCGGTACGCATGGGGGAGCAGATGCCCAGCCCTGCCCGCTTCTCACCTTCCCGGGCGGCCGGACGGCCGCGTCGTGCGGGTACGGCTCGCCCAGGCCGGTAGCCTGGCGGGCGCGCCCGAGCCGAGAGACGGCAGGAGAACGGGCGGCCGGCGCCGGACTTCGCCTCGACCGCTCCTTGCTCCGAGGGCGCACCGCCGCGACGCGGGGCGGGGTCGAGGGCGCAGGGGAGCTTCGTTGGAACAGGTCGCCAGCGTGTGGGACGGGGCCGAGGTCGGCCCGGAGGCGGTCCAGCTGCTGACCCCGCAGGGGCGGCGCGTCGAGCACCCCTCCTTCGCCGTCGACGTCTCCGTGCAGGACCTGCGCGGGCTCTACCGCGACCTCGTCCTCGCCCGCCGCCTCGACACCGAGGCGACCGCGCTGCAGCGCCAGGGCGAGCTGGGGCTCTGGCCCCCGGCACTGGGCCAGGAGGCCGCGCAGATCGGCTCCGGCCGGGCCCTGACCGCCGCGGACCACGCCTTCCCCACCTACCGCGAGCACGGCGTGGCGCTGGTCCGCGGGGTCGGCCCGCTCGAGCTGCTGCGGATGTTCCGCGGGGTGGACCACGGCGGGTGGGACCCGGTCGCGACCGGCTTCCACCTCTACACGATCGTCATCGGGGCGCAGACCCTGCACGCGACGGGCTACGCCATGGGGCTGCAGCGCGACGGCCGGGTCGGCGACGACGGCAGCGCGGTCCTGGCCTACCTCGGCGACGGGGCGACCAGCGAGGGCGCCGTCAGCGAGGCGTTCGTGTGGGCGGCGGCCATGAACGCCCCGGTCGTCTTCTTCTGCCAGAACAACGGCTGGGCGATCTCGGAGCCGACCGCGAAGCAGACGCGCATCCCGCTCTACCAGCGCGCCCGCGGCTTCGGCTTCCCTGGCATCCGGGTCGACGGCAACGACGTCCTCGCCGTGCTCGCGGTCACCAGGGCGGCCCTCGCCCGCGCCCGTGAGGGCGGCGGGCCGGTGCTCGTCGAGGCCGTGACGTACCGGATGGGGGCGCACACCACCTCCGACGACCCGACGCGCTACCGGGACCCGGACGAGGTGGCCGCGTGGAAGGCGCGTGACCCCATCGCCCGCGTGGCCGCGCTCCTCGGCCGGGAGGACCCCGGGCTCGCGGAGGTCGTGGCCGAGGTGGAGCGGGAGGCGGGCGAGCTCGCCGAGCGGGTACGCCACGGCGTCCGCGCGATGCCCGACCCCGGCCCGCTGGACATGTACGACTCGGTCTACGCCGAGCCCAACGTGGCGCTCGCCCGCGAGCGCGACGAGCACGCGGCGTACCTCGCGTCCTTCGAGGAGGTGTCGTGACGGTCGCGCGACGGGCGCCCTCCGAGGGGGCGAGCGCCCCGGTCACCATGGCGCGGGCCATCGGCATGGGCCTGCGCCGCGCGCTCGAGGACGACCCGAAGACGCTCGTCATGGGTGAGGACGTGGGCCAGCTCGGGGGCGTCTTCCGCGTCACAGACGGGCTGCTCAAGGACTTCGGCGAGGCGCGCGTGATCGACACGCCCCTCGGCGAGGCCGGCATCATCGGCACCGCGGTGGGCCTCGCGCTTCGGGGCTACCGGCCCGTGTGCGAGATCCAGTTCGACGGCTTCGTCTACCCGGCGTTCGACCAGATCGTCAGCTCGCTGGCCAAGCTGCACGCCCGCTCGCGCGGGTCCCTCACCGTCCCGGTCGTCATCCGCATCCCGTTCGGCGGCGGCATCGGCGCGGTCGAGCACCACAGCGAGTCGCCCGAGGCCTACTTCACCCATACACCGGGCCTGCGGGTCGTCTCCCCGGCGACCCCGAACGACGCGTACTGGATGATCCAGCAGGCGATCTCCTGCGCCGACCCGGTCGTCTTCCTCGAGCCCAAGCGCCGCTACTGGGAGAAGTCCGAGCTGGACATCGAGTCCGAGCCGCTACCCATGGGTGCAGCGCGATTGGTGCTTCCGGGTTCGCAGGTGACGATCGCCGCCTACGGCCCGACCGTGCGGACCGCGCTGGACGCCGCCGCGACCGCCCGCGAGGAGGGGCTCAGCCTCGAGGTGATCGACCTGCGCTCGCTGTCGCCGCTCGACGTCGACGCGGTGGAGGCCTCCGTGCGGCGGACCGGCCGTCTCGTCGTCGTGCACGAGGCGGTCGTCGCCCACGGGGTGGGCGCCGAGCTGGCCGCGCAGATCACCGAACGCTGCTTCCACTCCCTGGAGGCGCCCGTGCTGCGGGTCGGCGGGGCGGCGGTCCCGTACCCTCCCGCCCGCGTGGAGGAGCATTACCTGCCCGACGTCGACCGCCTGCTGCACGCGGTCGACCGGGCGCTCGCGTACTAGGAGGCGCAGTTGTTGCGGATGGAGCGCCACTTCGCGCTGCCCGACGTCGGGGAGGGCCTGACCGAGGCGGAGATCGTCTCGTGGCGGGTCAAGGCCGGCGACACGGTCGCGGTCAACGACGTGGTCGTGGAGATCGAGACGGCCAAGTCGCTGGTGGAGCTGCCCTCCCCGTACGCCGGCCGCGTCACCGGCCTGCTGGTGGAGGAGGGCGCCACGGTGCCGGTGGGGACGCCGCTCCTCGTCGTCACCACCGAGGTGGCCGAGCCCTCCGAGGGCCCGGCGGGGGTGCCGGCACCGGGGGCGACGGAGCTCGCGGGGACGGCGGATGCGCTTGCCGCGGAGCCCGTTCTCGTCGGCTACGGCACCTCCTCGGCCACCGCGACCCGCCGCCGTCGGCGGCCGGCGGCGCCCGTCCCCGCGCCGACCGCGCCCGTGCCTCCGCCGGCTCCTGCCGCTGCGGCGCCGCTCGCGAAGCCGCCCGTGCGCCGGCTGGCCCGGGACCTCGGCGTGGACCTGCGCGCCGTCACCCCCACCGGCCCCGGCGGCACCGTGACCCGGGAGGACGTCGAGCACGCGTCGGCGGCCTCGCTCGCGCCCCCGCTCGGCGCCGCCTCAGCGGCTCCGCTCAACGCCAACGCGGCCGCGGACGCCGACGAGCAGCGCATCCCGGTCCGCGGGGTGCGGCGGTCCACGGCGGAGGCGATGGTCCGCAGCGCGTTCACCGCGCCGCACGTGACGGTCTTCCAGACCGTCGACGTCACGCTGACCATGGAGCTGCTGGACCGGCTGAAGGCCCGTCCCGAGCTGTCGGACGTGCGCGTCACGCCGCTGGTGCTCGTCGCGCGGGCGCTGCTGCTGGCGATCCGCCGCAACCCGGCCATCAACGCCACGTGGGACGACCCCGCGCAGGAGATCGTCGTCAAGCGGCGGGTCAACCTCGGGATCGCGGCGGCCACGCCGCGCGGCCTGCTGGTCCCGAACGTCAAGGACGCCGACGCGATGGGCCTGCCCGAGCTCGCCCGCGCGCTGCAGGACCTGACGGTGAAGGCCCGGGACGGCCGGATGCAGCCTGCGGACATGCAGGGCGGCACGATCACGATCACCAACGTGGGGGTCTTCGGCATCGACACGGGGACGCCCATCCTCAACCCCGGTGAGGCGGCGATCCTGGCCCTCGGGGCGATCCGCTGGCGGCCGTGGGTCGTCGGGTCCGGGGAGGACCGGCGCATCGAGCCGCGCCGCGTCGTGGAGCTGGCCGTCTCCTTCGACCACCGCATGGTCGACGGCGAGCTGGGCGCGCGGTTCCTCGCCGACGTGGCGGCGGTGCTGGCCGACCCGGACGTGGCGCTGGTCTGGTCGTGAGACGTCGTGGGACGTCGTCAGCGGTCCTGAGCCGACCGACCCGTTCGGGGCCGGTTCGGGGCCGGTTCGGGGCCGGTTCGGGGCTATGGGGCGCGCGCGACGCCGCGATGATGCACTCTGGACGTTGTCGGGGGAGCGCTCTCGGAAGGGGTCCTGGTGCGAGCAACGTCGCCGTCCACCACACCGACCGGCCGGGCCGGGCTGAGCCGGGCCGCCACGGCGGTGCGCAACCACCTCCCCCAGGTGCACGGCACCCGCTGCCGGCTCTGCGGGTTCGAGGTCCCGGCGCTCGACCTCGACCTCGACGACCAGATGGCGTGGTTCGAGAGCTGTGAGGGCAAGCCGTGCCCCCGCTGCACCGGCATCGCGTACGCGCTGCTGGCCGGCGTCCTCGTGCTCGTCCGGGCGCGCCGCCGGCTCTCCGTGCCCGCCTGACGCCTCGCCCACCGCCCGCGCCGCCCACGTCCCGTCCGCGCCGCCTGCGCCGCGCTCCCGCGCGGCGTCCGCCGTGCCGGGCCCGGGTGCGGCAGGCTGAGCGCGTGCGTGCAGCTCTGATCCAGCTCGACGGCTCACTCGACGCCCCGCTCGCGGAGCGGGTCGAGCGCGTGGCCGGCCTCGTCCGCGCCCAGCGCGGCGCCGACCTCGTCGTCCTGCCGGAGCTGTGGGCGCACGGAGCGTGGGCCACGGGCTCCTGGGCAGGAGCGGCCGAGCCGCTGGAGGGGGCCGTCCTCGCGGCGCTGCGGCAGGCGGCGGCCGACACCGGCTGCGTGCTGCACGGCGGCTCGATGCTCGAGCGCGCCCCCGACGGCAGCGTCTACAACACCTCGGTCGTGCTCGGGCCGGACGGCGCGCTGCTCGCGGCGTACCGCAAGATCCACCGCTTCGGCTTCGACGGCGGGGAGGCCGCGGTGCTGGCGGCCGGGGACCAGGTGGTCGGCGTGGACGCGCTGGGCTGCCGCCTCGGGCTCGCCACCTGCTACGACCTGCGCTTCCCGGAGCTGTTCCGGCTGCTCGTCGACGACGGGGCGCAGGCGTTCGTCGTGGCGGCGTCCTGGCCGGCCCGGCGGCGCGAGCACTGGCAGCTGCTGGCCCGGGCGCGGGCGGTGGAGGACCAGGCGTACGTCCTCGCGTGCGGGCAGTCCGGCGTGCAGGACGGGGTCGAGCTCGCCGGGCACAGCGCGGTGATCGACCCGTGGGGGCGGGTCGTGGCCGAGGCCGGCCCCGACGAGCAGGTGCTCACGGTCGACGTGGACCTCGGGGACGTCGCCCGCGTACGGGCCGAGTTCCCGGTGCTCCGCGATCGTCGGCTGACGCCCGGCTCGCGGGTCTAGGACCGGGTTCCACCCGGCTGGTGTGAGTCTGCCCACCCGCCGGTGTTTCCGTCGTATTGCCTGAACGTGACTTCTTCGTTGGCCCTGTTAAGGCTGATGTTCTCGGCCTCTGTTCGGCCATTCGGGCGAACTACTGTGCCGACGGCCCATCCGGCGTAGGCCGGTTTCGACGGTGGGCACATGAGAGGACTCAGACATGCAGTGGACTTCGCGCGCCCGCAAGCGGGCCGCATCCGGTGCCCTGGCCGTCGGGCTGGGGATCGCCGGGGTCGTCGCGTTGCCGACGACGTTCGCCACCTCCGTCAACGCCGCGCCGACGCTGCCCAGCGACGGCACGTGGGACGTCACCGCGACGCCCACCGGCTACAAGGTCACGCTGACCCTCGACTCCGAGGTCCCGGTCCGTGACGCACTGACCGAGCTCGCCGTCGACGGCCGCGTGATCGGCGAGGCGAAGCAGTCCCTCGACGGCAAGACCCTCACCGTCGAGACGACCGACAAGAGCGTCGCCGACGCCACGTCGGTGCAGCTCGCCTTCAGCGGCTCCATCCCCTCGGTCGAGTCCGCGGCCTCCACCGCCAAGCTGCGGAGCCTGCGGGTGGCCCCCGAGTCGCAGTCGAGCGCCGTCGCCGCCGCCGCGACGATCGCCGACGACCCGGCGACGCCCGGTGCCTACACCGTCAAGCGCGCCGACTACAGCCTCGGCGAGAGCGTCTGGGCGCTTCCCGGCCTCTTCCCGGCCGCCAAGCCCGTCGAGGACAAGGCCGCGGTCTACCTGCCCGACGGCGCTCCCGGCGCCCGTCCCCTCGTGGTCTTCCTCCACGGGCGGCACTCGGCCTGCTACAACGCCACGACGCGCGGCACCAACAACGCCGTGTGGCCCTGCCCCGCCACGCACCCGCTGCCGATCGACAGCTACAAGGGCTACGACGAGACCGCTGAGGCGCTCGCCAGCCACGGCTACGTCGTGGTCTCCATCAGCGCGAACGGGATCAACTCCCAGGACGCGAACTTCAGCGACGACGCCGGCACCGCAGCGCGCGGCCAGCTCGTGATGAAGCACCTGGACCAGCTGGCCCGCTGGAACGACAACAAGGGCGACAAGGCCCAGCGCGCGGTCTTCGCCGGCCGGATCGACTTCGACAACGTCGGCCTCATGGGCCACTCGCGCGGCGGTGAGGGGGTCGTCGAGGCGGCGCTGCAGAACGCCGAGCTGCACAAGCCCTACAACATCCGCGCCGTGCTGCCGCTCGCGCCGATCGACTTCGCCCGCGAGACGCTGCCGGACGTGCCGATGGCGATCATCCTCCCCTACTGCGACGGCGACGTCTCCAACCAGCAGGGCCAGCACTACTACGACGACTCGCGCTACGCGAACAAGGACGACGTGCTGCGCACGTCGCTGATGGTCCTCGGCACCGACCACAACTTCTTCAACACCGAGTGGACCCCCGCGACCTCGGTCGCACCGTCCTCCGACGACTGGGGCGCCTCCACCGACTCGGTCTGCGGCTCGGCCGCGCCGAACACCACCCGCCTCTCGCCCGCGCTGCAGCGCGCGGTCGGCACCGCGTACATGGCCGGCTTCTTCCGCTTGGTCCAGGGTGGGGAGAACCAGTTCCTCCCGCTCTTCGACGGCACGAACGGCACGGTGCCCTCCACCGCCGGCGCCACCGTCTACACGCAGGCCCAGGCCCCCGGGTCGCAGCGCCTGGACGTCGCGCCGCTCGAGGCCCCGTCCTCGAACGTCATCGTGAGCGGCTTCACGACGCAGGCCTACTGCTACAACACGAGCAACCGGATCCTGCAGGGCACCAACGGCGTCCCGTGCTTCACCCCGACGCAGACCTCGCGCGCCCCCCACTGGACCTCGGCGTCCTACGCGCCGTTCGTGCCGATCTCCCCGGTGTTCAAGGCCACGTGGACGACGACCGGCACGACGCCGCCGAACGCCTCGCTCTTCGCGTCGCTGCCGGCTGGCTCGTTCGACGTCAGCGGGTACGCCGCGCTGTCGTTCCGCGCGGCCAAGGAGGAGACGCAGACCGGTGACGTCGACCTCAACGTCACGCTGATCGACGGCTCCGGCAAGACGCAGTCGACGACGGTCGCGTCCAACAGCAGCGCGCTGATCTCCTTCCCCGCCTCGACCAACACCACCAACGGCGTGAGCCTGACGCCGAAGACGTGGATGCAGACGGCCCGGCTCCCGCTGTCGTTGTTCAACTCGCTGGACCTGAAGGACATCCGGCAGGTCCGCATCACCCCGGCGACGCTGACCGGTGGCGTGTACCTCTCGGACATCGCCTTCGACACCCCCGGTGTCGGCGCCGGTGGCCCGACCGAGCTGCCCCACGCCAGCCTCGCCGACGTGACGGTCCCCGAGGGCAACGCCCCCGGCTACGCCACCATGAGGATCACGCTGGACGACAAGCTCGAGGCTCCGGCGAGCCTCTGGGTGACCTCGAACAGCACGGCCTCCACCGCCCAGGTGGACCCGATCGCCATCCCGGTCCTCCTGCCCGAGGGCTCGCGCGGCACGACCGTGCAGATCCCGCTCCGCGGCAACACGGTGGCGAGCGGCACGGCGACGAACCCGCTGCCGACGACTGCGCTGAAGGTCATTCTGGCCAACGGCAAGGGCGTCGTCTTCAGCGACCAGTTCGCGCTGCTCAACATCGTCGAGGACGACCCGCGCCCGGCGAGCTGACGCCCGTCCACGACTGAAGATCTCGCACAGGGCCGGTGGGGCAACTCCCCACCGGCCCTGTCGCGTGTCAGCATGGCCCCGTGCCGCCCGAGCTGCCCTTCGTCGACCTCTTCGCCGGCGCGGGCGGGCTGTCGCTCGGGCTGTCGGCCGCGGGCCTCGCGCCGATCGCCGCGGCGGAGATGCACGGCGACGCGCTCGCGACCTACGTCGCCGCACACGAGAAGTACGAGCCGGGGTCCGCGCTGCAGGTGTTCGAGGGTGACCTCGCTCGGCACCCGCTGCGCTCCTTGCGCGGCGAGGTGGCAGTCGTGGCCGGCGGCCCGCCCTGCCAGCCCTACAGCACGGGCGGCTTGCGACGAGGGATCGGCGATGCACGTGACGGGCTTCCGCTGTTCGTCCGCGCCGTGCGCGAGGCCCGCCCGGAGGCCTTCCTGCTGGAGAACGTGCCGGGCCTCGCCTCCGGCGCGCAGCGCCCCAGGCTCGACGCCGTCGTCGGCGAGCTCACGGCCCTCGGCTACCGGGTGGACTGGCGGCTGCTCCGCGCGGCGGACTTCGGCGTCTGCCAGCGCCGGCAACGGCTACTCGTGGTGGGCACCCGGCGCGGACGGTTCGCATGGCCCGAGCCCACGCACGGGCCGGGCCGCCCGCTGCCCTACGTGCGGGCGGGCGAGCTGCTCGACCCCGAGCGGCCGGTCGGCGAGCCCAACCCGGCGCTGGTGACGTACGCGAAGACCCCCGACCTGCGCCCGAGCCCGTGGGACGGCCATCTCTGGAACGGCGGCGGGCGGCCGATCGACCCCGACGGGCTCGTCCCCACCCTGCTGGCGTCAATGGGCGGGAACAAGACCCCCTGGCTCGACGGCGGCCGGGTCGTGCCGACGTACCACGCCCACCTGCTCGCGGGAGGCGCGCCGCGGTCGGGACGGGTCGACGGCGCGCGCCGCATCACCGCCGAGGAGGCCGCGCTGGTGCAGGGGTTCCCCCCGGACATGCCCTGGGTCGGCCCGCGCTCCTCGAGGTACCGCCAGGTGGGCAACGCGGTGCCCGTCCGGCTGGCCGAGGCCGTCGGGCTGGCGCTCCGCGCGCAGCTGACGGGCACGGCCACGCGGGTGGCCTGAGGGAGGGAGTCGGAGTCCCCGGACGGGCGGGCCTCCCCGGCGGAGCGGGGCCGCCCGCAGGCTCGACCGTGCAAGCACGCAGACGACGAAGGAGAGGCAGCACGATGGCAGCAGAGCGCGTGGCGGTCGTCACCGGAGGCTCGCGGGGCATCGGCCGGGCGGTCGCGGCGAAGCTGGGCTCGCAGGGGTACGCGGTCGTGGTCGGCTACACCGCGCAGCAGGCACGGGCCGAGGAAGCCGTCGCCGAGGTCGTCGCAGCCGGCGGGCAGGCCGTCGCGGTGCAGGCCGACGTCGCGGACGAGCGCGCGGTGGCCGCGATGTTCGAGACCGCGGAGGCCGAGTTCGGCGGTGTCGACGTGGTCGTGAACGCGGCGGGCCGCATGTACCTCGCCCCGGTCGCCGAGCTCGACCTCGACCTGGTCGACGCCATGCACCGGACCAACATCCGCGGCACCCTCGTGGTGTCCCGGGAGGCCGCGCGACGCGTGCGCCCGGGCGGGGCGATCGTGAACTTCTCCACCACCCAGGTGGTGCTGCAGTTCCCGACCTACGGCGCGTACGCCGCGAGCAAGGGCGCGGTCGAGGCGATGACGCTGTCGCTCGCCCGTGACCTGCGCGGACGTGACGTCACGGCGAACACGGTGGCGCCCGGGGCGACGGCCACCGACATGTTCCTGGACGGCAAGTCCGACGAGCTCGTGGAGCGGCTGTCGAAGCAGGCGCCGCTTGAGCGGCTCGGTCAGCCGGAGGACGTCGCCGAGGTGGTCGCCTTCCTCGCCTCGCCCGCGGGCCACTGGGTGAACGGGCAGGTGGTCCGGGCCAACGGCGGGCTGGGCTGAGGCGCCCTCAGTCCACCAGCTCGAACACCCGGTCCATGCCCGAGATGTGGAAGAGCCTCACCAGCTCGGGGTTGGCGTTGCCGAGCACCAGGCGACCGCCGGACTCCGTAACCCGGTGCCGGGCCGCGACGAGCACGCCGAGCGCCGTCGAGTCGACGAAGGGCACGTCGGCGAGGTCGACGAGGATGTCCGAGCAGCCGTCCCCGATCAGGCCGAGCAGCTCCACGCGCAGCTCGGGCGCGCTGGCCAGGTCCACGTCGCCGACCGGCGCGACGACCGTCCGGCCGCCCGGCTCGTGCTGCACCCGCAGTTCCATGTCGCTCCTTGCGCGTCCGCCGGGGGGCGACGCGCACGTCGCCCCCGGCCCTTGCGTCGGTCAGAGGATCGGGCGGCCGCCGGTGACGGCGACACGGGCGCCGGACACGTAGCTGGCCTCGTCCGAGGCCAGCATCACGTAGACCGGCGCGAGCTCGGCCGGCTGCCCAGGGCGGCCGAGGGGGGTGTCGGAGCCGAACTGCTCGACCTTCTCCTCGGGCATGGTCGACGGGATCAACGGCGTCCAGACCGGCCCGGGGGCGACGCTGTTGGCCCGGATGCCGCGCTCGCCGAGCAGCTGGGCGAGGCTGGCCGTCATGTTGGCGATGCCGGCCTTCGTCATCGCGTACGGCAGCAGGGTCGGGCTCGGGTTGTCCGAGTTCACCGAGGAGCTGCCGATGATGGACGCACCCGGCTTCATGTGCGGGAGCGCGGCCTTGACCAGGTGGAAGTAGGCGCTGAGATTGATCGCGAGGGTGCGGTCCCACTCCTCGTCGGGGATCTCCTCGACCGTCTCGTGGGTCATCTGGAAGGCGGCGTTGCTCACGAGCACGTCGATCCGGTCGAACTCCTCGACCGCCTTCGCGATCACCGCCCGGCAGTGGGCCGGGTCGGCGAGGTCACCGGGGACGAGGACGGCCTTGCGCCCGGCCTTCTCGACCCACTGCGCGGTGTCCTTCGCGTCCTCGTGCTCGTCGAGGTAGGAGATCAGCACGTCGGCGCCCTCGCGCGCGTACGCGATGGCGACGGCCTTGCCGATCCCGCTGTCCGCGCCGGTGATGACCGCCGCCTTGCCGGCGAGCCGGCCGGAGCCGCGGTAGCTCTCCTCGCCGTGGTCGGCCTTCGGCGTGAGCTCTGCCTCGGTGCCCGGTGGGGTCTGCTGCTGCGGGGGGTGCGACATCTGGGCTCCTCCTGCGGGCGATCGAGCGCCCGTCCTTCGTACGGGACGAATCCGTGCAACCCTGGCTACCCCGCCCTGACCCGGCTATCCCGACCGTGGCCCACGCCACCCGGGAAGCTTCCGGCGGCCGCCGTGTTGACTGGTGTCATGGGAACGACGGGACGGGCTCGCGTACGCGCGCCGGAGCTGGTGGGCCGCGGCGGCTGGTTGAACACGGGCGGCGAGCCGCTCACCCTGACCGGGCTGCGCGGCAAGGTCGTCCTGCTCGACTTCTGGACCTTCTGCTGCATCAACTGCCTGCACGTGATCGACGAGCTGCGCGAGGTCGAGGAGCGCTGGTCCGACGTGCTCGTCACGGTCGGCGTGCACTCGCCGAAGTTCGTGCACGAGGCCGACCACGCGGCCGTCGTCGCCGCGGTCGAGCGCTACGACGTCGCCCACCCCGTGCTCGACGACCCCGACCTCACGACGTGGCAGAACTACGCGGTCCGGGCCTGGCCGACGCTCGTCCTGGTCGACCCCGAGGGCTACGTGGTCGCGCAGTTCGCCGGCGAGGGCCACGCCCACGCGCTGGACCGGGTGATCGCCGAGGTCGTCGCCGAGCACGGAGCCAAGGGCACCCTGCACCGCGGCACCGGCCCGTACGTCCCCCCGCCGCCGCGGGCGGGGGACTTCAGCTTCCCCGGCAAGGCCGTCCGGCTGCCCGAGCGGCTCGGCGGCGGCTTCCTCGTCTCCGACTCCGGCCACCACTCCCTGGTGGTCCTCGACGAGACGGCGCAGAAGGTCGTCCGGCGCATCGGGTCGGGGGCGCGGGGACTGCTCGACGGCGACGAGCACATGGCACGGTTCGCCGAGCCACAGGGCGTGGCGCTGCTGCCCGCGGAGGTGGCGGCCGAGGCCGGCTACGACGTCGTCGTCGCCGACACGGTCAACCACACGCTGCGCGGGGTGCGGCTGGAGACCGGTCAGGTGCAGACGCTTGCCGGAAGCGGCCGTCAGTGGATGCAGGGTTCCGGTACCACCGATCTGTCGAGCCCCTGGGACGTCGCCTGGTTCGACGGCAAGGTCTGGATCGCGATGGCCGGCATCCACCAGCTGTGGACGTACGACCCGCGCAGCCGTGCGGTCGCCGTCGTCGCGGGCACGACCAACGAGGGTCTCGTCGACGGGCCGGCGCACGAGGCGTGGTTCGCCCAGACCTCGGGGCTCGCGGCCGACGGTGACACGCTCTGGCTGGCGGACTCGGAGACCTCGTCGCTGCGGCGGGTGCGCGCCGACGGCAGCGGGGCGTACGTCGTGGAGACGGTGGTCGGCAAGGGGCTGTTCGACTTCGGGCACCGCGACGGCCCGGTCGACGAGGCGCTGCTGCAGCACCCGCTCGGCGTCACCGTGCTGGCCGACGGGTCGGTGCTCGTCAGCGATACCTACAACGGCGCGCTGCGCCACGTGGACGTCTCCGCCGGGACCGTGGCCACGGTCGCCACCGGGCTGGCCGAGCCGTCCGACGCGGTCCGGGCCGACGGGGACTCGGTCCTCGTGGTCGAGTCGGCGGGGCACCGGCTCTCCTGGGTACGCCTCACCGGCGCCGCGTCCGTCGAGGGCTTCGCGTCGCGCACGCAGCGGCCGACGACCGACGTCGCGCCGGGGCCGCTGCGCCTGGAGGTCGTGTTCGACCCGCCGCCGGGCCAGCACCTGGACGAGCGGTGGGGGCCGGCCACCCGGTTGGTCGTGTCGTCGACGCCGCCGGGCCTGCTGCGCTCGGGCGAGGGGCGCGACACCGGCCTCGTCCGCGAGCTGGAGCTGGACCCCGCCGCTGGCGACGGGGTGCTGCACGTGGCCGCCATGGCCGCCTCTTGCGACGACGAGGGCGGCGAGAACGCGGCCTGCCACGTCCACCAGCAGGACTGGGGGGTCCCGGTGCGGCTGGTCGCCGGCGCCCCTGCCGAGCTCACGCTCGTGCTCTCCGGCAACGCCTGACCTGCCCCGCGACCGCGCAGCCCCGCTCCTGCTGCCTGCTCGCGCTGATCACGCACCACGCCGAGTTGTCCACAGCCGGGACGAACGTCTGTGGACTCTCGGCCGCGTCGTGCGAGATCAGCGCGAAGGGGAGGTGGGGGTCAGGCGCGGTCGTCCCGGAAGCGGTGCGGAGCGACGTGCCGGCGGACAGGCGGCGCGAGCAGCGGCACGAGGGCCAGCAGGTACGCCCCCACCAGCGCCAGTGAGCGCAGCGTCGGCGCCTGCAGGACGAACAGCAGCGCGCCCAGGGCGCAGAAGGCGCACGTCAGCGCCCAGGCCGCCTGGCTGCCGCGCAGGATCAGCCAGGCGAGCATCCCGGCCAGCGCCAGGCTGGTGACCACGCCGGACACGTCGTCGCCTGGGTAGTCGGTGAGCGCGGTCTGCAGCACCACGCCGGCGAACGACAGCGCCACCGCGGTCTTCACGGGGAAGGGCGCGTCCTGCGCGAGCGGCGGGGGCGCCGGGCCGTCTATCGTCCGAGCATACGGTCGACCCCGTCCGGTGAACCGCAGCGACAGCGCACGGGTTCGGCTTCAGCACCGCCCCCTCCGGCCGATGGTTCGGCGGTACTAGAAGGGGGTGGACGGTGGGCATGAGCACCGGCCGGTTCGGCAAGGCCTGGAGCGGGCGCGCCGCCGCCGGAGCCGCCATGGTGGTGGTCGCGGTCCAGCTCCTCCCGCTCCCGCTCGCGGTCCGCAACCTCACCTACTACGCGGTGGCGCTCGCCTGCCTGCGTGCCGCGTGGCGGCCGGCCATCGCCCTGCCCACCCGCTACCGCCTGGTCCTCGCCGCCCCCTTCGCCGTCTTCGCCGCCGGCGAGACCCTCGACATCGGCGGAGACTTCGTCGGCCACCCGCTCCCGCTGTCCGGGCTGCTGAGCGCCTTCTGGCTCCCGGCGTACGCCCTCATGGGCGCGCTGGGGCTGCGCGCGCTCGCCTCCCGGCGGCACCGTGACGGGCTCGGGCCACTGCTCGACGCCCTCATCGTCAGCGTCGGGGTCAGCGTGCTGCTCCTCGGCTGGGTCGACGAGGGCGGCGGCGTGCAGCTCTTCTCAACCGGCACGTTCTGGGGCGTGTACGACGCGGTGCTCGTCGGCGTCGCCTGCGGCCTGCTCCCCGGGCTGCGCGGGCAGCCGCCTGCGGCCTGGATGCTGCTCGGCGCGTTCGTCGCGAACCTCGTGGCCGACGTCGTGGCCTACGAGCTGGTCTCCGTGCCGCACGCGGAGGAGGTGAGCAACGCGCTCTGGGCGCTGTTCTACGTCCTGCTCATCGGCACGCTGCGCTCGCCCTCCCTGCGCCCGGCGGTCGCCCGCATCGGCCTGACCCGGGCTCCCGGGCCGCTGCGCATCGCCCTGCTCGGCGTGGCCCTGCTCGCGCCCACCGCACTGCTGCTGATGGAGGAGCACGAGCCGATCGCGGACATCGGGCTCGTCGTCGTGAGCTCCGTGCTGCTGACCGGGCTGATCATGGCCCGGCTCGGCCTGCTGCTGCGCACGGTCTCGCTCGCGGCCCGCGAGCTCGAGACCGAGGTACGCCGCGACCCGCTCACCGACCTGCCCAACCGCCGCTCCTGGGACTTCACCCTCGCGCGGGCGATCGCGTCGGCCCAGCCGTTCTGCGTCGCGATCCTCGACCTCGACGCCTTCAAGGCCTACAACGACCGGCTGGGGCACCAGGCCGGCGACGAGCTGCTCTGCGCCACGGCCTTCGCCTGGTCCGGGCGGCTGCGCAAGGGCGAGGTCGTCGCGCGCTGGGGCGGGGAGGAGTTCGCGCTCCTCGTGCCCGGCGGGCTGGACTCCGCGCAGGAGCGGGTGGAGGACGTGCGCCGCGCGGTGCCGTTCGGGGCGACCTGCTCGGCGGGCCTGACCGCCTGGGCCCCGGGGGAGACGCCGGACGTGCTGCTCGAGCGGGCCGACGAGGCGCTGTACGCCGCCAAGCGCGGCGGCCGGGACCGACTCGTCATCGCCTCTCCCCCGCACGCCCAGGCTCTCGCGCGCTAGGGCCGGGCGCGCGGGGCCTGCCTCACTCGGTCTTCGTGGAGGCGTCGCCCGCGGACGAGTCCCCGACCCACACGGTCTTGGCGTTGCAGAAGGCCCGGATGCCCTGCGCGCTGAGCTCCCGGCCGTACCCGGAGCGCTTGACGCCCCCGAAGGGCAGCTCGGGGAAGGACGTGACCATCCCGTTGACGAAGACCATGCCCGCCTCGAACCCGTCGACGAAGAGCTCCTGGTCGCGGGGGTCGTCGGCCCAGACGTTGGCGCCGAGGCCGAAGGGGCTGTCGTTGGCCAGGCGGAGCGCCTCCTCGGCCGACTCGGCCGCGTGGATGGTCGCCACCGGCCCGAACGCCTCCTCCGCCCACAGGCGCATCTCCGGCGTGACCCGGTCGACCGCGGTCGCGGGGTAGAACGCGCCCGGCCCCTCGGGCACCTCGCCTCCGCAGAGCACCCGGGCGCCGCGGGACCTCGCGTCCTGCACCATCTCGTGCAGCTCGTCGCGACCCTGCACGCTGTAGAGCGGCCCCAGCTGCGTCGACTCCTCGAGCGGGTCGCCCGCACGGAGCGCCTCCATGCCCTCGACGAACCGGCGGACGAACTCGTCGTAGACGTCGACGTGCACGATGAAGCGCTTGGCCGCGATGCAGCTCTGGCCGTTGTTCTGACAACGCGCCGTGACCCCGACCTCCGCCGCTCGGGCCACGTCCGCCGACGGGAGCACCACGAACGGGTCGCTGCCGCCGAGCTCCAGCACGGTCGGCTTGATCTCGTCCCCCGAGATCGACGCCACCGAGCGGCCCGCCGGCTCGCTCCCGGTCAACGTCGCGGCGGCGACCCGCGGGTCACGCAGGATCTGCTCGACCTGCTTCGACGGGACGAGCAGGGCCTGGAAGGCGCCTTCAGGAAAGCCTGCTTCACGAGCGACCCGCTCCAGGCGCAGCGCGGTGCGCGGCACGTTGGAGGAGTGCTTCAGCAGCCCGGCGTTGCCCGCCATGAGCGCCGGAGCCATGAAGCGGACCACCTGCCAGAGCGGGAAGTTCCACGGCATGACGGCGAGGACGACACCGAGCGGCTGATAGCGGGTGTAGGCGCGCGTGGCCCCGACCGCGGGCGCGTCGAGCTCCTCGTCCGCGAGGAAGCGCTCGGCGTTGCCGGCGTAGAAGCGCATGCCCTTGGCGCACTTGGCCACCTCGGCCTTCGCGGCCGTGATGGGCTTGCCCATCTCGAGCACCATGTCGCGTGCGATCTCGTCGGCGTCGCGGTCGAGCACGTCGGCCGCCGCCCGCAGCCACTCCGCCCGCCGGCTGAGGCTCGTGCGCCGCAGCTGCGCGTGCGCCGCCGCCGCCCGGGCGACCCGCTCCTCGACCTGCGCGCCGTCGTGCTCCTCGAAGGTCTCGAGGACCTCGCCCGTCGCCGGGTTGGTCACCGCGATGGCCATGCTGCCCGCCTCCTGCTCGCTCGACTGCCCTGCACATGCGGAGGGCCGGCCCCCGGAGCGGGAGCCGGCCCTTCCGGCCCGGTCAGTAGCGCGGGGCGCCGTCGTCGTAGACCCGGCGCTCCTCGACCACGGGAGCGCGGTCGCGGTAGACCGTGCGGTCGACGGCCACGTCGTCACGGGCGACCAGCCGGCGGCGCGGCCCGAAGAACGCGAACGTCAGGATGAGCCCGAGAACGCCGGCCGCGACGAGGATCCATCCCACGACGGGGACGTCCACGCCGGCGATGGACTGGTCCTGCACGGCCAGGGCCAGGATGAGCCCCGCGGCGATGAGAAAGATGCTTGCGCCGATTCCCACTGCTGCCTCCGGTGTCGGCGGCCGGCGAACGTCCGGCCGCGCTCCTGGGATGCTGGGTACCCGGCTCGCACCTGCCTGACACGGCGGATCCGTCGCCCGTCCGGGTCGGTCGCGCTGCGTGTCAGGCCGGTCGCCGGGCGAGGAGCGTGCGCAGG
The DNA here is from genome assembly GCF_011250645.1 of Motilibacter aurantiacus. Lineage (NCBI taxonomy): Bacteria > Bacillati > Actinomycetota > Actinomycetes > Motilibacterales > Motilibacteraceae > Motilibacter > Motilibacter aurantiacus. The sequence goes on from NZ_JAANNO010000008.1 coordinate 123,183, forward strand.
ACGTCCAGCTCGTCGCTGATGACGCCGGTGGCGCCCACCGCGAGCACCTCCTCCAGCGCCGCGGCCGTGTTCACCGGCCAGGTCAGGACGGCCTGCAGCGTGCGGTGCAGCTCGTCCGTCAACGGGCGGGTGAGCAGCGAGCGGTGGATCGACGCGCCGTACGCCGTCCGCGACCCCACCGCCGCACCGTCCGCCACCCGGGCCCGCAGCGCGGCGAGCTCCCGGGGCGTGCGCGCGGAGAGCAGGATCTGGGCGTACGGCAGGGCGGCGAAGGGCTCCAGGGCCGGCCAGTGCCGGCCGCAGACGAGGACGTCGCGGTCGGCGGCCAGCTCGTGCACGCTGCGGGCGACCTCGTGCCCGACGGCCGTCCCGGTCCCCTTGAGGTCCAGCATGAGCCGGGTGCCCGGCCCCGCGACGCGCAGCGCGGCCGCCACGACCTCGGCGAGCTCCAGGCGCGGCTTCCAGCCCCGGTGCACCCGCCAGCCGTCCCAGAGGATCGGGAGCCGGCCCGCGGTGCGCGCGTGGCGCACCTCGAGCCGGCCGCGCCAGCTGTGCACGTCGAGCTCGATGACGTCGACGCCGAGCTCGGCCGCCTGCTGCAGCGCGGCGAGCTGGTTGCCGGCGCGGTGCGCGACCGCGAGCGGGAGGCGTGGGCTCACGCGGCCGCGGGCGCGCAGGTGAGGCACTGGGGGAGGGAGACCTGGTGCTCGGCGCACACGAGCGCGCGGAGGCGGGCGCGGCCGGCGGCCACGCGCCGGGCGAGGAAGCTGGCGCCGCCGAACGCGACCCCCGGCACCCAGGCGAGCAGCGCCTTCAGCGCGACGGCACCGATGGCGGCCGCCCACGGCAGCCCGAGCGCAACCAGACCGACGGCCAGCGCGCCGTCCTTCGGGCTGGCACCCTGCGGGCCGGGGAGCACGCCCGCGAGCTGGCTGGCCCCGAAGACACCCGCCAGCGCGAGCGGGCTGACGGACTCTCCCACGGCGAGGACCGTACCCAGGAGCATGGCGACCACGCACGCCTGGTAGCCGAACGAGTACGCGAACGCGATCGCGAGCCGCCGCTTGCCGGGCAGGGACGGCGCGATGCGTGCCTTGATCCCGGGACGGAGCCGGAGCACGACCAGGGCGAGCACGAGGATGCCGGCCGCGACGGAGCCGAACGTGACGGCGAGGTGCAGCGGGAGCGCGGCCCCGGCGGCGAGCGCGAACGCGGCGACCCCGATCGAGCCCACGAGGCGGTCGGCGGCGACCTCGGCCACCGCGGCGGCTCGGCGCTCGCCCTGCTGCTCGAGCCGGCGCACCCGCCAGATGTCGGCGCCGGCGTGGCCGGGGGTGCAGAGGCCGAGCAGCTCGGCCTCGGCGTATGTGCGCAGGAACCAGCGGCGGCCGGGGCGGGCGGCCGACAGGGCGTGCCAGCGCAGCGGGCAGAAGACGTACTTGCCGAGCACGAAGGCGGCCAGGCCCAGCAGCGCCGGCAGCGGCGCGGCGGACGGCAGGTGCGTCACCCCGGAGGCCGAGGCCGCGACGCCGGCGAGCAGGACGCTGATGGTGGCGAGGCGGCGCAGCCGCGCCGACCCGGCCGCAGCGCGGAGGGGCGTCGCGACGAAGCCGGGGAGGGCAGGCCGGAGGGCGCTCAGCATGCCTTCGTTGTCGTCCGGCCGCGGGCTCTGCCTGAGGCGCCCGAGCGGGTGTCTTCTAGACCCATGTGGGCTCTCAAGGACCTCTCGCGGTCGGACGACTCTCCTGGTGCACGCGGCGATCCGCGCGCATCGCACACGCAGTGGGAGGCACCGGTGGCACGGATCCTGGTCGTTGACGACGATGACGACATCCGCGGGCTCGTCGCCATGCGGCTCAAGGCCGCCGGGCACCGGGTCGTCGCGGTGTCCGACGGTGCGCGCGCGCTCGATCTCGTCGACGAGCGGGGTATACCCGAGGTCGCCGTCCTTGATGTGACGATGCCCGGCATGGACGGCTTCCAGCTCCTGCAGACGCTGCGCGAGCGCAGTGGCCGGGACGTCAAGGCCGTCTTCCTCAGCGCCCGCGTCCAGGAGGAGGACGTCGCCCGCGGCCGGGCGGCCGGCGCCACGTACCTCACCAAGCCGTTCATCGCCTCCGCGCTGCTCTCGGCCGTCGAGCGGGCGGTGCCGGGCGAGACGGCCGACAGCTGGTGAGCCTCAGCCGTCGCTGACGGCCACACGCCGGGACCCGACCGTCCCGCGGACCCGCTCCGCGACGACGGCCGGGTCCTCGTGCTCCCAGGCGCGCAGCGCGACCCAGCCCGCCGCCGCCAGCCGGGCGTCGGTGTCGGCGTCCCGGCGGCGGTTGCGCTCGAGCTTGGCGGTCCAGTAGTCCGCGTTCGTCCGCGGCTCCCGGCTGTGCTCGGGGCAGCCGTGCCACCGGCAGCCGTCGACGAAGACGGCCACCCGTGCGCGCGCGAAGACCAGGTCGGCCCGCCGGCGTACGCCCTCCAGCGGCAGCGGCGCGTCCACCCGGTAGCGCAGCCCCAGCGCGTGACAGGCCCGGCGCACGGCGAGCTCCGGCCGGGTGTCGCGCCGGCGGTTGCCCTGCATGCTGGCGCGGACGGCCGGGCTGCTCGCCGGGGGGGCCGGCGGAAGGACGGGCCACCCGTCGCCGGGGTCAGGAGGCGGCGGCACCGGCCCATTGTGCGGCGGCGGCGGAGGCCGGGACGAGCGGCAGCCGGACCACGACCGAGGTCCCCACCCCCGGGGTCGAGCTCAGCGCCACGGAGCCGCCGTGCGCGTCCAGCACCCCGCGGACGACCGCCAGCCCCAGGCCGGTGCCCTGGATCGCGTCCTGCTCGGCCGCCCGGGCGCGGAAGAAGGGCGTGAAGAGCGCCTGCTGCTCGTGCTCGGCGATGCCCACGCCCGTGTCGGCGACCGTCAGCACCGCCTCGTCGGCCGCGACCCCGACGGACACCGTGACCGCGCCGCCGGAGAGCGTGAACTTCACCGCGTTGGAGAGCAGGTTGGACACGACGAGCTCGAGCTGTGCCGTGTCCGCCAGGACGCGTGCGCCGTGGCCGGGCAGGTCGGTGGAGACCGAGATGCCGCGCTGGGCGGCCAGCGGGACGATCGAGCGCACGCCGTCGCCGACCAGCTGGCCGAGGTCGACGGCGTCGCGCTGGTTGCCGAGCGCCGCCGAGTCGATGCGCGACAGGGTGAGCAGGTTGTCGACGAGGCCGCGCAGGCGGTGGGTCGCCCGGGTCATGGCGTCGCGCGCGGACGTCGCCACCTCCTCCGGCGGGTCCTCGTCGAGCAGCTCCAGGTAGCCCAGCAGGCTGGTCAGCGGCGTGCGGAACTCGTGGGAGACGGTCGCGATGAACTCGGCCTTGATCCGGTCGAGCTCCTGCAGCCGCGCGACCAGCCGTTCCTTGCCCTCGAGGTCCTCGCGGAGCAGCCGCTCGGCCTCCAGCCGGTGGGTGACGTCGCGGAGGAAGGCGTTGAGCTCGAGCCCGTCGCCCTCGCCCGTCGCCCACAGCACCAGCTCGATGGGGACCTCGCGGCCGTCCCGGGTCAGCGCGGGCAGCTCGAGCGGTCGGCCCATCTTGTCGCCCACGCCGGTCGCGACGTAGCGAGCCATGCCGACGTCGTGAGCCGCACGCAACCGCTCCGGCACGATCAGCTCGGACATCCGGGCGCCGATCGCCTCCTCCCGCGACCAGCCGAGCAGCTCCTCGGCGCGCCGGTTCCAGCCAGTGACCCTTCCGGCGGCGTCGGTGCTGACGAACGCGTCCCCCGCCGAGTGGAGCAGCCGGCGCAGCCGTTCCTCGCGGGCCCGCAGGTCCTGCCCGGCTCGCTCGCGCTCCACCACCCGGCCGAGCGCGATGCCCGCCTGGCCGAGCAGCTCGGTGAGCTCGGCGGCGGGCGGGCGCGCGTCGTCGGTGACCAGCTCCAGGACGCCGACGACCTCGTCGTCCACCAGGACAGGGAAGGCGTACGCGGACACGACGTCGCCGGGCGTGCGCGGGGCCGCGTCGCACCCGTCGAGCCAGGCCGCCACGCCGTCGGCGAGCACGAGGCCGGGCAGGCCGGTCTCCTCGAAGGGCCGGGACGTGCCCGCGGGCAGCAGCCGCCCGCCGTGCCAGGTGCGCACGGGCGTGAGCGTGCTCGCGCGCGGGTCGACCGCGTACGCGGCGCCGCCGGTCCAGCCGCCGCGCTCGCAGAGCACGGACAGCGCGGCGCCGAACGCGTGCCGGGAGTCGCGCGCCGTGTTGGCGGCGGCGGCCACGGCGGCGAGGACCCCGGACGAGCGGACGCTGCGCCGGCGCTCGAGCACGTGCTCGACCTGCCGGGCCACGAGCGCGAGCGCCGCGAGGCGGTCGGGGCCGAGCTCGCGCGGCGACCGGTCCACGACGAGGAGGGCGCCGAGGCGCGACCCGCTGGAGGAGGTCACCGGCCAGGCGGCGAAGCAACGGATGGGGAGCTCTCGGAAGGCGGGGTGGTCCTGGTAGCGCGGGTCGGCCGCCGCGTCCGCCAGCACCAGCTCGCCGTCGGCCACGGCCTCGGCCGTGAGCGCGGCCACGCACGCGGAGCCTGCGACCGCGGGCCCGGTCTGCGCCTTGACCCACTGGCGGTCCGCGTCGACGAAGGTGATCGCCGCGCCCTCGGTGCCCGCGATGCCGGCCGCGAGGCGGGCCAGGTCGTCGAACTCGGGCTCGGGGGACGTGTCGACGACGGCGTACGCGCGCAGCGCGGCCAGGCGACGGCGCTCCTCCCGGGAGTTCACGGCGAGAGCATCGGCGGGGCCCCCGCACGACCGGAGCACCCGAACAGGTGCCGGGGGGAACAGGGCAGCGGACGACCTGGGGACGCAGGCCGGGCCGGGGCCCCGAAGGAGCCCCGGCCCGGCCGGACAGGTGCAGACCTGCGCGAAGTGCTACTTGGCGATGCCCGCAGCCTTGGCGGCGGCGGCCCCGCCCACGACCGGCAGCTCGAGGCGGTTGTCCCGCGGGTCGAGGGTGACGACCGAGCCGAGCGCGTCGCCGGCGACACCCCAGTTGGCGTCGCTGCCGGAGACGATCACGGCGAGCCGGTGGCCCTTGGCGAAGATGTAGTCCTCGGGCTGCAGCTTGATCTCGACGCTGCGCGGCTGGTTGGGCGTGAGGTTGCGCGCGCGCTCCAGGGACTGGATGTTGAGCGCGTCCTGGATGCCGCGGGTCACGAGCTCCTGCGGCGTCTCGATGAGCCGCTCGGCCATGTGGAAGTAGCAGCCGTCGTCGGCCGCGGAGCTCTCGCCCCAGCAGTCGAACGTGGTCAGGGTCTGCGCACCGTCACCGGTCGTCGAGAGGCGCGTGCCCGTCCCGAGGTCGACCAGGAAGGCCGAGAAGTTCGTGTCGGTGCTGTTGACCTTGACACGCAGCGAGACGGTGGCCGTGCCGGAGAAGTGCAGGTCGTCCGCGAGCGGCTCGGTCATGTAGACGAGGCGGTTGGGGTTGGGCGTCGTCAGGTTGCCGGTGATGCTCGCGGCGGTCGGGTTGTTCGCCGGCGGCTGCTCCGGCAGGCGCGCCTCGGTGTAGCTCTTGCTGACGCCGGCCTTCGACCGGTGCAGCGCGATGCCGCCGACCGCCGTGGTGTTCGGCTGCAGGTAGAGGCTGGTCTTCGCCGCGCCCGGCTGCGGCCAGTCGGCGGCGGTGACCCAGTTGAGCGGGGTCTGCTCGATGTCGGCGATCGGCTCGTCCAGGATGCCGTTCTCGACGCCCTGCAGCTCGTGGTCGAACCAGCGGTGCAGGGTGTTCACCCAGTCGTTGCGGCGGATGTCGAACGGGTCGACGTGGCCGACCTGGGAGATCCAGATCTTGCGCGTGACGTCGTTCTCGGCGAGGTCGTACCACCACTCGGAGAACTGGCTGCCGCGGACGTTGTGGTCGTTGATGCCGTGGTAGACGAAGACCGAGGCCTTCACCTTCGAGGCGTCCGGCCGGTAGTCGCGTGCGGCCCAGTAGGGCGTGTAGTCGCCGGTCTCGTCGCCGTCGTTCTCGTTGAGCCAGGTGCGGGTCGGGGCGCAGTAGGCCCGGCGGCTCGGCGTCGTGACGGTGTTCGCCAGCGACGAGGGGTAGTTCGTGTTGTGCCGCAGGCCGCCGGTACGCGAGTACTCGTACCAGCTGGAGATCGCCGAGATCGGGACGATCGTCGAGAGGCCCTCGATCCCGGTCGCGGCCGCGGCGTTGGCCAGGGTGCCGTCGTAGGACTTGCCGATCATGCCGGTCCTGCCGTTGTGCCAGCCGGCCGAGACGGCGGTGCCGTCGGCGTAGCGGCCGGCACGGCGGCCGTTCAGCCAGTCGATCGTCGCGAGCGCGGCCGCGGTGTCGCTCGGGCCACCGGTCAGGACGCAGCCGTTGGAGCTCGCGGTGCCGATCATGTCGCTGAGGACCACGGCGTAGCCGCGCGGCACGAAGTAGTTGTCGTAGAAGAGCGGCCACTTGTCGAGCAGGCCGTCCCCGTCGGAGTCGACCTTGCACTCGCCCTCGTTGCCGCGGCAGGAGGTGACGTAGTACGGGCTGGCGTCCATGATGACCGGGACCTTGAGCCCGTCGGCGGTCGCCTTCGGACGCATGATGTCGAACGCAGCGACGTCCTTCTTGCCGTCGTTGTCCGTGTCGACGTCCGTGTCGACGAACACCCGCTCGCGGATGGCGTCGGCGTAGCCGAACACCGGTGCGGTGACGCCGTTCGAGATCACGATGCCGGGGTTCGGCTCGGCCTGTGCGGCCGTGGCCAAGGTCGGCAGCAGCGACAGCGCTGCCACCGGGACGAGCATTCTGCTCAGCCGTCTTGCGCCCATGGGGCGGGTCCTCCTGCTGTCTGCGGTGGTGCACCGAACGGTGCCCGCCGCTGTCCTACACAGCGCAGAGGTGAAGGGGAAGGGAAGTAGCAGTGTCGTAACAGAACTTCCGACAGATGTCGGGCAGGCCGTCTCGCATCCTGGACGAACGTGCGTCGGGGCCCGCTCCCGGAGGAGCGGGCCCCGACGGGCTGTCGACGGGGTGCGGCCGGCCTCAGTCGGCGCCGGCCGCACCCCGGGGCTCGGGCTCCCTTACGGGGCCGTCACCCCCTGGCCGTTGAAGCGCAGCCAGTTGAGGGTGAACAGGTTGCCCGTCGGCTGGCCGGCAGCACCGGTCGCCTTGAAGACGAGGAAGACCTGGTTCGCCCCCGCACCGGTCAGGCTCGCGGGCAGGGCGACGTTCTGCGTGTTCATGGTGTTGTTGCCGGTGTTGAGCACCGGGATCGTCGCCGCCAGGGTGCCGGTGGGCGAGCCGAGGCGGACCTCGATGTTCGCCCGGGTCGTGCCCGCGGGAGCCGCGGGGTTGGTGCCCGCGACGCGCAGGTCGACCGACGTCATGTTGGCGAAGTTGAGCGGCTCCGACAGCGTGAGGTAGTCGCCGTTGTCGATGCTCTGGACGGCGACGTTCTGCGAGACGCCGACCGGGCTCGGGTCGTTGACGAACGTCACGTTCGTCCCCGACGTCTGCCAGGTCTCGGCCTCCTGGAAGCGCTGCTGGATCTGCACCTGGCCGGTGCCGGTCAGGCCGCCGTTGTCGGTGTACGACGCGCTGAACGCGCCGAACAGGTGACCACCGGCGTGGTCGGCCTGCGCCGTCGTCGTCTGGTAGACGCCGGAGCAGCCGGTGAAGGACCCCTCCCCGTGCCCGTGCGTGTCGTGCCCGAGCACGAAGGTCACCTGGACACGGCTGCAGTCGACGGCGCCGTCCTCCGGGTCGGTCACCGTGACCGACCAGGCGACGCGGTCACCGAAGGAGAAGAAACCGCCGTTGGTCGGGGTCGTGACCGTCACGGTGGGTGCGGTGTTGCCGACGACCACGGTGACCGTCGTGGTGCCGCTCTGGCCCGCCGAGTTGGTGACGGTGAGCCGTGCCGCACGCGTGCCGTTCGTCGTGTACGTGAACGACGGGTTGGCCTCGGTCGAGTCGGTCGTCCCGTTCCCGTCGAAGTCCCACGCGTAGGTCAGCACGCCGCCGGTCGGCTCGGTCGAGCCGGCGCTGGAGAACTGGACCGTCAGCGGGGAGCTGCCGGAGGAGGGGGTGGCCGACGCGACCGCGGTCGGAGCCCGCTGGCCCTTGTACTCGAAGCGCACGAGCTTCGCGTCCGGGTTGGCCCGGAAGAAGCCGTCGCCGTAGGTCAGGAGGTACAGGCTGCCGTCCGGCCCGAACTCCATGTCCATGACGTTGTCGCAGAGGAACGGCTGCGTCGGCGACGCCGTCTCACCGCACGGCAGCGTCGTGTTGATCTTCAGCACGTTGCCCTGGGCGTCGAGCGACACCTCGCGCATCCAGTCACGCGCGAACTCGCCGATGAAGAACTTCCGGTCGAAGTACTCCGGGAACTTCGTCGGGCTCGCCAGGTCGGGGTCGTAGTTGTACGGAGCCGCGCCCTGCGGGCCGACGCCACCGGTCCCGAGCTCGGGGAAGAGCTGCGGGCAGCGCGTCGTGCCGGAGCCGTTGTAGTACGCCAGGCAGGGGGTGCCCAGCGGGTTGGCGGCGTTGTTGTCCTGGTACGAGTACCAGATCTGCGGGTTGGTGATCCGCGGGGTGGTCACCCGACCGGTGTTCCAGATCGACTCGTTGTCCGGTCCCTGCGTCGTGCGACCGCAGTTGTGCTGCTGCGGCGGGTTGTCCAGCGGGGTGGAGGTGTTGAAGTTCCACCGGTAGTACGGGAGGTCCGTCCGGTAGCAGAGCGGCCAGCCGTAGTTCGCCGGCGCACGCACGACCTCGACGCGACCCGTGCCCGCCGGGCCACGGAAGTTCTCCGGGACCTGGGAGTCGGGCGAGTAGTCGGTGATGTACGCGACGTCGAACTTGTCGAGCGTGATGCGGAACGGGTTGCGGAAGCCCATCGCGTAGATCTCGGGACGGGTCTGGTTCGTCGTGTCCGCGGACTCGGGGAAGAGGTTGCCCGCGGGGCTGGTGTAGCTGCCGTCCTCGTTGACCTTGATGCGCAGCGCCTTGCCGCGCAGGTCGTTGGTGTTGAGCGAGGAGCGGCGGGCGTCGACGAAAGGCGCCTGGAACCAGTTGCCCTGCTGCGTCGTGGCGACGGGCGCGGTCGGGGCGGTCGTGCCGGTCGTGGTCAGTGCGCTGGCGTCCGCCGTGATCTGCGGGACGTCCGTCATCGTGTACTGGCCACGGAAGTTGATCGTGAGGTTGCCGGTGCTCGCGTTGGGGTTGGTCCCCGTGCCGGTGACCGCGACGTCTCCGGGCTCCACGTTGCTGAGCGCCTCGAGGGCGGCGAGGACCGCGGCGGGGGCGGCGTTGTACGCGATCGGAGCGGTGGTCTGGCCGTTGAACGTGATGGTGAAGGTGCCACCGGTGGCGTTCAGCGAGCGGACCGTCTGGCTCTCGTTCGTCTTCATGTCGTTGAACGGGCCGAAGCCCCCGGAGTTGCCGGCACCCGCAGGGGTGTCGTCACCGGTCACGAGCCAGAGGTTGTTCTGGGAGTCGAAGTCGATGTCACCGGCGACGTGGCAGCACGCCCCGCGGTTGACCTCGACCTTCATGATCTTCTGCTCCGACGCGAGGTCGAGGCTGGCCGGGGTGCTTCCGCTGGCCTCGACGAGCTTGAAGCGGCTGAGCTGGAAGTAGCCCTGCCACACGTCCCACGCGTCGCGCGAGGCGGCGGTGTTCGGCGCGGCACCGCTCGGCGTACGGCCGGTGGCCGGGTCACCGAAGGGCTTGCCGGTGATCTCGGAGACGCCCTCCATCTGGACCGGCGCGTAGTAGAGGTAGACCCACTTGTTCTGGGCGAAGTTGTTGTCCACCTCGGGGCCGTACATGCCGTCCTCGTTGACGGTGTACTGCGGGATGTTCGCGATGACGGTGTTCGTGCCGGCCTTGGGGTCGATCAGGCGGACGCGGCCCTCGCGCGAGGTCTCGAGGACACGGCCGTCGGGCAGCACGTCGAAGCCGATCGGCTCGCCGAGCTGGGTGGTGTCGTTCTGGTTGCTGGCGAGCACCGTCTGGGTGTAGTTGGACACGACCGTGGCGCCGCAGTCACCGAGGCCGCCGGTCGCCCAGGAGAGCGCACCACCGAGCGAGCTGATGAAGAACTGGTTGGCGTAGGCGGCGGAGCTCAGGCCGAGGCCGGTGTAGAGCGAGCGGCCGCCCTGGAAGTCCTGGCACCACATGATCGGGTGGTCGATGCCCATCGTGCCGCCACCGGCGGTCAGCGTGGACTCGTCCAGCGTCGCGAGGACGTGCTGCTTGCCCCGGACGTTGGCCTGGAAGTTGTACCAGGGCTCGTTGAACTTCGTGCCGGTCTGGTTGACCGAGGTGGTGGTGCCGAGGCTGTGGTTCCACCGCTCCGGCAGGCCGGCCGAGGCCGGGTGGACGCGGTCCACGGCCTTGACGACGCCCGGGCCCGACGGGGTCATGCCCGCCGCGCGGGTGCCGAGCAGGTTGGTGAAGAACTGCCAGTCGGTCTCGGTCTCGACGGCCGAGCCCACGCCCACGAAGCCGCCGCCGGCGCGGATGAACGCCTCGAACGCGGCCTGCTGGGCGTCGTCGAGGACGTCACCGGAGGTGTTGAGGAAGACCACCGCGTCGTACGGCTCCAGGCCGTCGGCGGTGAAGCGCCGCGCGTCCTGCGTCACGTCGACCTCGAACCCGAGCTGGGTGCCGAGGGTGGTGAGCGCCTCCTGGCCGGCCGAGGAGGTGCCGGGGTACTTGGCGCCGGCCTGCTTGGTGAAGGCGAGGACCTTGAACTCCGTGGCGTCGCGCGCCTGCAGGGTCGCGATCAGGTCGCGCGCCATGTCGACGAGCTCGTTGCGGAGCGCGATGTCGTCCTCGTCGCCCTTGATCTGGTTCTCCGCGCGAGCGATGAACTGCTCGAGGAACGCGATCGCCCGGGTCTCGGAGCCCTCGGTGTAGGCGGTGCGCGCCCGGCTCAGCCGGTCGGAGATGCTCGCCGAGGCGGCGCCGGCGAGGTCACCGGAGGTCGTCGCCGCGTTCACGCGGTCGGTGAGCTCGCGGAAGGACGTGCAGTTGCCCTCCGCCACGCCCGCGGTCCACTCGATGCCGCCGAGGATGTTCTTGAGGAAGCGCGGGTCCTCGTAAGAGGCCTCGGTGTGGCCCATGCCCTGGTAGAAGGACCGGCCGCCCTCGAAGTTCTGGCACCACGAGATGGGGTGGTCGTTGCCCATCCGCTGGTTGTTGTTGACGTACGTCGCCTCGGTCAGCGTCTGGAGCACGTGGACGCCGGGGCGGGGGTTCACGTTGAAGTTGTAGAGCTCGTCGGTGCGCGCCCAGACCGGCGGCAGGTGCTGCGTCGAGGGGTGGGTGAGGTCCTCGGTGCGCACCTGGACCGGGGTCGTGCCCGGGGGGTGGCTGGCGAAGCGCGCGCCGCCGCCGGTGAGCTGGCCGTACCACGGCACGGTGTGCATGGTGTCGGTCGCGGCGTGGATGCCCACATAGCCGCCGCCGGCTCGGATGTAGCCCTGCATGGCGGCCGTCTCCGACGCGTTGAGCAGCGTCGGCGTCGCCGGGTTGAGGGAGTTCGTGCCGTCGACCGTCGAGATGAAGATCAACGTCTTGTACTGCGCGAGGTTCGCCGCCGTGGTGAACGGCGTCGTCTCGAGCTTGGTCGCGCCCGGGACGGAAGCAGCGGTCTGCTGCGGGTCGAACACGTCGACGGTGAAGCCGTTGGCGCGCCCGAGCGCGATGACCGCGCGGGTGCCCTCGTCGATGCTGGAGTGGCGGAAGCCCAGCGTCTTGCCGACCACGAGAACCTTGTACTCGTCGGCGGCTGCCGCCGACGAGGTGAACGCGGAAGCGGTGACCGCTCCCACTGCCGGCACGACCATCGCCGTGCCGACTGTCGCCGTGACCAGGCGACGTAGGACTTGTCTCATGCACTGCCCCCTCTGCTGCGGGTCGACCTCAATGTCGACGCTGCGCTCTGTTGCCTGCCAGGCCTCCCCACGGGCCGACACGTGGATGTCGACGGCTCCGGGCAGGCGGAAGTCACCGACCCTCGCGGCATGCCGCGGGCCCGGAAGGCTTCCGGCTGACCCCCCGATTTAGGTCGGGAGGACAGCCGAATCAAACGCACCCGACGCGCTGCCGTCAATAGCCCGGTCCGAAACGCAACACAGGTGGGACCTGCCGACCGCCATGACATCGATTTCGCGTCGTAAGGCAACAGATATGTGAGGCAACGATAAGGCGGGGCAACTAAAAGTGCGGACTGCGCGACGGCGCGAGCGCGGCGTTCAGACCGAGGCGGGGGAGCGGCTCGGGGCGTTGGCGACCGCCGGCACGGTCGTGGGGTCGGCCAGGACGCTCTCGAGCGCGACGTGGGCGCCGCCGCGGGCGGCCGCGGAGAACCCGAGAGTGGACAGCACGACCTTGCACCGGGTGGTGTCGGGGTCCACGACGCGGGCGCGGAGGCTGTCGATCATGTCCTCGAGGAAGAAGTCGCCGAGCATGGCGAAGTAGCCGCCGAGCATGATCAGCTCGGGGTCGAAGAGGTTCACCAGCACCGAGGCGCCGGTCCCCAGGTCGGTGCCGATCTGTCGCAGGGCGGCCAGCGTGCGCTCGTGGCCCTCCTCGGCGCGGCGCCGCAGCTCGGTGAGGCGGTCCTCGACGTCCCGGGCCGGGTCGCGCACGGGGTCCTTTGGCCCGGCTGCCATGCGCAGCAGCGCGGCGAGGCCGACGGTCGTCTCCCAGCAGCCGCGCCGGCCGCACCCGCAGCGCTGGGTGCCCGCGCCCAGCGGCATGTGCCCGACCTCGCCGCTGAGCCCTGCGCTGCCGCGCAGCAGGCGGCCGTCGCTGATGACGCCGGCGCCGACGCCCACCTCACCGGTCAGGTAGACGAGGTTGTTGACCCCGGCGCCCTCCCCGGCCACGTGCTCGGCGAGGGCGGAGAGATTGGCGTCGTTGTCGACCCGGATCGGGTACGGAGGGCCGCCGAGCCGCTCGGCGACCGCGGAGGCCATCGGCATGTCGCGCCAGCCGAAGTTGGGCGCGAAGCGCAGGGTGCCGGTCGCGACGTCCACCAGCGCGGGGACGGCGACGGTCACGCCGGCCGGCGAGCTGCCCGCCGCCTCGGCCGCCGCGACCGCACGCGCCACCAGGTCGGCCGTCGCGTCCAGCACGGCCTCGGCCCCCAGGGCCGGCACGTCCAGGGGCACCCGCTCGTCCGCGACCACCCGGCCGGCGAGGTCGACGATGAGCGCGGTCATGTAGTCGACGTTGACCTCGATGCCGATGCCGCAGACCCGGCGGCCGTCGAGCTCGATGACCTGTCCCGGCCGGCCCACGGCGCCGAGCCGCTCGATCTGGCCCTCGCGCAGCAGCCCGCGCTCGACCAGCTCGGCCACCAGGCTGGACACCGTGGCCTTGTTCAGCCCGGTCTCGTCCGCCACCCGCGCCCGGGTCCGCGGCCCCTCGTCACGGAACCGGCGCAGCACGAGCGAGAGGTTGCTGCGCCGCACGAGGGCAGAGTCGGCCGGAGTCGCGGCGCCGGGGCCAGCCGACGGCCACCCTCCGGGTCCGTACACCACGAGCGACCTCCCAACCACCGGCGTGGGGACGGGGGCACGCCGGGGCTCCTTCGGGCAGACGCTACTGCAGCCCTCCGGGTTCCGTGCGCCCTACTCGCCGTCCCCGGCGGGCGCGTCGACCTCGCGCATCTCGTTCGTGATGTCCGCCTCGGAGCCGCTGGCGGGAAGGAAGAAGTGCTGGTGGCCGAGGCCGGCGTCGATGGTCACGAGGTCGAGCTGCTGGGCGCCCGCGGACCAGAGGCGGGCGGCCGCGTCGCGCTGCTCGACGGCGAGGGCGGCCAGGCCGTCGCGCTCTGCCCCCGTCGCGGCCGCGCCGGCGGCGTAGGTGCGCAGGGCGAGGTCGAACTGGCGTGAGGCCGAGGAGAAGGCCTCGTACGCCACGTTGTAGCCCGTCGTGCCGTTGGGCTCGGCAGCGAAGCCCTCGGCGAGCCGGGAGGCCTCCTGCCGCCACTTGTCCAGCGTCGCCGCGTCGGCCCAGCTGGGGTCGCCACCGCCCACGGGCAGGACCGCGGCGATCTCGCGCAGCAGCGGGAGGTAGTCCTTCTGCGCTGCCGACACCGTGTCGAGCAGCTCCTTGGCCTGGGCGCTCGCCTGCTCCTTCTGCTCGGCGCTCAGCTGGGCCGCGATGGCCTCGATCGACCCCTCGGCCGGGCCGTCCGGCTTGCCCACGGCGTAGCCGATCCAGGCGCTCATGGCGATGACCAGCGCCGCGAGAACGGCCACGAAGGTCGCGCGCGGGGCCGCACTCCGCTCCTGCACCGGCTGCGGGCGGACGGGACGCGGGCTGGACGGGGTGGTACGCGTTGCCATGGAGCGCTCTCCTTCGAGCTCTGCCGGTCTTCCGGTCGTGCGGGCCCCATCCTCCCCCGGGCGGCCCGGCCGCGTCAGCGGCTTCGCTGGCAAACGCGCGCCGGCCCGGTGACCCCGGTCCCGCCGCCGGGTGACCAAGGTCCCTGGCCGGCCCCGGCCCGATCACGGAGCCTGCTTGCCGTGGACGCACTCGATCTTGCCCGCTGGCAGTTCGGAATCACGACGGTCTACCACTTCCTCTTCGTCCCCCTGACGATCGGGCTGTCGGTTCTCGTCGCCGGGCTGCAGACGGCGTGGCACCGGACCGGCAAGGAGCACTACCTCCGGGCGACCAAGTTCTGGGGGAAGCTCTTCCTGATCAACTTCGCCATCGGGGTCGCGACCGGGATCGTGCAGGAGTTCCAGTTCGGCATGGCCTGGAGCGACTACTCGCGCTTCGTCGGCGACGTGTTCGGTGCACCGCTCGCGATGGAGGCCCTGCTCGCGTTCTTCCTCGAGTCGACCTTCCTCGGGCTCTGGATCTTCGGCTGGGACCGGCTGCCCCAGCGGGTGCACCTGGCGACGATCTGGCTCGCCGCGATCGGGACCTGGCTCTCCGCCGCCTTCATCCTCGCCGCGAACTCCTGGATGCAGCACCCGGTGGGGTACGCGGTCGACCCCGAGACGGGCAAGGCCCGGCTCACGGACATCGTGGCCGTGCTGACGAACTCGACGTTCCTCGCGGCGTACCCGCACACGATCACGGCGTCGCTCGTGACCGGTGGCGCCTTCATGATCGGGGTCAGCGCCTGGCACCTGGCCCGCCGGCGGGACGTCGACGTCTTCTCCCCCTGCCTGCGGCTCGCCCTCGTCGTGACGCTCGTGGGCTCCGTCGGGGTCGCCGTCAGCGGTGACGTCCAGGCCAAGGTCATGACCGAGCAGCAGCCGATGAAGATGGCCGCGGCCGAGGCCCTCTACCAGACCTCGGAGCCGGCGTCGTTCTCGGTCCTCACGATCGGCACCCCGGACGGCTCCGAGGAGCTGTGGAGCTGGCGGGTCCCCCACGTGCTGTCGTTCATGGCCACGGGCGACCCGGACGGCGAGGTCGAGGGCATCGACGACGTCCAGGCCGCGATGGTGCAGCGGTACGGCCCCGGCGACTACCGGCCCAACGTCCCCGTCACCTACTGGGCCTTCCGCTACATGATGGGCTTCGGCGCCCTGTCGGCCGTGCTCGCCGGGGCGCTGCTGTGGCTGACCCGTCGTCGGCGGCTGCCGACGAACACGTGGGTGTGGCGGACCGCCGTGCTGTCCATCGGGTTCCCCTTCGCGGCCAACTCCGCGGGCTGGGTCTTCACGGAGATGGGCCGGCAGCCGTGGTCGGTCTTCGGGGTGCTGCGGACCGAGGACAGCGTCTCGCCGTCCATGTCCACGGCCACGGTGGCGACCAGCCTCGCCGTCTTCACCCTGCTCTACGGCGCGCTCGCCGTCATCGAGCTCGGCCTGCTCACGAAGTACGCCAAGGCCGGCCCGCCGCAGCTGCACCACGACGACCCGACCGCCGCCGAGGACGACGAGCCCGTTCTCGCGTTCGCCTACTGAGGCCGAGAGATGACGCTGCCCGACTTCTGGTTCCTGCTGATCGCCGTCCTGTGGGCCGGCTACTTCGTGCTCGAGGCCTTCGACTTCGGCGTGGGCGCCCTGCTCCCGTTCCTGGCCGAGGACGACGTTGACCGCCGCGTGGTGGTCAACACCATCGGCCCGGTCTGGGACGGCAACGAGGTGTGGCTGCTCACCGCCGGTGGCGCGACGTTCGCCGCCTTCCCGGACTGGTACGCCACGCTCTTCAGCGGGTTCTACCTGCCGCTCCTGGCGATCCTGGTCGCGCTCATCGTGCGCGGGGTGGCCTTCGAGTACCGCGGCAAGGTCGACTCCGACCGCTGGCGGCGCGGCTGGGACCGGTGCATTTTTTGGGGAAGCGTGGTTCCTGCATTCCTCTGGGGGGTGGCGTTCGCCAACATCGTGCGCGGAGTCCCCCTCGACCGCGACCACGAGCTCACCGGCTCGGTGCTGGGCCTGCTCAACCCGTACGCCCTGCTCGGCGGGGTCACCACGCTCAGCGTGTTCGTGCTGCACGGTGCGGTCTTCCTCGCGCTGCGCACCACGGACGAGCTGCGCGTGCGGGCGCGCCGCACCGCCCGGTCGACCGGTGCCGTCGCCGTGCCCGCCGCTGCGGCCTTCCTGCTCTGGTCGTTGCTGCAGCGCGGGGACGCCGTCGCCGTGGTGCTGGCGGTGGTAGCGGCGGCGGCGCTCGTCGCGGCGCTGGCCGCCAACGAGGGCGGGCGGGAGGGCTGGGCGTTCACGCTGACCGCCACGACCGTCCTCGCGACGACCGCGTGCCTGTTCGTCGCGCTGTTCCCCGCCGTCATGCCCTCCTCGGGCGACCCGGCGGGCACGCTCACGGTCGTGAACGCGGCCTCGGGGGCGTACACGCTGACGATCATGTCCTGGGCGGCGGTGCTGTTCACCCCTGTCGTGCTGGCCTACCAGGGCTGGACCTACTGGGTGTTCCGCAAGCGCGTCACACGGGGTGCCATCCCCGCGCCGGCCGGCCTCGTGCCGGCGCCCCGCCGGGGCGGCTCGCCCCGCGCGACGGCGGGCCGGCCGTGAAGCCGGTCGACCCGCGGTTGCTGCGCCGGGTGGGCGCCGCCCGGCGCTTCGTCGCCCTGTGCGTCGCCCTCGGGCTGGCCGGGACCGCCCTGATCCTCGGGCAGGCCGTCCTGCTCGCCGACGTCCTCGCCGACGTGATGAGCGACGGCGCCGGCCTCGCTCACGTCCGTGGCTCCCTCGGGCTGCTCTGCCTCGGGCTCCTCGCCCGGGCCGTGCTCGCGTGGGGCGGCGAGGTCGCCGCGGCCCGGGCCGGCGCGGCCGTCCGCTCCGAGCTGCGCCGGGACCTGCTCCGGCACGCGCTCGCGCTGGGCCCGGGGTGGCTGTCCGGGCAGCGCACCGGCGAGCTCACGACGCTCGCCGGACGAGGGCTCGACGCGCTGGACCCGTACTTCGCCCGCTACGTCCCGCAGCTGGTGCTCGCCGCCGTCGTCCCGCTGGCCGTCGGGGTCAGGGCCCTGTCGGTGGACCTCACCACCGCGGCCGTCATCGGGCTCACCGTGCCGCTCGTCCCCGTCTTCATGGTGCTCGTCGGGCTCGCGACGCAGCGCAGCAACGAGCGGCGGTGGAAGGCGCTGTCCACACTGGGCGGGCACTTCCTCGACACGGTGACCGGGCTCCCCGTCCTCAAGGCGTTCGGCCGCTCGCGCGCGCAGGCCGGCCTCGTCCGCCCGGCGACCGACCGCTACCGGCGTGAGGCGATGGCCACCCTGCGGGTGGCGTTCCTCAGCTCGCTCGTCCTGGAGCTGCTGTCGACCCTGTCTGTCGCCATGGTCGCGGTCCTCGTCGGCGTCCGACTGGTCGACGGGAGCCTGGATCTGCGAACCGGGCTTCTGGTGCTGCTGCTGGCCCCGGAGGCCTACCTTCCGCTGCGCCGGGTGGGGGAGCACTACCACGCGAGCGTCGAGGGGATGGCCGCCGCGCAGCGGGCCTGCGACCTGCTCGCCGAGCCGCTGCCGGCGCGGGGCAGCCACCGTGACGTGCCCGATCCCCGGGAGGCGCCGGTCGCCCTGCGCGGGGTCTCGCTCCGCCACCCGGGGGCGGAGTCGGACGTGCTGACGGGGCTGGACCTCACGCTCGTCCCCGGCACGGTGACCGCGCTGGTCGGCCCGAGCGGCGCCGGCAAGTCCACCGTGCTGTCCGCGGTTCTCGGCCTGCTGCCGTGCCGGCAGGGCGCGGTCACCGTCGGCGGGAGCGACCTCGCCGACGTCGACCGGGAGGCGTGGTGGGAGCGGGTCGCCTGGGTCCCCCAGCGGGCCCGGCTCGTGACCGGCACCGTCGCGCAGAACCTGCGGCTCGCGAAGCCGGGCGCGACCGACGCCGAGCTCGCGGAGGCCGCGGCGCTCGCGCTGCTCGACGTACCCCTCGACGCACAGGTCGGGGAGCGCGGCGAGCAGGTCTCGGGCGGCCAGCGGCGCCGTGTCGCGCTCGCCCGCGCGCTGCTGCGCGACGCCTCGCTCGTCGTGCTGGACGAGCCGACCGAGGGGCTGGACGCGGTGACGGAGGCCGACGTCGTGCGGGTCCTGCGGCGCCTGCGCCACCGGGAGCGGCCGGCCACGGTCCTGCTCGTGACCCACCGGCCCGCGCTGCTGGCGCTCTGCGACTCGGTGCACCACCTCGGCGCCCCGGTACGCCGCCCTGCCGCGCAGCTGGCCGCATGAGCGCCTCGCCGCTGGCCCAGGTGGCCCTGGCACCGCTGCGCCGGCCGACGGCCCTGCGGCTGCTGCTCGCCGCCGCGGCCGGGACGGGCGGGCTGCTGGCGGGCGTGGGGCTGACCGCCGCCTCGGCCTGGCTGATCGCGCGGGCCGCCGAGCAGCCGCCCATCCTCGCCCTCGAGGTCGCGGTCGTCTCCGTGCGGGCCTTCGGGCTCGCGCGCGCGGCTCTGCGCTACGCCGAGCGGCTGGTCGCGCACGACGCCGCCTTCCGGCTGCTCGGCGACCTGCGCGTGGCGGTGTACGCCGGGCTCGAGCGCGTCGCGCCCGCCGGCGTCGCCGCGTTCCGGCGTGGCGACCTGCTCCGCCGCCTCGTCGACGACGTGGACGCGGTCCAGGACCTCTGGCTGCGCGTCGTCCTCCCCGCGGCCGCAGCCCTCGCCGCCGGCACGGCCGGGGTGGCCCTCGCGACAGCCCTGCTGCCGGGGGCGGGGGCTGCGCTGCTCGCCGCCGTGGCGCTGGCCGGCCTGGTCGTGCCCGCCGTCACGGCGTGGGCGTCGACGGCCCGGGAGCGGCGCAGCGCTGCGGACCGCGGGGCGCTCGCCGCCGCGTACGCCGAGGTGCTCGACGCCGCGCCGGACCTGCTCGTGCTGGGGGCGGCCCCGGCGCGGCTGGAGGCGGTCGAGCGGCTCGACGCGGCGGTCGCGGACGCGGACCGGCGCTCGGCAGGCCTCGCGGGCCTGGGTGCAGCCCTGTCCGTCGTGGCCGTCGGCATCGGCACCGTCGGGGCGCTGCTCGTCGGGGTCCCCGCCGTGCGGTCCGGGCGGCTCGAGCCCGTGCTCCTCGTCGTCCTGGCCCTGCTGCCCGTCGCGGTGGTCGAGGCGGTCGGTGGGCTGCCGGCGGTCGCCCAGCGGCTGGGTGCGGTCCGCGCGGCGGCGGCCCGGGTCAGCCCGTTCCTCGCGCCCGCCGCGCCCGCGCCGATCGCGCCTCCCGCCCCCGCGCGGGACCGCCCGGTGCGCCTGCAGGGGCTCGTCGCACGTTGGCCCGGGGCGGCCGGGCCGGTGCTCGACGGGGTGGACCTCGAGCTCGTGCCCGGTCGGGCGGTGGCGCTGACCGGGGCGAGCGGCGCGGGCAAGAGCACGCTCGTCGCGGTCCTGCTCGGCTTCCTGGCCCCCGAGGCGGGACGGCTGGCCGTCGGGGACGTCGACCTGCCTGCGGGCGGCGAGGGCGTGCGCGACCTCGTCGCCTGGTGCGGGCAGGAGGCGACGCTCTTCCACACCTCGGTCCGGCAGAACCTGCTCGTCGGCCGCGCCGGCGCGCAGGACGAGGAGCTCTGGGAGGTGCTGCGGGCCGTGCGCCTCGACACCCTCGTCGCGGCCCTGCCGCGCGGCCTCGACACGGTCGTCGGCGAGGACGGGGCCCGCCTCTCGGGCGGCGAGCGGCAGCGGATGTGCCTCGCGCGGGCGCTGCTGCGCGACGCGCCCGTGCTCGTGCTCGACGAGCCGACCGCGCACGTCGACGAGGCGCTCGCGGCGGAACTGCTGGCCGACCTGCTCGCGGCGCTCGAGGCCGAGCGCGCGGCCGGCCGCCCGCGCGCCCTGCTGTTGGTGACGCACCGGCTGCGCGGGCTCGAGCTGCTCGACGAGGCGTACGAGCTCGTGGACGGGCGGCTGGTCCGGGGGACCGGTGCGCAGGGGCGGCCGGAGGGCGCTGCTGCCGTCAGCGGGGCGGTGCCCTGACGGGGGCCCGGTGACAGCACCGCGCCGAGGCGGGCCTCAGGCGAACAGGCCCCGGATGTCCTCGGCCGACAGCGGCGCCGACATCATCGCGTCGTCGTCGACCACCCGGTCGAACAGCGACTGCTTGCGCGCCTTGAGCGCCATGACCTTCTCCTCGATCGTCCCGGCCGCGACGAGGCGGTAGACCATGACGGTCTTGTCCTGGCCGATGCGGTGCGCCCGGTCGACGGCCTGGGCCTCGGCCGCAGGGTTCCACCAGGGGTCGAGCACGAAGCAGTAGTCCGCCTCGGTGAGGTTGAGCCCGGCCCCGCCGGCCTTGAGGCTGATGAGGAACACGGGGGCGTCGCCGGTCTTGAACTCCTCGATGCGCTCGGCCCGCTTGCGGGTGCGGCCGTCGAGGTAGCTGTAGCGGACGCCCTCCCGGTCGAGCCGGTCGCGGACGAGCTTGAGGAACCCGGTGAACTGGCTGAAGACCAGCGCCCGGTGGCCCTCTCCGATGACCTCCTGCAGCGTCTCGACGAAGACCTCCAGCTTGCTGGCCGGCACACCGGCGTAGGCCGCGTCGACCAGCTCGGGCGCGAGGCTGAGCTGGCGGAGCAAGGTGAGCGAGCGCAGGATCTCGAACCGGTTGCGGTTCACGTCGTCGAGCAGGCCGAGCACCTTGCGCCGCTCGCGCTGCAGGTGCGCCTGGTAGACGCGCTGGTGCTTGGGGTCGAGCACGACCTCGAGCACCTGCTCCTGCTTCGGCGGGAGCTCGGTGACGACCTGCTCCTTCGTGCGCCGCAGCATCAACGGGCGTACGCGCCGCCGTAGCCGCGGGAGCAGATCGGGCCCCTCTCCCCGCTCGATCGGCCGGCGGTACTCCTCGGAGAACCGCTGCGGGCTCGGGAACAGCCCGGGGGCGACGATGGACAGCAGGGACCACAGGTCCATCAGGCTGTTCTCCAGCGGCGTGCCGGTCACCGCGAGCTTGAACGCGGCGGGCAGCCGACGGGCGCACTGGTAGGTCTTCGCCTGGTGGTTCTTCACGAACTGCGCCTCGTCGAGCACCAGCCCGGCCCACTCCCGGCCGACGTAGGACTCGGCGTCGATGCGGAAGAGCGCGTAGGACGTGATGACCAGGTCCGCGCCGGCGACGTCCTCGGCCAGCGGCGTGCCGCGCCGGCGGGTGGTCTCGGTGACCGCCCGGACGACCAGGCCGGGCGCGAAGCGGGCCGCCTCCCGCTCCCAGTTGCCGACCACGCTGGTCGGCGCGACGACGAGGAAGGGCCCGGGCAGGCCGCCCGCCTCGCGGGCGTGGCAGATCAGCGCCAGCGTCTGCACGGTCTTGCCGAGCCCCATGTCGTCGGCGAGGATGCCGCCCAGCCCGGACCGCCAGAGCAGCGCGAGCCAGGAGAACCCCTCGCGCTGGTACGGCCGCAGCTCGGCGGCGAAGCCGCCCGGGTCCGGCGGGGGCACGACCCGGTTGACGGCGAGCAGGCCCTCCACCGCGGCCGCCCACCGAGCGCTCTGCTGCGCGACCACCCCGAGCTCGAGCAGCTCCTCCCAGAGGCCGGCCTGCGCCATGGTGACCCGCAGGCCCCTGGCGGCCGGGTCCTGCAGGCTGCGGGCCTCGTCGATGAGCCGGCGCAGCGTCTCCAGCTCGGGCCGGTCCAGGGGCAGGTAGAGGCCGCTCGGCAGCACCAGGTGGGACCGCTGCTCGGCCAGTGCGCGGAACAGCGCGTCGAAAGGCACCTGCTGGCCCTCCACCGAGACCGTCACCCCGAGGTCGAACCAGTCCGAGCTGTCCGGCACGTCGGCGGTGGTCAGCGAGACGACGGGGGCCTCCTGCGCCTGACGGTAGTCCGGCACCTCGCCCACGACGGTGACGTCGACGCCGTCGAGCCCGCGCACGCCCGGCAGCACCCGTGTCGTGAACTCGACCGCCTGCATGCCGCCGAGCAGCCGGCGCTCGCCGACGTACGGCCGTGCCGGCCCGAGGGCGTCGAGCAGCCGCTGCTCCTCCTCGGCGTCCCGCAGCGCGCCGCTGTCGCCGGCCGTCGCGTCGAGCGGGACGTCGAGCGGCTCGCCGCCCACGCGGTAGCGGAAGGCCCAGGCGAGCTCGACGGAGAGCCCGGAGTACGTCGCCGTCAGCGCTAGCACCGGCGGCAGGAGCTCCGGCGGTGTGACGCTGCCGTCCGCAGCGGTGACCGCCACGACGCGGCGGAGCGCGGGGTAGTACGCGGTGAAGAACCTCGCCAGCTCGTCCTCGGGGATGCGCAGCGGCGAGCCGGCGCGCAGCAGCGGCACGACGCGGTCGTCCGGCCGTTCGGCCAGCGGGGACAGCACGAGGGCGGGCGGCTCGGCGCCGTCGCCGCCCGCGAGCAGCTCGATGACCCGCGGCTCGGTGGTGAAGACGCCGAAGGGCGACTCCCCGATGAGGTGCACGTCGTCGGCCTCCACCACCGCGTCCCCGGAGCGCAGCACCGGGCGCAGCGAGACGCTGCCGTCCGGGCGGCGGCGCAGGTCGAGCGCCACCGTGGCCGGCGCGCCCACGGCGACCCGCTGCTGCTTGCCGAGGACGAGCTCGACGCCGACGGCGACGGCCCGGTCCAGGTGGTGCCAGAGGGCCGCCCCGAGCTCGTCGGCGTGCACGGACTCGGGGCCGTAGGAGTAGTAGGAGCGGGGCGCGGCGCCGGAGGCGCTGACGATCTCCTGCATCACCCGGCGGTGCGCCGGGAGGTGATCGCTCCTCCCGTACGCCGACTGCAGGTCGCGCCACGCCGTGCCGGTCCGTACCCATCCGCCCTTGGCGCCGCGGGCCACGGCCCTCAGCCGCAGCCGGGGCGCGCCGGGTGCGGCGCCGTAGCCCGGCGGTGAGCCCACCACCTCGAACTGCAGGCCCAGCGGCACTCCCGGCCGCCCCTGCCCGGCCCCGTCCGGCCGCGTCAGGGCGGCCAGCTGCGACTCCCATGCGCTGCGGGGAGGGGCCTGCGGGGGCGGGGCCGCCTCGGCCCGCGCCGCGAGGACGACGGCTGCGGCGTGCTTGCAGTTGGCGCCGACCGGACACGAGCAGGCGGCTCGCCACGCCCGCGTCCCGACCGGTGTGATCACCACCCGGTAGGGGGTCGGGCGGGTGCCCTGCACCGAGGCGGTCACCAGCCGGCCCTGCGGGTCGACAGCCAGCTCGCAGACCCGTCCCTGCCGGAGGTAGGCCTGCCCGGCGGACAGGGCGCTGGGGCCGACGAGCCGCCGCAGGGCGTCGTCGCTCAGGTCGTCCAGCCCGCCCGGCACCGCACGAGTCTAGGTGCGCGCGCCGACAGCTCCGGGGCCTCGTGGGGTCAGGGGTGCAGGCCGCGCAGGAGGGCGAGCGCGCCGTCCACGGCCCGGGCGAAGTCCTCGGGGTCGCCGGACGCCCGCGCCAGGACGTAGCCGCCCTGCACCACGGCGGTCAGCGTCGCCGCCAGCTGCTCCGGGTCGACCGTGTCCGGCAGCTCGCCGGCCGCGACGGCCTCGGCCAGGACGTCGGCGTAGCGGCCGCGGACCCAGCGGAAGGCCTCGTCGATCGGCGCACGCAACGTGTCGCTGGCCACGACGTCCGGGTCGTGCGTCATGCGCCCCACCCGGCAGCCGCGCAGTACGTCGCGCTCCCGGGTGAGGTTCGCGGTGATCCGCTCCATGGGCGTGCCCGGCCCGCTGAGCGCGGCCTCCGTCCCGGCGCTGAGGTCGCGGGCGGTCCGCTCCAGCGCGGTCGCGGCGAGGTCGGCCTTGCCGCTGAAGTGGTGGTACATGCTGCCCTGCCCGGCGCCGGCGCGCTCCTGCACGGCGCGCGGGCTGGTGCCGACGTAGCCGCGTTCCCAGAGCAGTTCCTGCATCGCCTCGACCAGACGCGTGCGCGTGTCCACGACTCGAACGTACCTCCGGGTACACGCTCCGGCGCTCCCGTGGCGGCCGCGACCCGGCCGGTGGTGGGAAGCTGCTCGCGTTCCGTGCGTACTAGTAGGTACAGTGCTCGGCGTAGGCAGACCTCAAGCCCTGGAGGCTTCGTGCGCATCGCCATCAACGGGTTCGGCCGCATCGGCCGCAGCTTCCTCCGCTCGACCCTCGCCCGCTACTCCGACGACGCCCCGTTCGAGATCGTGGCGGTGAACGATCTGACGGCCCCGGCGACCCTCGCCCACCTGCTCCGCTACGACACCGCGTTCGGCCCGCTCGCCCAAGCGGTCGACCTCGTCGACGACGTCCTCGTCGTCGGCGGGCACAAGATCCGGGTGCTCGCCGAGCGCGACCCGGCGGCGCTGCCCTGGCGCGAGCTCGGCGTCGACCTCGTCGTGGAGTCGACCGGGGTGTTCACGGACGCGGCGAAGGCCCGGGCCCACCTCGACGCCGGCGCGCGCAAGGTCGTCGTCTCGGCGCCGGCGACCGGAGAGGACCTCACGCTGGCGTACGGCATCAACTCCGACGCGTACGACCCGGAGCGGCACTCGATCGTGTCGAACGCATCGTGCACCACGAACAGCCTTGCGCCGCTGGCGAAGGTGCTCAACGACGCGATCGGCATCGAGTCCGGCCTCATGACGACCGTGCACGCGTACACCCAGGACCAGAACCTGCAGGACGGGCCGCACAAGGACCTGCGCCGGGCGCGGGCCGCGGCGCACAACATCGTCCCCACGAGCAGCGGCGCCGCGAAGGCCATCGGTCTCGTGCTCCCCGAGCTCAACGGGCGTCTGGCCGGGTTCGCGGTGCGCGTGCCGGTGCTCACCGGCTCGCTCACCGACCTGACGGTCACCGTCTCCCGTCCCACGACCGTCGAGGAGGTCAACGCCGCCTTCCGCGCCGCGGCGGACGGCCCGCTCGCCGGGATCCTGCGCTACAACGAGGCGCCCCTGGTGTCCAGCGACATCGTCGGCGACCCGTCCTCGACCATCTTCGACGCGCCGCTGACCAACGTCGCCGGCACGACGGTGAAGGTGCTCGGCTGGTACGACAACGAGTGGGGCTTCTCCAACCGGCTCGTGGACACGGTGCAGCTGGTGGGCGCCGGGCTCTGACGAAGCGCACTTCGGCGAAGCGGCCTGCGGTGGACGTGCTGCCGCGGGCCGCGTGCGTCAGCTCCCGGGGGTGAGCGCCCACTCCGGGCTCGTCAGCGGGTGCGTGGCCACGTCGAAGAACACCAGGTCCTCCCGCCCGCCCAGCCGGGCGATGAGCGCCGCCTTCGCCGCCACGACCTCGCCGGGCCGGCCCCGGCGCACCCCGACCGCGACGCGCTCCCGGTGACGCAGGGCCTCCACGACGTGCTCGTCAGCGGGGCTCAGGCTGGTGCCGAGGACCGCCACGGGGGAGCGGTCGTCGCGCAGGGCCAGGAAGGCGCGCCGCAGGTAGCGGGACCGGGCGATGGTCTCCTGCTTCTGCAGCGCCCCGCCCTCGCTGACGAAGAGCGGCTGGCGGCCGGGGTGGGCGGCGTACATCGCGGGCAGGTCGCGGAGCAGGTTGCCCTCACCGGACGTCCACTTGCCGACGTCCCCGGTGGCGCTGTCCTGCCACAGGTGCAGCGCGCCGTGGACGAACCAGAGCGCGGTCCACCCGGGGCGCTGCGGCTCGTCGGGGTCGAACGGGTCCGGCGGGCCGAAGAAGTCCTGCACCGTCAGGCTCCCGGTGACGTCGCGCTTCTCCAGGATGCTCCAGTAGACGAGCAGGTCGTAGTTGAGGGTGAAGACGCGTTCGTACGTCTCGATCTCCCGCCCGATCGCGGTGCACGTCGTCGAGGGCAGCCGGGAGCGCGGGACGTGCACACGGTGCACGGCGTCGAGCAGGCCGCGGCGTACCTCGGTGTAGAGAGCGGACACGGCCGACGAGTCCTGGCCGAGGGCGGTCAGCAGGGCACGGGCGCGCCAGAGCGTGTCCAGCACGCCCTCGAAGTCGGTCGTGCCCAGCGCCCGGAACGCCTGCTGCGCCGCGGGGGACAGCGCGGCCCGCTCGTAGAGCGTGGCGTAGCGGAAGTCGGGCCAGACGTTGATGCTCACCCCGTTGCCGAGCAGGAGGGCAGGCCACTCCGCCTCCTGGCGCACCTCGTCCCACCTGAGCAGACCGGGCGTCACCGTGTCGGGCATCCCGCACCTCCTGTCGCGGCGTCGGGTCGACCCTGCCAGCCGCCGCCGACAGCGCGCACCTCGCTCGGCTGACGCACCATGGAACCGTGGAGCTGGATCGGAACGACAGCGCGCTCGACGCGCTCTCCTGCCTGGTCTCCGACGGCGAGGTCGTGGTCCTGAGCGGAGCGGGCCTCTCGACGGAGTCGGGCATCCCGGACTACCGGGGGCCGTCGGGCGTCGCCCGCCTGCACACACCGATGACCTACCAGACGTTCACCCGGGACGAGCAGGCCCGGCGCCGCTACTGGGCGCGCAGCTACCTCGGCTGGCGCCAGGTCGCGGCCGCGGTGCCGAACGACGGGCACCGCGCCGTGGCCCGGCTCGAGGAGCTCGGCCTGCTGGCGGGCATCGTGACGCAGAACGTCGACGGCCTGCACCAGGCGGCGGGGGCGCGGTCGGTGCTCGAGCTGCACGGCAGCCTCGGGGCGGTCGTCTGCCTGGACTGCGGGCGCTCCAGCTCACGGCTCGACCTGGACGCCCGGCTGCGGGACGCCAACCCGGGCTGGCGGCCGGCGTCCGGGCCGGTGAACCCGGACGGGGACGTCGACCTCGACGACGCCGAGCTCGAAGGGTTCGTGGCCGTCCCGTGCGAGGTGTGCGGGGGGACGCTCAAGCCCGACGTCGTGTTCTTCGGCGAGGCCGTCCCGCCGGCCCGCGTCGCCGCCTCGTACGCCCTGGTCGAGCGGGCCGGGCTGCTGCTCGTCCTCGGGTCGTCCCTCACGGTCATGTCCGGGTTCCGGTTCGTGCTGCGGGCCGCGAAGCTCGGCGTCCCGGTCGCGATCGTGAACGCGGGGCCGACCCGGGGGGACGCGCACGCCCGGGTGCGCATCGACGCCCCGCTCGGGCAGGTGCTGCGGGAGCTGGTGGGCGCGGTCCCGGCCCCCGCCCTGGCGGCACCGGCCGGCCGCTGACCTCGCGGGCGTCCCCTGCGGACGGGCCTGGGCGAGCCCGGAGGCCGAGCGCGGATCCCGGATGTACGGGGGACCAGGACCGTCGCAGTGTGCGGGCGGGAGCCTGCGGGAGCTGCGGACCCGGGTGCCGGCGCCGGCCGCGGTCGACCGGCGCCGGCGGAACGCCCTCAGCCGGCGGCGACGCCGGCCCGCATGCAGCACGACAGGCCCGCGACCACCGCTCGGCGCGGCGCCGGGCACACCTGCACCGGAGCCCCCCAGCTGCCGGCGAGGGACGGGGCGAGGCCGGGGAGCAGCGCCCCGCCGCCGACCAGCCGGACCGGCCGGGCGGCCAGGTCCCCGGCGAGGGTGTCCGGCACGCGCTGCAGCACCGACCGCATCGCGTGCACGACGCGGGGCGTCACGTGGCGCGGGTCGTCCAGGTAGTCGCGGGCTCCCACGCGTACGGCCGCCTGCGCCACGACCGCGCCGTCGGCGACGGCTCCCACCTCGATGATCCCCGCGCCCACGTCGCAGACCAGCCCCGGCGAGGAGTCGCTGACGTCCACCCCGCCGCCGATGGCGCCCGCCAGCACGCTGTCCACCGGCACGACCTGCGCGCCGGTCGCCGACGACACGACCCCGGCCAGCACGGTCGCGTCGTACGGCCCCGCGACCGACGGGACGCACACCGCCACCGCGCCGGCATCGTGCCCGTCGCGGTCCAGCAGCAGCCGGAGGAACTGCACGCACAGCACCGGGTCCGTGATGCGCGCCCGGCGGACCGGCCACGCCAGCTTGTGCGGTCCGTCGACCGCCGCCTGCCACGCCGCCCAGCCTGCCGCCGTCGGCGTGCCGGAGCCGTCGAGCGCGACGACGGTCGGCTCGTCCAGGACCAGCTCGCCGTCCGCCGTGGCCAGGAGCGTCCGGGCCGTTCCGAGGTCCAGCGCGAGGTCGGAGCCGGCGCGCCTGCGCCTGAGGGCGCCGAGCACCGGGCTCACCGCCCCGCGGCGTCGCGTCGCGCGCAGTCCACGCAGCCGGGCGGGTACGGACGCAGCTCCAGCCGCGGCGCCGGGATGCGCGCCGAGCAGGAGACGCAGACGCCGTACGTGCCGGCGGCCATGCGCGCGAGGGCGGCCTCGATCTCGCGCAGGACGCTGCGTACGGAGTCCAGGTGTGCGGCGAGGACGAGGTCGCCCGCGGCGGGCTCCGCGCCCTGGGCGGCGAGCTGCTCGCGGCGCTCGGCACGGCACCGCTCGAGCTCGACGCGGAGCTCGGCCAGCTGCGCCGGGGTCAGCGGGTCGGCGGCCGGGGTACGTCGTGCGTCCACGCGAGGGGTGGCCGAAGAGATCGACATGGGCGTGCTCCAAAGGCTGGAAAAGGAAAACGCGCCGCAGGTGCGGCGCGTCCGGTGGTGTCCGTCTGGCTCGCGGGGGAGCCGGGGTGCCACCGGAGGAGCGCGCCCACGCTGCGGGCCGGCCGACCGGGAGAGGGCTCGTCGTCCCGGCGGGCAGGACGCGGGCAGGAGCAGCAGGAGCAGGACACCGGCCGCGAGCGGCACGGCCGGGGCGGTGCCCTCGAGGTGCTCGCGGGCAGCGGAGAGCCGGGCCGCCGGGGCGCGCTCGACGTGCGCGGCGTCGAGGACGGGCGCGTCCGACGCGCGCGACACGTCCCCGGTAGGGCGGGCGTCGGCGGCGCCGGAGGTGGACTGCGGGGCGAGGGCCAGCACGACGAGCACGGCGAGGACGAGCGCCCCCACCTGCTGCGCCCGCACGGCCCGCCGCTCCATGCGAGCCGACCGTAGCCCCGAACCGGGAGAAATGCGAACGACCTCCGCCGCCGTCAGGGGCTTCCTACCGGCGAGGCGTGCCTCCTACCCGGCAGAACGGGCTGGAGGCGCGACGCCGTGGCCGGAGGAAGGCGCGAGCGCAGGCCCGGACAGCACGAAGCCCCCACGACGGCGCCGTCGGTCCGGCGACGCGCAGGGGCTCGGGGAAGCACTCGGGGAAGAACTCGAGTGGAGTGGAGCGGGTGACGGGAATCGAACCCGCACTGTCAGCTTGGGAAGCTGATGTTCTGCCATTGAACTACACCCGCGTGCGCATACCCCGGAGCCGGAGCCCCAGGGACGAGCGGAGCCAGCATAGCCGCTAGCGTGCCCGCGTACGGAAGCACGGGCCCGAGCGGCCACCCCGAGCCCCGAGGAGGCGCAGTGATCCTGTCCGACGGGACCATCCGCCGCCTGCTCGCCGAGGGGCGGCTGGTCATCGACCCCATCGACCCGGCCCAGGTCCAGCCGGCCAGCGTCGACGTACGCCTCGGCGCCGAGTTCCTCGTCTTCCGCAACCACACCGCCGAGGTCATCGACCCGTACGAGAAGCGCGACGACCTCATGGAGAAGGTGCGGGTGCCCGAGGGCCAGCCGTTCGTGCTGCACCCGGGGGAGTTCGTGCTGGGCACGACGCTGGAGGCGATCGGCCTGCCCGACGACCTCGTCGCCCGGGTCGAGGGCAAGAGCAGCCTGGGGCGGCTCGGGCTGCTGATCCACGCCACCGCGGGCTTCGTCGACCCCGGCTGGACGCGCGGCCAGATCACCCTCGAGCTGTCCAACGTCGCGACGTTGCCGATCAAGCTCTGGCCGGGGATGCGGATCGGCCAGCTGTCGTTCCACTGCCTGGACGCGCCGGCCGAGCGGCCGTACGGACACCCCGACCTCGGCTCGAAGTACGTCGGACAGCGCGGGCCGGTGGCCTCGCAGTACCAGCAGAACAGGCACGGCGCCGGGCAGCCGGAGGGCTGACGGGGCTCAGCCGGCCGGCAGGGCGAACGGCTCCGGCCACACCTCCGCCGCGGGCACGGGCCGCCGCAGCAGGTAGCCCTGGGCCGAGTCGCAGCCCAGCGCGCGGACGACGGCCAGCTGCTCGGGCAGCTCCACGCCCTCGGCGGTGGACTCGAGGCCGAGCCCGTGGGCGAGCGCGATGGTCGCGGCCACGACGCGGCGCGCGCCCTCGTCGTGGTGGGCCTGCTGGACGAACTGCCGGTCGATCTTCAGGCTGTGCGGGGAGAGGCTGCCCAGGTGGGCCAGGGACGAGTGCCCGGTCCCGAAGTCGTCGACCTCGAGGCCCACCCCGAGCGCCGCCAGCGCGTCGAGGTGCAGCGCGGAGGCGGCCGGGTCCCGCATGAGCGTGTTCTCCGAGATCTCGACCGAGAGCGCGGAGCCCGGCAGGCCGTGCGCCCGGAGGGCGGCCTCGACCCGGTCGACCAGGCCGCTGCTCAGCTGGGCCGGGGAGACGTTGACGAAGACCGGCTGGGCGTGGCCCGCGGAACGCCAGGCGGCGGCCTGGGCGCAGGCCGCGTCCAGCACCCACTCGCCCAGCTGCACGATGAGCCCGGACTCCTCGGCTGCGGACAGGAAGGCGGCCGGCTCCACGATGCGGCCGTCCTGCCGCCAGCGCACGAGCGCCTCGCACCCGCGCAGCTCCGCGTCGCGCAGCCCGACCACGGGCTGGTAGCGCAGCTCGAGGTCGCCCACCGTGACCGCTCGACGCAGGGACTGGGT
The DNA here is from genome assembly GCF_011250645.1 of Motilibacter aurantiacus. NCBI lineage: Bacteria > Bacillati > Actinomycetota > Actinomycetes > Motilibacterales > Motilibacteraceae > Motilibacter > Motilibacter aurantiacus. The sequence goes on from NZ_JAANNO010000008.1 coordinate 154,148, forward strand.
GAGGTCGAGGACGCGGCGCGCCCGGTCGGTCCGGACGGTGTCGTGCCGGGCGAGCCGGGCCCGGCCTCCCTCCTTCGCGTCGAGCAGGGCCCCGTCGGCGCGCGCGAGCAGGTCGCTGGCGTCGGTGCCCGGCTCGGCGACGGCCAGCCCGACGCTGGCCGACTGCACGACCTCCCGGCCGTGCACCAGGACCGGCCGCTCGAGGCTGTCCAGGATCCGCAGCGCGATGTGCTCGGCGTCCTCCGGCCGGGGCAGGTCCTCGCAGAGCAGCACGAACTCGTCCCCGCCGTAGCGCGCCAGCGTGTCGCCGGGGCGGACGACACTGCTGAGCCGGTGGGTGACCTGGCGGAGCAGCTCGTCGCCGAACGGGTGGCCGTGGGTGTCGTTCGCCGCCTTGAAGTGGTCGAGGTCGAGGAAGAGCACGGCCAGGGTGGCCGGGTGCCGTTGCGCCCGGGCGACCGCGTGGTTGACCCGGTCCAGGAGCAGGGACCGGTTCGGCAGCCCGGTGAGCGGGTCGTGCGTCGCCCGGTGGGCGGCGTCCCGCTCGGCGGCCCGCCGCTCGGTGACGTCGTCGTAGGTCAGGATCGCCCCGCCTCCCGCACGCGGCACCGCACGGCAGTGGTACCACCGCTCGACGCCGTTCCGCGGCCGCATCACGTCCGACTCGTACGCGCTCTGGCGCCCCGCGAGCAGCTCCTCCACCGCCGCCGCCAGCGCTGCGAGCGAGGGGCTGACGTACTCGACGGCGACGCGGCGCAGCAGCGTGGGGTAGTGCCAGCCGGACTCCTCGCGCAGCTGCTCGATGCCCGGGTCGTCGGCCGTCGTCTCCGACCACCACCGGTTGACCCGCTCCATCCGGCCCCCGCCGTCGAGGACGACGAGGCCGACGGGCAGCGCGTCGATGATCTCGGCGATGTGCCCCACGCTGTCGGCCAGCGCCGCCTCGGTGGCGCGGTGCTCGGTGACCTCGCGCCGCATGTCCTGCAGCAGCTGCGCGTTGTCCAGGTGCACGGCGACGCGCTGGGCGAGGACGTGCAGGAAGCGCTGCTCCTCCTCCGAGTACGGCGCCCGCCGGTCGCTGCGCCACACCCCCATCGCGCCCCAGACCCGGTCCCGCCCGGCCAGGCGCTCGGCGATGAAGTGCATCCCCTCGGTGTCGGGGATCCTCGTCCCGAAGCGGCCGGCGCCGCTGCGGACCTCGGCGGGGGAGAGGAAGTTCGCCAGGACCGTGCCCTCGTCGAGCGCACGGCGCAGCAGGAGCGGCGGCACGTCGTCGGGCTGGATGCGCAGCTCCCGGCGCACCTCCTCGCGGATCCGCGCATCCCAGTGCGCCAGCGACAGGGCGCGCAACCGCAAGCCGCCGTCCGGGTCCACCAGCGCGACCGCGCAGGCCTCCCCGAGGACGTCGCCGATCGCGCGCGCCACGTCCTCGGCTATGGCCACCGGGTCTCCGCCCGAGCGCGCCAGGCTCTCGGAGATCTCGGCGCCCGCCTCCTGGCGCACCACCGCGGCCTCGAGCGCGGCCTCGACCCGGCGGCGGTCCTCGATCTCCCGGCGTGCGGTGAACAGCAGCCGTGCGTTGTCCAGCTGGAGCCCGACGCGCTCGCCCAGCACCCGCAGGCTCTCGAGGTCGGCCTCGGAGAACGGCACCCGGTCCTGGCCCCGCAGGACGAAGACGGCGCCGACGGGGCCCTGCCGCCCCTCCAGCCGTCGGGTGAGCAGCCAGAGCGGAGCCATGCCCTGCAGCAGGGGCGCGGCCTCGGGGCCGACCAGCCCGGCGATCTCGGCGTCCGTCACGAGGGTCAGCCAGAGCTCGCCCTCCTCCATGGTGCGCTGGACGGCGCCACCCGGCACGACCCCGTGCGCCTGCGCCGCCCGATGGTCGAGGATCCGTTGCAGCGCGTGCTGCATGGTGGGGTCGGGGTGGGCCACGCCGATGTGCACCGGGATACGGCCCGACGGGTCGAGCACGACGACGGCGGCCGGGTCGCCGAACACGGCGGAGGCGGTGCCCGCCACCGCGCGCGCCGCGCTGCGCAGGTCGTCCGCCGCCTCGGCCAGCCGGTCCGGCGCGGCCGCCAGCAGGCCCTCCCGCTGCAGCGCGCTCTCGTGGGCCTGCAGCGCGGCCGGCTTGCCTGCTCCGCCCGGGCTTCGCCCGCCGCGGCGCGCGTTCTCCAGCGCCAGCGCCAGGCCGCTCGCCGCCGCCCCGGCGAGGGCCGGGCCCAGGGAGCCCGGGTGCTCGTCGCGGTGGCCTGCCGGCTGCGGGGCCGGGAGCGGCTCGACGAGCGCGATCGCGCCCAGGGAGCGCACGCCGACGCGCAGGGCGGCGGTGACCACGCGCGACTGCCGCAGAGCCGGCGGCACGGCGGCTTCGGGGTCGCCCGCCGGCGCCCCGAGGGCCTGCAGCGCCTCCTCCCCGACGAGCTCGCGAGGTGTCGACTGGGCTTGGGCGAGCGCCGGTGCGCCGGTCGCGGCGGTCCCCGCCGCTCGGGCCCACCGGGTCAGCGTCGCCGTCACCTCCGGGTCGGGGTGCCAGGCCCCCACGTCCGGGGAGGACGTGCCGCTCCACACGACGCACCCGCAGCGCGAGCCCAGGGCCTCGGCCACGGTCGCCGCCAGGCGATGCACGGGGCGGGCGGCTTCGGCTGGGTCGCTGAGCCGGCCGAGCACGTGCAGCAGGACGTCGCCCGCGGTGGGACGCGGTGCGGTCGGCCCACCGGTGCGCTGCCCCGGCTCGTCCACGGCCCTCACGGCAAACCCCCGGCTCCTCGCTTGCGCCAAGGCTGGGACTCCACGGCCACGTTGGCAAGCCCCCGACGCGCTACACCGCGAGGTTCACGAGCCAGCGCAGCACCGGCACGAGGATGTGCGGAGCGGCGATCACGAGCAGCAGGCCGGCGACCACCCCGGCGAGAACGCGGGTGGCGAGCCCCGGGCCACCGTCGGGGCCCCGCAGGCTGCGCAGCACGCGACGAGCGTACGCACAAACGACCGCCCGCGCTCGCCGTCACCGCGGCGGGCGCAGTGGGGCGGAACGGGGTGGGGCGGGTGGGGTGCGGCCGTCCCGCGCGGCCGCGCGCAGCTCAGCTGCTGGCGTCCTGCAGGTCCGACGGCGTGTAGCCGGTCGCCTTGCGCCAGACCACGGTCGCCTGCCGGGTCGCGACCAGCCGGGTGAGGCCGATCACCGCGCCGGAGATGAGCGCCCAGCCGACCGCCTCCTGCCACGAGACGTCCGGGTCCTCGGGGTTGACGGGGGGCTCGTTGCCCGTGATCGCCTTCCAGGCGCCGGTGACGGACTTGCGGCCCACCCATGCCGCGGCGATGGCGGAGAGCGCGGTGAGGGCCTTGAACCCCACCCCGCCGGATCCCTGACTGCCCATGGGCCCTCGTCCTCTCCCGCGTCTGTCACGTCGCCGGGCGCCGGCCCGGTCCCGGACCGGAGCGTGCCCCCGGCCCTCCGTGACCATGCCCGGCACCCTAGCCGGGCCCCGTTCGCGAGAACCGGGGGCGTGCCGTCCACCCGGCCTGCCACGCTGGGCGGATGCAGCCCGCTCCGCCGTCCGGCCCGTCGGCGCCGTCCGGCCCGATCCGGCCGACCGGTTCGCCGGGCCGCGCCCGGGCCGGCCGCCGGGACCTGCGGGCCCTGCTCGGGCTGGCCGCCGGCTGCTTCGCCGCGGTGCTCGGTGTCTGGGCCTTCTTCGGGCGTACCCGCCGCGGGATGATGGCCGACTCCTACGGCGTGGGCGGCGCCGCCTCGTTCAAGGCGCGCTTCGCCGACCAGCTGTCGGTCCCGCTCGACGCGGTCTCGGTCCCGTCGCTGCTCGTCGCCGCGGCCCTGCTCGCCGCGGTCGGGCTCGCCCGCCGGCGGCCGTGGCTCGCTGCCGCCGCGGTCGCGGTCCAGCTCGGCGGGCCGGTGCTCACCGCGGGCCTGAAGCAGCTGCTCGCGCGCGACGTCGACAGCGGATGGGTGCACACGCTGCCGAGCGGCCACACCACGGTGGCCACGGCGTCCGCGCTGGCCGCGGTCCTGCTCACGGCCGAGCGCTGGCGGGCCGCGGTCGCCGGGCTCGGGGCCTGCTTCGCCGTCGCGGTGGGGGTCGCCTCGGTGGGGATCCAGGCGCACATGCCCAGTGACGTGGCCGCCGCCTACGCGAGCACGCTCGGCTGGGGGCTGCTCGTCGTGGCCGCCCTCGCCGCGTACGCCCCCCAGGAGCTGCCGGAGCGCGCGGCCGGCGCGCGGCTCTACCGCCAGGTGCTGGTGCTCGGCTCGCTGGCCGCCCTGCTGGGGGCCTTCGGCCTGCTCGTGCTGGCCCGACTGGTCGCCGCTCCCCCTCGGGTCGTCGGGGACCTGTTCGACATCGCCTTCGCGGGAGCGGCCTGCGGGGTGGCCGCCGGCGCGCTGGCCGTGCTCGCCCTGTGGCTGGGAGTCGTGGGGCGGGTCCGCAGCCGACGGGACGGGGGCCGCGAGCACCGCTCGCAACAAAGTTGAGCCGTCGGGAATCAACTCGGTTTGACGGCCGTTGTCACGGGCAGCCACCATGAGCCGCATCGGCTCAACCCGAACTTCCCGGAGGTATCCCCATGGCCCGCGCGGTCGGCATCGACCTCGGTACGACCAACTCGGTCGTCTCGGTCCTCGAGGGCGGCGAGCCCACCGTCATCGCCAACGCCGAGGGCGCCCGTACGACGCCGTCGGTCGTGGCCTTCGCCAAGAACGGCGAGGTGCTCGTGGGCGAGGTGGCCAAGCGCCAGGCGGTCACCAACCCCGACCGCACCATCCGCTCGGTCAAGCGCCACGTCGGCACCAATTGGACCGTCGAGATCGACGGCAAGAAGTACACCCCGCAGGAGATCAGCGCGCGCGTGCTGCAGAAGCTCAAGCGCGACGCGGAGTCCTACCTCGGCGAGCCCGTCACCGACGCGGTCATCACGGTCCCGGCGTACTTCAACGACGCCCAGCGCCAGGCCACGAAGGAGGCCGGCGAGATCGCGGGCCTCAACGTCCTGCGCATCGTCAACGAGCCCACGGCGGCCGCGCTCGCGTACGGCCTGGACAAGGGCGAGAAGGACCAGACGATCCTCGTCTTCGACCTCGGCGGCGGCACGTTCGACGTGTCCCTGCTCGAGATCGGCGAGGGCGTCGTCGAGGTCAAGGCCACCTCGGGCGACAACCACCTCGGTGGCGACGACTGGGACCAGCGGATCGTCGACTGGCTGGTGGAGAAGTTCAAGGCTGCGCACGGCGCCGACCTGTCCAAGGACAAGATGGCGATGCAGCGCATCCGCGAGGCCGCGGAGAAGGCCAAGATCGAGCTCTCGAGCCAGCAGCAGACCTCGATCAACCTGCCCTACATCACCGTCGACGCCGAGCGGAACCCGCTCTTCCTCGACGAGACGCTGTCGCGCGCGGAGTTCCAGCGCATCACCTCGGACCTGCTCGAGCGCACCAAGGTGCCGTTCCGCAACGTGCTGCGCGACGCGGGCGTGCCGGTCGACAAGATCGACCACGTCGTGCTCGTCGGCGGCTCGACCCGCATGCCGGCGGTCGTCGACGTCGTGAAGGAGCTGACCGGGGGGCGCGAGCCCAACAAGGGCGTGAACCCGGACGAGGTCGTCGCCGTCGGCGCCACGCTGCAGGCCGGCGTGCTCAAGGGCGAGGTCAAGGACGTCCTGCTGCTCGACGTCACCCCGCTGTCCCTCGGCATCGAGACCAAGGGCGGCATCATGACCAAGCTCATCGAGCGCAACACGACGATCCCGACCAAGCGCTCGGAGATCTTCACGACCGCTGACGACAACCAGCCGTCGGTGCAGATCCAGGTCTACCAGGGCGAGCGCGAGATGGCCTCGCTCAACAAGCGGCTCGGGATGTTCGAGCTGACCGGTCTCCCGCCGGCGCCGCGCGGCGTGCCGCAGATCGAGGTCACCTTCGACATCGACGCGAACGGCATCGTCAACGTCCACGCCAAGGACCTCGGCACCGGTCGCGAGCAGCGCATGACCATCACCGGCGGCTCGGCCCTCCCCAAGGAGGACATCGAGCGCATGGTGAAGGACGCCGAGGCCCACGCCGAGGAGGACCGCAAGCGCCGCGAGGAGGCCGAGGTCCGCAACACGGCCGAGTCGCTCGTCTACCAGACGGAGAAGTTCCTCACCGACAACGCGGACAAGGTCCCGGCGGACGCCAAGGCCGAGGTCGAGGACGCCGTGGGCGCGCTGAAGTCCGCGCTCGGGGGCACCGACACCGAGGCGATCAAGTCGGCCACCGACCGGGTCGCGCAGTCGAGCCAGAAGCTCGGTTCGGCCATGTACGCCAACGCCCAGGGTGCCGGTGAGGCCGGCCCGGGTGCCGCGGCGGGCGGCTTCGGCGGCGGTGCCACGGCCGGCGGCGCCAACGACGACGTGGTGGACGCCGAGATCGTCGACGAGGACGAGCAGAAGTGAGCGACGCGCACCTCGAGAGCGAGGCCCCGGAGCCGGTCGTCCGCGACAAGCGGCGGATCGACCCCGAGACCGGAGCGGTCCGGGAGCAGGCCGAGCAGCCTGCTCCCGCCGCCCCGGCGGCGGGCGCGGCGGAGGCCCCGGCCGCGGGCACCTCGGGCAGCGACGTCGAGCAGCAGCTGGCCGAGCGCACGGCCGACCTGCAGCGGCTGACGGCGGAGTACGCCAACTACCGCAAGCGGGTGGACCGCGACCGGGAGGCCGTCCGCGAGGCCGCGCTGGCCAACGTGCTCACCAGCTTCCTGCCGGTGCTGGACGACATCGACCGCGCGCGCAGCCACGGTGAGCTGGTCGGCGGCTTCAAGGCCGTCGCCGACTCGCTGGCCGCGGTCATCGACAAGCTCGGGCTGACGCGCTTCGGCGAGCCCGGCGAGCCGTTCGACCCGACGGTGCACGAGGCCCTCATGCACGAGTACTCCGCCGACGTGACCGAGGCGACCTGCGTGACCGTGCTGCAGCCGGGCTTCCGGATCGGCGAGCGCATCGTCCGCCCCGCGCGGGTGGCGGTGGCTGAGCCGGCCGGCTCAGCCGAATAACGAAGCACCATCCGCGAATCGGAAGTCAGATGACACTGAGGGGAGGGGACGCCGGGTGAGCACCAAGGACTTCCTGGAGAAGGACTACTACAAGGCGCTCGGTGTCTCCAAGGACGCGTCCGCCGACGAGATCAAGAAGTCCTACCGCAAGCTGGCCCGGCAGTACCACCCTGACGCCAACAAGGGTGACGCCGCGTCCGAGGAGCGGTTCAAGGAGATCTCCGAGGCGTACGACGTCCTGTCCGACGCCAAGCGGCGCAAGGAGTACGACGACGCCCGCTCGTTGTTCGGCTCCGGCGCGGGCCGGTTCCGGTCGGCCGGCGGGCCGGGCGGGGTCAGCTTCGACATCGGCGACATCTTCGGCGGCGCCGCCGCCGGTGGCGCGCAGGGCGGGCTGGGTGACGTCCTCGGCGGGCTGTTCGGCGGCGTGCGCCGGCCGGGCGGCCCGCGCCGGGGCGCCGATGTCGAGTCCGAGGTGAGCATCTCGTTCCTCGAGAGCATCGACGGGCGCACCGTCGCGCTGCGCAAGAGCAGCGAGAAGCCCTGCCAGGAGTGCAACGGGACGGGCGGGCGCAACGGCAGCATGCCGCGTACCTGCCCGGAGTGCGAGGGCACCGGCCGCACCAGCGTCGGGGGCGGCTCCGGTTTCGCCTTCGCCGAGCCCTGCCGCAACTGCAAGGGCCGGGGGCTCGTCGTGGACGACCCGTGCCCGAACTGCCACGGCAGCGGGCGCGCGCAGGGCAGCGAGGTGCTCAACGTCCGGATTCCCGCCGGGGTCAAGGACGGGCAGCGCATCCGGCTCAAGGGCAAGGGCGCTCCCGGTGAGCGCGGGGGCCCGGCCGGCGACCTGTACGTCACGGTGCACGTCGCCCCGCACCCGGTCTTCGGACGTTCGGGTGACGACCTCACGGTGACCGTGCCCGTCTCGTTCCCCGAGGCAGCGCTCGGCACCGAGCTGAAGGTGCCGACCCTGGGCGGCAACCCCGTCACGCTCCGGCTCCCCGCCGGAACGGCCAACGGGCGCACGATGCGGGCGCGCGGCAAGGGCGCGACCCGCAAGGACGGCACCCGTGGCGACCTGCTCGTCACCGTGCAGGTCGCGGTGCCCGCGAAGCTGTCGGCCAAGGCCAAGGCGGCCCTCGAGGCGTACGCCGAGGCGACGGCCGGTGACGACCCGCGGGCCGGCTTCTACGAAGCGGCCCGCAGCGACAGGGGGTAGGTGAATGAGCCAGCTGCCCTTCGACGACGACGCGCCGGTCTACGTCATCTCGATCGCGGCGCAGCTGTCCGGGCTCCACCCACAGACACTGCGCCAGTACGACCGGCTCGGCATCGTCTCGCCGGGCCGGTCGTCGGGGCGCGGCCGCCGCTACTCCGCGCGCGACATCGCCGCCCTGCGGGAGGTGCAGCGCCTGACCACCGACGGGGTCAACCTCGCCGGGGTCAAGCGCATCCTCGAGCTCGAGCTGCAGGTGGGCGCGCTGCAGGCCCGCGTCGCGGAGCTGAGCGCGGAGCTCGAAGCGGTCGCCGCACGCGTGGAGAGCTCGGCCCGCCAGGCCGCGGCCGACGCGGCCCGGCAGGCGGCCGCCGAGGCCGCGCGTGCCGCCCGCCGCGACCTCGTCCCGTTCAACCGGGACGGCGCGGCGATCGTGGTGTGGCGGCCGGAGCCGCGCTGAGGCCCGGGCCGGCCAGCGGGCTCAGGCCGGGAGCGCGAGCGGGCTCGCCACCGCCATCATCGCCACCAGCTCGCTGACCCGTCGGAACGTGCTCAGCTCCAGCGGGTGGAAGACGGGCTCGGACCGGGCGACGAGCACGGTGACCTCGCCGGGGAACGGCGCCCCCAGCATCGTCACCTCGTCCTCCTGGCCGAACCCGCGCGGCTGCACGCGCCCGGCCCGCGCCGGAGCGGTGTCGACCTCGGACAGCTCGACCTCCGGAGCCCCGGGGCTGCAGTAGACCATCCGGGCGGAGTCGCCGGTGCCGAGGATCGCGCAGGCCCAGTCGGCGGCGAACACGGCCGGCGCCATGTCCGTGAAGGTCTCCACGGCTCGCTCGGGCTGGCGCAGCGCGTGCTCGAGCAGGTCGAGCTCGAGGTGGCTGCCGGGGCTGGTCGTGGACGGCCGCAGCGAGAGCAGCGCGATCGCCGGGTCGCGCTCCAGCCGCTCCCGCAGCCGGCTCTCCGCTCCGGAGGCCAGGCTGATGCGGAAGTCGTCGATCGCGCGGCCGCTCTCGCGGCCGAGCACCTGCACGCCGACGATGTCACCGCCGCAGGAGCCCATGAGGTCGGCCACCCGGGCGAGCGCGCCGGGGCGGTCGGGCAGCACGACGCGTACGTCGAAGAGCATGGCGTTCCCCTGTCCGGCGTCCCCGTGCCGCGAGCGGCCGGCGTTCGGCCCGGCCGGTGACGCGCAGTGACAGTGTGCGCCGTCCTGGTTGCCGAGCTGGGTCGCTGCCGTTGCCTTTCGATGAAGCGCCCGCCCGGCCGGGTCAGAGCTCGGCGAGCAGGTCGTTCATCCGGTTGATCTCGCCCTGCTGGGTCACGCCGACCTCGCTGGCCATCTCGTTCATCTTGACCTCGCCCGGCGTGTCGCCCCACTCGTCGATCATGGTGAGAGCGCCCTGGTGGTGCCGGATCATCATCTGGAGGAACAGCTTGTCGAAGGCCGTCCCCTCGGCGGCCTCGAGCGCCTCGAGCTCCTCCTCCGTGGCCATCCCCGCCATCTGCAGCGCCCCGGAGCCACCGGAGTGGTGGCCGTGCCCGTGCTCCCTCCAGTCGGCGGGCGGCACCTCCTGGCCGCGCTCCTGCAGGTAGGCCTGGAAGAGCTCGATCTCCGGCTCCTGCTCGGCCTCGATGCGCGCCGCCATCGCCTTGACCTTGGGGCTCTGCGCCCGGTCCGGGGCCAGCCGGCTCATCTCCAGAGCCTGGGCATGGTGCGGGATCATCATCGAGGCGAACTCGATGTCGGCGGTGCTCCACGTGTCCGGGGCGATGGAGGGCGAGCCCGTCGTGTTCGGCTCGCCCGGTCGTCCGGGCTGGATCGCCGGCGGGCCGCTGGGGGCGGCTGCGGCGGGGGTCGGCTGGGCTGCCGTCGCCTCCGGGCCGTCGTCGGACGTGCAGCCCGAGAGCAGGGCCACGGTGAGCAGACCGGTGCCGAGCGCGGTGGCGCCGCAGCGAGGACGGGGATGATGTCCGCGGAGCATGGCGCACATCTTGACTGATGAACGCGCTGTGCGCAGGCGACCACGACACTTGCCCCGGGCGATCAGTTCCCTGCGTTACGAAGTTGTAATGGTCGGAAACGCCGATTTTTCACGCGGGGGGTGTCGCTGCGGTGATGTCTTCGCCAGGATGCGTGGCACGTCACGCCCGACCCCGGGCGGAACGCGCTCGTATCCCGACCGAGGAGACCGTATGGAGCCCAGAACGGCCCGCACTAGCCGGCGCCGCGTAGCAGCGATTTTCGGGGGAGCTGTGCTGACCGCCGGCCTGGTCGCGACCCCGTTCTCGGGTGCCTACGCGGACGACCCGCCCATGGGGCCGGTCGCGCCGAACGAGGTCGCGAAGACGGCCAACATCGAGCACCTGGCGAACTCGCCGAAGCCCGACCAGTTCGCCTCGACCGCCGCGCTCAACAGCGACCTGGCCTTCCAGGGCAACTACGCGTTCTCCGGCAACTACAACGGCTTCGCGGTCTACGACATCAGCGACCCGGCCGCGCCCGAGCGCGTGACGACGGTCGTCTGCCCGGGCTCGCAGAACGACATCTCGGTCTACGGGGACCTGCTCTTCCTCTCCACCGACTCGCCGCGCACGAACGACTCGTGCGAGAGCGCGGGCAGCAGCCAGAACAACGCTGCCTCGTGGGAGGGCATCAAGATCTTCGACATCAGCGATGTCGAGAACCCGCAGTACATCAAGTCGATCCGCACCGACTGCGGCTCGCACACCCACACGCTCGCGGCGTCGAAGGACCTCGCCTCGGTCTACGTGTACGTCTCCTCGTACTCCCCGAGCGCGAGCGCGGCCTACTGCAAGCCCCCGCACGACAAGATCTCGGTCATCAAGGTCCCGCTCGACGCGCCGACCTCGGCCGCGATCGTCAGCACGCCGGTGCTGTTCCCGGACGGCGGCAACCCCGGCAAGGCGCGCAACCCCGCCGACCCGACCAGCAACTCGGTCAGCGCCACGAGCGGCTGCCACGACCTGACGACGTTCCCCTCGCGTGACGTCATGGCCGGTGCCTGCATGGGCGACGGCGCGATCTTCGACATCTCGAACCGCGAGGCGCCGACGCTGATCGACGTCGTCCGCGACGACGTGAACTTCAGCTTCTGGCACTCGGCCACGTTCAACAACACCGGCAACAAGGTCGTCTTCACCGACGAGCTCGGCGGCGGCGGCCAGGCCACCTGCGACTACGACCCGAACCACGGCCTGGTCAAGGGTGCCGACGCGATCTACGACATCGTCGGCGGCAGCGACCTGCAGTTCCGCAGCTACTTCAAGATCCCGCGCATCCAGCAGGAGACCGAGAACTGCGTCGCCCACAACGGCTCGCTGATCCCGGTCAAGGGCAAGGACATCATGGTCCAGGCGTGGTACCAGGGCGGCCTGTCGGTGTGGGACTTCACCGACTCGGCGAACCCGAAGGAGATCGCCTGGTTCGACCGTGGCCCGGACATCCGTGGCACGAACCCGACGACGGGCCAGCCGATCGCGGTGACCGGCGGCAACTGGTCGACCTACTGGTACAACGGCCACATCTTCTCGAACGAGATCCAGCGCGGCTTCGACTCGTTCAAGCTGACGGACGCGCTCTTCGCCGACGCGGCCAAGGTCAAGTCGACCGAGCTCAACGTCCAGATGCAGCAGCTCTACACCGAGGCCCTCTCGTTCCAGAGCCTCTACGACATGGTCGACGGCTACGTCGCCTCCGGCAACGTCACCGCCTCGGCGTCGGCGTCGCTGAAGGACCGCCTCGCCAAGGTCGACGCGGCCGCCGCCAAGGGCAGCGAGGCGCAGTCGATCAGCTACCTCCAGTCGTTCATCGCCAAGGCGAAGAACCAGATCAAGGGCGACGCGGCCGACCTGGCCGCCCGCGACGCTCTGGTCGCCGCCGCCACGATGTACGTCGAGGACCTCACCGCCGCGGACTACTACGAGCGGTGAGCCGGCGGTCGGCGCTGTCGGTCACTGACTGACGAAGCCTGACGCAGCGTCGCGAAGGCCCGGTCCCCTCCAGGGGGCCGGGCCTTCGTGCGTCCGGATGGGCGGCACGGACCGCGGGCTGCGCGAGCCGACGGGCGGGTATCCCGCAGCGGCGCGGGAAGCTAGAGTTGAGCGGAACAGACTCAAGGTTCCTGCGGTTGTACTCGCCAACAGCCCCGACGCTTCGAGGAGCGACAACGCCCGCGATGGACACGAACAAGCTCACCACCCGCACCCAGGAGGCGCTGACCGAGGCCGTGCGCCGCGCGTCAGGCGCCGGGAACGCCCAGGTCGAGCCGGTCCACCTGCTGCTCGGCCTGCTCGGCCAGGCCGACAGCGCGGTCGGGCCGCTGCTCGAGGCCGTCGGCGCGGACCGCGACGCCCTGCGCGCGCGGGCCGAGGAGGTCGCCTCCCGGCTGCCCAGTGCCAGCGGCGACACCGTCAGCGCGCCGCAGCTCGCCCGTCCCGCCTACGCCGCGCTGACCGCGGCGGGCAACCACGCCCGCGAGCTCGGCGACGAGTACGTCTCCACCGAGCACCTGCTCGTCGGGCTCGCCGAGTCCGGCGGCCCGGTCACGGGCCTGCTGCGCGAGGCCGGCGCCACGCCCGAGGCGCTCCTCGCCTCCTTCGAGAAGGCCCGGGGCGCGGCCCGCGTCACGTCGCCGGACCCGGAGGGCACCTACCAGGCGCTGGAGAAGTACGGCGTCGACCTGACCGCCCGCGCCCGCGCCGGCGAGCTCGACCCGGTCATCGGCCGCGACGCCGAGATCCGGCGCGTCGTGCAGGTGCTCTCCCGGCGGACCAAGAACAACCCGGTCCTCATCGGCGAGCCCGGCGTCGGCAAGACGGCGGTCGTGGAGGGGCTGGCCCAGCGGATCGTGGCCGGCGACGTGCCGGAGTCCCTGCGCGGCAAGACCCTCGTCGCGCTCGACCTCGGCGCCATGGTCGCGGGCGCGAAGTACCGGGGCGAGTTCGAGGAGCGGCTCAAGGCCGTCCTCAACGAGATCAAGGAGTCCGAGGGGCGCGTCGTCACCTTCATCGACGAGCTGCACACCGTGGTCGGTGCCGGCGCGAGCGGCGAGGGCGCGATGGACGCGGGCAACATGCTCAAGCCGATGCTGGCCCGTGGCGAGCTGCGCATGGTCGGCGCGACGACGCTGGACGAGTTCCGCGAGCGCATCGAGAAGGACCCCGCGCTGGAGCGCCGCTTCCAGCAGGTCTTCGTCGGCGAGCCGTCGGTCGAGGACACCATCGGCATCCTGCGTGGCCTGCGGGGCCGCTACGAGGCGCACCACAAGGTCGTCATCAGCGATGCGGCGCTCGTCGCCGCGGCCACGCTGTCCGACCGCTACATCACCTCGCGCTTCCTGCCGGACAAGGCGATCGACCTCGTCGACGAGGCCGCCTCCCGGCTGCGCATGGAGATCGACAGCAAGCCCGTCGAGATCGACGAGCTGCAGCGTGCCGTCGACCGCATGCGGATGGAGGAGATGGCGCTCGAGCGCGAGGACGACCCCGCGTCGCAGGAGCGTCTGGAGGTGCTGCGCCGGCGGCTGGCCGACGAGAACGAGCGGCTGACCGCGCTCAACGCGCGCTGGGAGCAGGAGAAGTCGGGGCTCAACCGGGTGGGCGGGCTCAAGGAGAGGCTCGACGACCTGCGTGGCCAGGCCGAGCGCGCGCAGCGCGACGGCGACTTCGAGACGGCGTCGCGGCTGATGTACGCCGAGATCCCCGCGTTGGAGAAGGAGATCGCCGCCGCCGCGGAGTCGCAGGAGTCGCGCGAGGCGATGGTGAAGGAGGAGGTCGGCCCGGACGACGTGGCCGACGTCGTGGCGGCGTGGACCGGCATCCCCGCCGGCCGGCTGCTCGAGGGCGAGACGGCGAAGCTGCTCCGCATGGAGGACGAGCTCGGCCGCCGGCTCATCGGGCAGAAGGCCGCGGTCCGGGCGGTCTCCGACGCCGTACGCCGTGCCCGGGCCGGCATCTCCGACCCGGACCGCCCGACCGGCTCGTTCCTCTTCCTCGGCCCCACCGGGGTGGGCAAGACCGAGCTGGCCAAGGCGCTGGCGGACTTCCTCTTCGACGACGAGCGGGCGATGGTCCGCATCGATATGAGCGAGTACTCCGAGAAGCACTCGGTGGCCCGGCTCGTCGGTGCCCCTCCGGGCTACGTCGGCTACGAGGAGGGCGGCCAGCTCACCGAGGCGGTGCGTCGGCGGCCGTACTCCGTCGTGCTCCTCGACGAGGTGGAGAAGGCGCACCCGGAGGTCTTCGACGTCCTGCTGCAGGTGCTCGACGACGGGCGGCTCACCGACGGGCAGGGCCGCACGGTCGACTTCCGCAACGTGATCCTCGTGCTCACGTCGAACCTCGGCTCGGTCTACCTCGTGGATTCCACGATGGACGATTCAGCGAAGCGCGATGCGGTGATGGGCGTCGTCCGGTCGACGTTCAAGCCCGAGTTCCTCAACCGGCTCGACGACGTCGTGATCTTCGAGCCGCTGGGCACCGAGGAGCTGAGCCGGATCGTCGAGATCCAGGTCCGCGCCCTCGCGCGGCGGCTGGAGTCGCGCCGGCTCGAGCTCGAGGTGACCGATGCGGCCCGCGAGTGGCTGGCGCTGTCGGGCTACGACCCGGTCTACGGCGCGCGCCCGCTGCGGCGGCTCGTCCAGTCCGCGATCGGGGACTCGCTCGCGCGGGCGCTGCTCGGCGGGGACATCCGCGACGGCGACAAGGTCGTGGTCGACCTCGAGCCGGGCAAAGGCGGGCTCACGGTCGCCCGCGGCTGACGGCTCCGACGACGTCGAGGCCCGCCGCGCGACATCCCGGTGTGGGCGCCGCGGGCCCCGCTCGTCGCTGCGGGCGGGGCTCGCGTCACTGCTCCGAGGAGCCGGCCGCCATCCGGTCGTAGTCGTCCTCGACGAAGCCCTGCCGCAGCCGGGCGGCCCGCCGCAGCCGGAGCAGCCGGGCCACCGCCACCGGGTCGGCGCGGTCCGTGCGCAGCGCAGCCAGCGCGCCGGCGGTCAGCCAGCGGATCGCCTCCCGGTCCAGCCCCGCGGCCATGAACGTCGCCCCGAGCGCCTCGTGGCCGGCCAGGTCGCGCGGGCGCAGCTGCCACAGCTCCTGCAGCAGGTCGGCGGCCTCCTCGTTGCGCTGGGCCTGCAGCAGCGCCCGGGCCAGGTGGAAGCGGAGCTCCGCGGGCGCGTCGGGCTCGGCAGCACCACGCCGGAGCCACTCGACCGCCGAGTCGGGACGGCCGTCGAGCATCTCGAAGTCGGCCACGGTGGCGTAGAGGCCGGCCCGGTCGACGCCGGCGACGTCGTCGCCGCCCTCCTCCAGCTGGCGCTTGGCCTGCTCCACCCGGGCCTGCAGCGCCGGGTCGGCCGCCAGGGCGCGGATGCGTTGCTCGAGGTCGTCCGGGAGAGTCACGCCGCCAACCTACGCGCGCCCGCAGGCGCGCCGCCCGCTGGACCTCGCCACGAAGCGGGCGGGCGCACGCCCGCCCCCTCCGCCTAGCCCAGCAGCTTCGCCGTCCGCTTCGCCGCCTTGCGCACGCCGCCGCGCTCGTCCAGCCAGCCGCCGACGAGCCCGACGACCGGGACCTTGCCGAGCGCACGGAAGGGCAGCGCGCCGCGCGGTCGCTCGTCGAACATCCCCTGCACGGCGAGGAACGTCTTGCCCAGCCGCCACAGCGTGCGGGCCGCGCGCTTGACCGGGTGCGGGCGGTCGGCGGGCTCCTCGGGCACCTCGCGCTCGAGGGCCTCGAGCTCCTCGGCGGCGTCGAGCTGGGCCAGCGGCTCGACGGCCGTGCCGTCGTCGACCACCATCAGCGCGCCGCCCTCGCCCGCGCGGCGCCGGCTCCACCGCCCCACCGCGTCCGCGCAGTGCCCGCGCTCGACGCGCCGGTCGAACAGCACGCGCCCGAGCAACGGGACCCAGTCGTCGGGGTCCTCGAGGCCGTGCTCGCGGGCGACCGCGCAGATCGCGAGCCCCTGCGCGGACGCCCCGAACGCCGCCTGCACGGGCAGCCGGTCCGCGGCCGCCCCGAAGAACCGTGGCGTCGCGGCGACGAAGCCGGCCACCACGGCGATCCGGTCCACCCACCACTCGGCGCGCTCGTCCACCGGCAGGGTCGGCCAGCGGTCCGACCCCGGCGGGGTGCCGCCGAGCACCGCGCGCGCGGCCCGGTCCCCCACCCGGCCCGGCAGGGACGAACGCGGCTCGCCGCCGCCCCAGCCCAGCCAGCGCTCGGGGTCGTCCAGCACCCGCGAGACCAGCCCGGCGTACGTCGACAGGGTCTCGCAGAGGCTCTCGTCGCTCAACTGGGGCACGGAGTCGATTCTGCCGTGGCCGCCGTCCCGCAAACGCCACGGCCGTGTCCGAAACCCGCCAGTCGGCGGGTCCGGGCGCGTGTCAGGCTGGTCCGGTGCTGGACGACGTCGACCGCTGCTACCGGGCCGTGCAGGCCCGGGACGTCCGCTTCGACGGCATCTTCTTCACGGCGGTGACGACGACGGGGATCTACTGCCGGCCGTCCTGCCCGGCGACGACCCCGAAGCCGTCCAACGTGCGCTTCTTCCGCACGGCCGCGGCTGCCCAGCGCGGCGGCTTCCGCGCCTGCAAGCGCTGCCGTCCGGACGTCTCGCCCGGCTCCCCCGAATGGGACGTGCGGGCCGACGTGGTGGGCCGGGCGATGCGGCTGATCGACGACGGCGTCGTGGAGCGCGAGGGCGTGCCGGGCCTGGCGGCGCGGCTGGGCTACAGCGAGCGGCACCTCAACCGCACGCTCGTCGCCGAGCTCGGGGCCGGGCCGCTCGCCCTGGCCCGGGCGCGCCGCGCACAGGCCGCCCGCACGCTGATCGAGACGACCGACCTCGGATTCGCTGATGTCGCCTTCGCCTCCGGCTTCTCCAGCGTCCGGCAGTTCAACGACACCGTGCGCGAGGTCTTCGACCTGACCCCGTCGCAGCTGCGTGCCCGGCTCACGGCACGCCCCGCGTCCGGGCGGCTGATGCTCCGGCTCGCGGTGCGCCGCCCGTTCGACGGGGACGCGCTGCTGGCCTTCCTCGGCCGGCGGGCGGTGCGGGGTGTGGAGGAGGTCGTCGACGGCTCCTACCGCCGCTCGCTGCGGCTGCCGTACGGCCCCGGGGTCGTCACGCTGACGCCCGGCCCCGATGCCGTGGCGGCCGAGCTCCGGCTCTGCGACGTGCGCGACGCCATGACCGCTGTCTCCCGCTGCCGGCGGGCGCTCGACCTCGACGCCGACCCGGTCGCGGTGGCCGACGTGCTCGGAGCCGACCCGCTGCTGGCCCCGCTCGTGAGCGCCCACCCGGGCCTGCGCGTGCCCGGCACCGTCGACCCGGCCGAGATCGCGGTCCGGGCGGTGCTCGGCCAGCAGGTCTCGGTCGCTGCGGCGCGCACGGCCGCGGGGCGGCTGGTCGAGGCGTACGGCGAGCCGCTGGCCGAGCCGCTCGGCGGCGTGACGCACCTGTTCCCCGCGGCGGACGTGCTGGCCGGGGTCGACCCGGCCGCCCTGCCGATGTCCACGGCGCGCGGTCGGGCCGTCACCTCGGTGTCGGCGGCGATCGCCGCGGGCGACGTGGTGCTCGGCCCGGGCGCCGACCGCGAGGCGGCCGAGAAGGCGCTGCTCGACGTGCCCGGGGTCGGCCCCTGGACCGCGAGCTACATCGCCCTGCGGGCGCTCGGCGACCCGGACGTCTTCCTGGCCGGCGACCTCGGCGTTCGCCGCGCGCTCGAGCGCCTGGGGGGGCCGGTCGCGCCGGGCGACATGGCGGCCCGCGCGCACGGCTGGCGGCCCTGGCGGTCGTACGCCGTCATGCACCTGTGGAACAGCGAAGGGACGTTCAGCGGATGACAACTCCTGACCGCACGGTCGCGTGGGCCGTCCTCGACAGCCCGATCGAACAGCTGCTGCTGACCACCGACGGGGTCGGGCTGAGCCGGGTCTGGTTCGCGCCGTTCGACCACGTCGAGCTGCGGCCCGAGGCGCGGGACGACCACCACCCGGTGCTGGCGGTGGCGCGCCGCCAGCTCGACGAGTACTTCGCGGGCGAGCGGCGCACGTTCGACGTCCCGCTCTCGCCCGGGGGCACCCCGTTCCAGAACCAGGTGTGGGACGCCCTGCGCGCCATCCCGTACGGCGAGACGGCGAGCTACGTCGAGGTCGCGCGGGCGATCGGCCGTCCTACGGCGTCGCGGGCCGTCGGCGCGGCCAACGGGCGCAACCCCATCGCGGTGATCGTCCCGTGCCACCGCGTCATCGGCAGCAACGGGCTGCTCGTCGGGTACGCCGGTGGCGCGGCCCGCAAGCGGCGGCTGCTCGACCTCGAGACGGGGGCGCTGCAGCTCGGGTGACAGCGGGCGCCCGGCTCACTAGGGTCGCCCTGATCGGAGCCTGCGAGGAGCCCCCGTGAGCATCGCCTTCCTGCTGACCACGCTCGTCGTCGTCGCCACGCCCGGGACCGGCGCCCTCTACACGATCGCCGCCGGGCTCGCCCGCGGGCCGCGGGCCAGCATCGTGGCCGCGGCGGGCTGCACCCTCGGCGTCGTGCCGCACATGGTCGCGGCGATCACCGGGCTGGCCGCGCTGCTGCACGCCTCGGCGGTGGCCTTCTCCGTCATCAAGTACCTCGGCGTCGGCTACCTGCTCTACCTCGCCTGGCAGACCTGGCGCGACCGCACACCGCTGCACGTCGAGGAGGGCCGTCCGGCGCCCGCCGCGGACCGGGCGGTGATCCGGCAGGCGGTGCTCATCAACGTGCTCAACCCCAAGCTCACCGTCTTCTTCTTCGCCTTCCTGCCGCAGTTCGTGCCGGCCGGCGAGCCCGGGGGCTGGCTGCGCATGACCGGGCTCAGCCTCGTCTTCATGGCGGTGACCTTCGTGGTGTTCGCCGGCTACGGGCTCTTCGCCGCCGCCGTCCGCTCCCGCGTGCTCGCCCGGCCGCGGATCGTCGCCTGGATGCGGCGCACCTTCGCCGCGACGTACGTCGCCCTCGCCGGCCGGCTGGCGCTGCAGCAGCGGTAGCCGACGGGAGGCCTGCACCCCCCGTCGGGGTGGTGCTGGCATGCCTGTGCGGGGCACCTGTGGAGATTGGCCGCCGACAGGGCGCGCGCGTCCCTAGGGTGTGGCGCCGTGGCGGACCTAGCGACCCCGGCCGCGGAGAGCGCTCCGCCGGCTCCGGCCCTCGGCGCGGCCCTCGACGTGCGCGGCGTGCGCAAGACGTACGACCCGGACACCGCGCCCGTGCGGGCCCTGCGCGGCGTCGACCTGCGGGTGGCGCACGGCGAGTTCGTCGCGCTCATGGGCCCGTCGGGGTGCGGGAAGTCGACGCTGCTGCACGTCGCCGCGGGGCTCGAGCCCGCCGACGAGGGATCGGTGCTGCTGGCGGGCGAGGAGATCACCGGCCTCGGCGAGAGCGCCCTGGCCCGGGCACGCCGTCAGCACGTCGGCCTCGTCTTCCAGTTCTTCCACCTGCTCGAAGGCATGAGCGTGGCCGAGAACGTCGCGCTCGCGGCGCTGACCGCGGGGTGCGGCCGGCGCGAGGCGCAGGCCCGCGCGGCCGAGCTGCTCGACCTGCTCGGCCTGCTGGACAAGGCGCGCAAGGCGCCGGGGGCGCTGTCCGGCGGCCAGCGCCAGCGGCTGGCCATCGCCCGGGCCCTGGCCAACCGCCCCACCGTGCTGCTCGCCGACGAGCCGACCGGCGCGCTCGACTCGGCCGGCGCGGCCGAGATCCTCGACCTGTTCACCCGGCTGCACGCGGCCGGGCAGAGCATCCTGCTCGTCACCCACAGCGCGGAGGTGGCCGCCGGGGCGCAGCGGGTGGTGCACATGCGCGACGGGCGGGCCGCCGGGGCCGAGCACGTGGGGGCCGGATGAGCGGCGCGCTGCCCGCTCGCCGGCAGCGGCTGCTGTTGCTGGCCGCGGCGGGCGCGGTCGCGGCCGTCCTCGGGCTGGACGCCCTCGCGGTCCGCGCGCTGAGCGACACGCACGCCGGGGTCACCGAGGCCGTCCTCGCCGTCCTGGCCCTCGTGCCCGCCGCGCTCGCGGCCGCGCCCGGGCCGCGGGTGCGCCGGGCCGCCGGGCCCGTCCTGGGCGCCGCCGCGTACGCGGTGGGAGTGGGGACGGCGGTGCTGCTCGCCCTGGCGGCGATGCTGCTCCTGCTCGGGCGGCTGCCGGCCGACCGCGAGCACGGCCTGGTCGCTCCCGCTGCCGCGGGGGCGGCAGCGGGCGCGGCCGTCGCGGTGCCGCTCACCCGGCGCGCCACCAGGGCGGCCGGGCGCGCCCTCCTCGGGGTGCGGCGCTCCCCGGACGAGGTGCTGCGGGCGTTCGGTGACCGGGCCACCCAGGGCGTCCCGGTCGAGGAGCTGCTCGACCAGCTGGCCTCGTCACTGCGGCGCACGCTGTCGCTGGACGTGGTCGAGGTATGGGCGGGCGACGGCACCCGGCTGGAGCGGACGCTGCGCCTCCCGGACGACGGGACGGCCGTCGCGCCGCTGGACGAGGCGGAGCTCGCCCTGCTGGCCCGCGCCGGCGTGGCGGGCGAGGCCTGGCTCCGGCTCTGGATCCCGCGCCTGCTCGACGGCCGGGAGGGCCAGCAGGTCCGGCTCACGCCCGCGACACACGCCGGGGCGGTCCTGGGCCTGGTCGTCGCGGGCCGGTCGGTGCACGGGCCGCGGCTGGGCGAGGCGGAGGAGCGGGTTCTTGCCGACGTCGGGCGGCGGCTCGGCGTCGTCCTGCGCAACCGCGTCCTGGACTCGGCGCTGCGCGAGACGCTGGCGGACCTGCGCGAGGCCAACGCCGACCTGCGCCGCAGCCGCGCCCGGCTGGTCTCGGCGGCCGACGCCGAGCGCCGGCGGATCGAGCGCGACCTGCACGACGGCGCCCAGCAGCACCTCGTCGCGCTCGCGGTGACGCTCGGGCTCGCCCGCGACCTGGTGACCGACGACCCGGCCGCCGCGGTCGAGCTGCTCGACGAGGCCGCGGCGGACGCGCGGGCCACGGTGCAGCAGGTGCGCGACCTGGCCCACGGCATCTACCCGCCGCTGCTCGTCGAGGCCGGGCTGTCCCAGGCCCTGCCCGCCGCAGCGGCCCGCGCCCGGCAGCCCGTGGCGGTGCAGGCGAGCGTCGGCCGCTACGCCGCGGGCGTCGAGGAGGCGGTCTACTTCTGCTGCCTGGAGGCGCTGCAGAACGCGGCGAAGCACGCGCCGGCGGCCCCCGTCACGCTCCGGGTCTGGCAGGAGCAGGACGAGCTCTGCTTCGAGGTGCGCGACGCGGGCCCCGGCTTCGACGCGGCCACCGTCCGCCCGGGCGCGGGCTTCGAGAACATGGCCGACCGGCTCGGCGCGATCGGCGGCCGGGTCACGTGGACGTCCGCGCCGGGTGCGGGCACCTGCGTCAGCGGCCGCGTGCGGCCCGCCCTGCGGGCGGCGTGATGGCGGCCGGGGCGGCGGGCCGCTCGTCCGGCGGGAGGCCCGGCGGGAGCGCGCGGTCCGGGCGGACCGCGGACGGCCGGCGGACCGCGGACGGCCGCCGGGCGTGCCGCACCGCGTGGGGCGCGGTCCTCGTCGTGGGGCGGGTGGAGCTTCGGCGGCGCTGGGCCGCCGTCGTCCTGCTCGGCCTCGTCGCCGGCCTGGCGGGCGCCGTCGTGGTCGGCTCGGTCGCGCTCGCGGCGCGCACCTCCTCGGCCTACTCCCGGCTCGTCGCGGCCAGCTCGGCCGAGGACGCGCGCGTCATGGTCCTCGACCCGTCCCAGGTGCCCGCCGTCACCGCGCTGCCGCAGGTGCAGGCCGCCTGGACGAGCCTCGTCACCGTCGGCAAGCTCGGCTCCGAGGACCTGGTCTACGTCTCGATCTCGTCCGGGCAGCCGCGTCCGCCGGGGCTGATCACGCCCGTCCCGGTGCAGGGGCGGATGCCCGCCGACACCGCCGTCGACGAGGTGGCGGTCGACGAGCGGTTCGCCCGCGAGATGGGCGTCTCGGTCGGCGACGTCCTGGACTACACGCTGCTGACGGTCGAGGAGATCTACGACTTCGACCAGGGATTCGGCGAGCCCGACGGGCCGCGGCTGCAGCTGCGCGTCGTCGGCGTCGTCCGCATGGCCGGCCCGACCGGCCAGGGCGTGGGGCCGTGGTTCGCGAGCCCGGCCTACGCCGAGAGGTACGCCGGCTTCTCGCCCGGCTCGACGCTGCTGCTGCGGCTGCACAACGGCTACGCCGACGCCGCCGCCCTCACGGCCGGGCTCGACGCGCTCTCGGCGGACCCGCCGCCGGGGGCCGAGGAGTTCGGCCCGCTGCGCGCGGCCTTCGCCGAGCAGGACGGCGACCCGCGGGTGCGGGCGGCTCGCCACGCGGCCGGCATCGCGCTCGGCGCGTTCGCCGCGGTGACCGCCCTGGCCGGGCTGTTCGCGGTCGGGCAGGCGCTGGCCCGGCACCACGCCGCCGGGACGGTCGACCAGCGGACCGAGGCCACCCTCGGGCTCACCACGGTCGAGCGGGTCCTCGCGCGGCTGCTGCCGGCGTCACTGGGGGCGGGGGTGGCCGGTGCCGCGGCCGTGGCCGGCGGGCTGCTCGCGGGCCGGCTGGAGCCGCTGGGCGCGCTGCGCTGGGTGGAGCCGGACCCGGGATGGCGCCCCGACGTCCCGGTCACCGTCACGGGCGGGCTGCTGACCGCCGGGACGTTCCTCGTCCTCAGCGCGGTGTCGGCCCTGCGCGCGGGCCGCGCCCGGGCGGACGCGCCGGAGACGCCTGTGCGCGGGGTCGCCCGGCTGCCCGGCGGGCCGGCCGCGGCGGTCGGGGTCGCGTTCGCGTTCAGCCGGGGGCGGGGCCGGAGCGCCGTCCCGGTGCGCACGACCCTGGTCGGCGCGGTGCTGGGAGTCTGCGGTGTCGTCGCCGCCACGACGTTCACGGCCAGCCTCGAGCGGCTGGACACGAGCCCGCACCGCTACGGCTGGCCCGCCGACTTCGCCTACGTGGACGCCAAGCCGGACGTGATGGCCGAGCTCGCCGCCGACCCGCGGGTGGGCGCGCTGTCGCTCGACGGCGACGCGAGCGTGCGCGCGGGCGGCACGCTGCTGACCGCGCACGCCGCCGAGCAGCGCAAGGGCAGCTTCCGGTGGGAGGTGCTGGCCGGCCGCATGCCGACGGCGGACGACGAGGTGGCGCTGGGCCCCCGCCTGGCCGAGCGGCTCGGGCTCGGGCTGGGCGACCGGCTCGAGCTCACCCCGCCCGAGGGCGCGCCGCGGTCCCTGACCGTGGTGGGCACGGTCCTGCTCCCGGTCGTCAACGCCGAGCCGCTCGGCAGCACGCTCGCGCTGACGCTGCCCGCCCTGCGGGACCTCGCCGACGGGGTGCCCACGATGTCCGCTCTCGTGCGGGCCGCCGACCGGGACGGCGTCGACGAGCTCTACGACGCGTACAAGTCGCGCCTCGAGCTCGGCCGGGCCAAGCAGCCCGAGGAGGTCGTCAACGTCACCGGCATGCTCGCCCTGCCGCGCGTGCTGGCGGCGTTCCTCGCCGCGCTGGCCGCCGCGGCCCTCGCCCACGGGCTCGGGCTGCTGGCCCGGCGCCGGGCGCCCGACGTGGGCACGTTGCGGGCGCTCGGCTTCACTCCCGCGCAGGTCGCCGTCTCGTTCGTCGTCACCGCGGTCACGACGGTCGCGGTCGCCCTGGCGGTCGGCGTGCCGCTGGGCCTCGGGCTGGGGCGGCTGCTGTGGCACGAGACCGCCGCGGCGATCGGGGTTGCGACCGACGTGGACGTCCCGGGCGACACCCTGCTGGCGCTGGTGCCCGCGGCCGTCGCGCTGGCCGTCGCCGTCGCGCTGCTGCCGTCGTGGCGCGCGGCGCGGGTGCGTCCGGCCCGGGTGCTGCGGGCCGACTGACCGAGCGCCGCGGCCCTGTGGGGCGCGGCTGTCCCGTCGCTGCGCGGGACCGTCACTTGCCAGAGTGGAAAGGCACTGGTTCACTTTCCACAACGGAAAGACGGGGACGAGGGGGACCGGTGAGCACCGACGACACGACGCCGAGCCCGGCCGAGGCGGCCGAGATGCTGCGGGCGGCCACGGCCACGCGGACGAGCGTGGGACGCCGTGCAGCGGCGCCGGCCTGGTACTACCCGGCGCTGGGGCTGCTGCTCGCGGCGATGATGGCAGCCGCCGCGACCCACGACGACCGGCTGCTGACGCCGGCGGCGCTGCTGGCGGCTGTGGGTTCGGGGGCGCTCGTGGCGGTGCACCGGGCCCGCGCCGGGCTGTGGGTGGCGTCGGGGGTCCGCGGTGGGCGTGCGCGGCGCCTGGAGAGCGGGATCCTCGCCGGGCTGGTCGTCCTCGGCGGCGTCCCGGCGCTGCTGGACGCCGCCGCCGGGCAGCGTTGGCCGTGGCTCGTCGCCGCCGTGGTGACCGTGCCGTTCTGCGCCGTCATGGGCCGGGCGTGGGAGAAGGCCTACCGCGAGGACCTGGAGAGCGGCCGATGAGCGCCACGACGGCGCCAGCCCTCGACCCGGTCATCCACCCGTTGCTGCGGTTCCGGTTCTGCGCGGCGCTGGCCGGGACCGGCGTCGGCGGGACGGTCGAGTTCGTCGTGCTGAGGGACGCGCTGGACGTCTCCGACTCGCAGTTGAGCAAGATCGCCGCCGTGCTCAAGGAGGCCGGCTACGTCACCGTCTCCAAGCAGGCTGCCGACGGGCGCCGGCGGACCTGGCTCTCGCTCACGGGGGCCGGCCGGCGGGCGTACGGAGGGCACGTCGCGGCACTCCGGGAGATCGCGGCGACGACCGGCGCCTGACCCCCGCAAGGCCCCGGCGGTGCACCGCGCTCAGCCCTCGATCCCCGTCGACGCGTGCGCCGCGCCCACCGGCTTCGACTGCGACGACCCGCGCTGGCGCAGGAAGATCGCCAGGACCGCGAACGACCCCACGGCCAGCAGCTCGGACTGCCAGTTCTGCAGGGTGCGGCTCCAGAAGTCGGCCCCGAGCACGTAGCCGCCCCAGCTGACCGGCGGGGCGAGGTCGCGCAGCTGCTCCTCGTTGTACGCCGACCACCCGGCGACGGACTGGCCCGCCCACGAGGCGAGGAAGATCAGCGCCATCACCACGCCGAGCGAGCGGGAGAAGAGCTGGGCCCGCCAGCCGCCGGCGCGCGCCCACGCCGGCGAGTCGTCCTCGATGTACGCGCCGAGCTGCTGCTCCTCGTCGGACTCCGGGCCTTCCTTGCCGGGCTCCTTGGACTCGGGGGAGCCGCGCTGGATCAGCCATACGGTGCCGAAGAGGAAGAGGAAGAACTGCAGGTACTCCGACTGCCAGTTCTCCAGCACGTCGGCGCCGAAGCTCGCCGTCGTCACGTAGTGCAGCAACGAGACGGGGTCCAGCTCGGCCTGGCGGAGCTCGTTGTTCTCCTGGGCCCAGCCGGCCAGCGCCTGCAGGACCAGCGTGATCAGGAAGAGCAACCCGAACGCGATCGAGAGCGAATTGTCACGCAGGAATCCGCGTTCCTGCTTCTGGTCGCTCATCGCTGGGCCACGCCCAGCGCGGTGAAGTAGACGAGGCCCGCGACGATCGCCGCGACGTAGGCGTAGAACACGGCACGCACCGGTCAGCCCCCCTTCACCGTGCAGTCGTAGGGCAGGCCCGGTCGCTCGGTGCACCCGGCGGCGGCCACCCGCCAGCCGTCGTCGAAGCGGGACAGGAAGTACGTGTCGTGCTCGAGCCGCACCCGGGCCTGCCCGTCGAACACGTCGACACCGACTGCGGCTCCGGCCTCGTTGAGCTCGGCGTCGGTCACGGCGGCAGGGCACTCCTGCCCCGCGTCCTGCTCGAGCTCGTCCGCCGTCGACGGCGCGAGCACCGCGCAGGCGGCGGCGCCGTCCTGCTCCTGCAGCGCACGTGCGAACTGGGTTGCCGCTGTCTCTGCCGCCTCCGCGCGGGCACCGGCACACCCCGCGCACGCAAGGCCCGTCAAGACGAGGCCTGCGACCGTTCTCCG
This sequence comes from Motilibacter aurantiacus, assembly GCF_011250645.1. Classification (NCBI taxonomy): domain Bacteria; kingdom Bacillati; phylum Actinomycetota; class Actinomycetes; order Motilibacterales; family Motilibacteraceae; genus Motilibacter; species Motilibacter aurantiacus. The sequence goes on from NZ_JAANNO010000008.1 coordinate 180,388, forward strand.
CATCACGATCTTCGGGCTACCCGTTCCCGGCCGGGCTACGCCGACCCGCCCCGGCGCGGCGCTCGCCCCCGGCCCGAGGCGCGACGCGAGGCGCGGCTCAGCCGGCCTCCTGCGCCGGCCGCCCCAGCACGCAGAACTCGTTGCCCTCGGGGTCGGCGAGCACCGTCCAGCTGGCGTCCTCCGGCTGGCCGACGTCGGCCCGGGTGGCGCCGAGCGCGAGGAGGCGGGCGACCTCCTCCTGCACGGGGACGCCGTCGGCACGCAGGTCCAGGTGGAGCCGGTTCTTGACCGACTTCGGCTCGGGCACGTGGATCACGTCGATCCCCGGCCCCCGCCCGTCGGGCGGGCCGAGGCTCACGATGTCCTCCTGCTCCTCGACGACCTCCATGCCGAGGGCCTCGATCCAGAAGCGGGAGACGAGCCCGATGTCGTGGGCGTCGATGGCGATGACGGCGATGACACTGGTCATGACGACGTCCTACCCCGCGAGCTCGCGCAGCTCTGCGAACTTCTCGGCCAGGGCCGCCGGCGTGTAGTGCGCGTTCAGCCCGCTCGGGTTCGGCAGCACCCAGACCGCGGTGCCGCCGATGCCCTCCGGCTGGAGCCCGAGAGCAGCGCGGGGCTGCCCGAAGGCCGCCCGGTACGCGGTGATGCCGAGCACGGCCAGCGTGGCCGGCGCGAGCGCCCGGACCTTCGCCGTGAGCGCGGCGCCCCCCGTCACCAGCTCCTCCCGCGTCAGCTCGGCCGCGGTGGCGGTCGCGCGGTCGACCACGTTGGTGATGCCGAGCCCGAGGGGGAGCAGCGCGGCCTGCTCGGCCGGGGCGTACAGGCGGGGGGTGAAGCCCGACCGGTGCAGCGCGGGCCAGAACCGGTTGCCCGGGCGGGCGAAGTGGAAGCCGGTGAACGCGGTGTAGAGGCCGGGGTTGATGCCGCAGAACAGGACCCGCAGCCCGGGCGCCGCGACGTCGGGCAGCGTCCTGCCCACGCACTCCAGCAGCTGTTCCGGGGTCGGCCTCACGCGGGCGCGTGCTCGTCCCACAGCCGGCGCAGCAGCTCGGGGCGCAGCTCCTCCTTGTGGACGTACGCCGCTGCCCCGCTCGCGTCCGAGCCCGGCGGCAGGTCCGCCCGGTCGTACGTCGAGCACAGGAAGACGACGGTGTCCGGGAAGCCGGCGCGGATCCGCCGGCTCGCCTCCACCCCGCTGATGCCCGGCATGCGGATGTCCATCAGCACCAGCTGGGGGCGCAGCGCCCGCACCAGCGCGTAGGCCTCCTCGCCGTCGACCGCCTCGCCCACGAGCGCGAACCCGGCCGCCCGCCGCAGCACCCCCGCGGCGGCGAGCCGGAAGGGGCGCTGGTCGTCGACGACCAGGACCGAGACGTCGCCCGGCGGCGGGCCGGCCGGCAGGGCCTCGGGTGGCGCGGTCATGTCCCCATCCTGCTCGTCGGGCCGCCGTGCGGCCAGGGTGCGGACGCCCGGCCCGACGGTGGTGCCAGCTTCCCCGTCAGCGCCCGGACGCGCGGCTCGGCACCCCGCCGAGATAGACCAGAACGGCGCTCACCCGCCGGTTGAGGTCCCGCTCCTCGGTCAGCCCGAGCTTGGAGAAGATCGAGTTGGTGTGCTTCTCGATGGCCCGCTCCGACAGCACCAGCGAGGCTGCGATCGAGGCGTTGCTCTTGCCCTGAGCCATCTCCCCGAGCACCTCGAGCTCGCGCGGGGTCAGCGTGTGCAGCGGCGACTTCTCCGGCGCCCGGCTCGCCGTGACCAGCCGCTCGACGACGGTGGGGTCGATGACCGAGCCGCCGGAGGCGACTGCCCGGACCGCGGCCGTCAGCTCACCGACGTCCGCGACCCGCTCCTTGAGCAGGTACGCCCGCCCGCTCGACCCGCCCTCCAGCAGCCGCAGCGCGTAGGCCGCGTCCGCGTGCTGGCTGAGCAGCACCACCCCGGTCTGCGGCTGCTCGGCGCGCAGCGTCGCAGCGACCTGGATGCCCTCGTCGGTGCCGGTCGGGGGCATGCGGATGTCCGACACGACGACGTCGGGCTTCTCCCGCGCCACCAGCTCGAGCAGGGACGGCATGTCGGTGGCGGTCCCCACGAGCTCGAGCCCCTCGTCGAGCGCGATGAGCCGGGTCAGGCCCTGGCGCAGGAGCGCGTTGTCCTCGGCGAGCACCACTCGGATCGGCATCCGGACACCGTAGGCGAGGCAGCCCGGGATGGGGGGCGTACTCCCCACACCGTCCCCACCGGCCACCATCCCGCCACGTCGGCCGGTCAGCACCGTCGCCCCCGCACCGGGCCGGGCGGGACGGTGGTCGCGTCGCCGGCCGACCGGCGAGCCCGCCCCTTCGTCCCCGGGAGCCCCTCGTGAACTCGCTCGGCAGCCTCGACACCGGCCGCATCGTCACCGTCACCGCGCAGCCCGCCGCGCCGGGCACCGCGGAGCCCGGCGGCTACGCCGGCCCCCGCCGCAGCGTCTGGGCCTGGTCCGGCGTGCTGGCGGGGGTGACCGGGGCGGTGGCGACGGCGTTCACCTTCACCGACCCGCCCGAGTCGGCGGTCCGCAGCGGCCCGGAGGCCGTGTACGCCGCGCTCGAGGGGCGCGGCCTGGTCCAGGCCGGGGCCTCGCTCGGGTTCGTCGCCGTCACCGCGCTCGTCGTCTTCGCCGCCGGCTTCGTGCGCCACGTCGAGGCCCGGCTGCCCGGCCACTCGCTCGTCCCCGCGGTGCTGCGCACGGCCTTCTCCGGCGCGGTCGGCGCGCTGATCCTCGCGTTCTCGTTCAAGGCGATGCTCGCCGGTGGGATGCCGGGCGGCGTCGACGGGAGCTTCACGACCGAGGAGGACGTGTCCGTGCTCGCGCTGCTCGTGAGCCAGGGCCAGTGGGTCGGCTGGATCGGCGTCGCGATCGCGATGGGGGCCAGCGCGTACGCCGCCCTCCGGCTGCGTGCCCTGCCGCGCTGGACCGGGGCCGTCGGCGGGCTGTTCGGCCTCTTCGTCGCCGGCTTCGTCCTGGTGCTGTGCCTGCCGTACTCCGCCGGCGTCGTCGCCCCGGTGTGGCTCGTGCTGGTCAGCCTCGCGCTGATCAGCTCGCCCGCGGCTCAGCGGCAGCCCGGGCCGCGGTGACCCTGGAGCCGGGCCGCAGGGTCGCGACCTCGCGTCGCCGGCCGGTGTGGGCCGGGTCGTACTCGACGAGCAGCAGCGCGAGGTCGTCGCCGAAGCGCCCCGCGACGGAGCCGCGCAGGGCCGTCAGCACCTCGTCCAGCGCATCCTCGAAGACGGCCGTCCCGAGGGTGGCCGTGAGCTCCTCCAACGGGACGAACCCCCCTCGCCGCGACCGCGCCTCGATCAGCCCGTCGGTGTAGAAGAGCAGGCGGTCGCCCGGCTCCAGCTGCAGGCGGAGCGGCTGCGGCGCCGGCCCGAGGCCGAAGGGCACGTCGGGGGACGCGGGCTCGAGGAGGCGGGGCGGCTGCCCTGCCCGCACGAGCAGCGGCGGGGGGTGCGCGCAGTTCACCAGCTCGAGCAGCCCGGCCGGGGACACGTCGGCCAGGGCGGCGGTCACGAAGTCCTCGTCGCCCAGGTCGTGCACCAGCCGCCGGTCGATCTGGGCGACGGCCTCCTGCAGGCCCGCGCCGCTCACGCACGCGTCGCGGAAGGACCGCAGGGTCGAGGCCGCCAGCTGCACGGCGGTCAGCCCCTTGCCGCGCACGTCGCCCACGATCAGCCGGGTGCTCGACGCGGTCTCCACCAGGTCGATCAGGTCCCCGCCGATGGCCGCCTCGTCGCTCGCGGACCGGTACGCCGACGCGACGGCCAGCGGGCCGGAGACGGTGGGGAGCGGGGCGAGCACCGCCTTCTGCGCCACCTCGGCCACCCGGGTGAGCTTGGCCAGGCGCTGCTCCCGGGCCTCCCGCACGTGCGCGACCCACGGCGCGCTCACCGCGGAGAGCAGCACGGCGCCGACCCGGATCGTGCCCACCAGCCCGTCCACCGCGTCCAGCAGGGTGATCGTGAGGGCGCAGAGGACCGCGAGCGCGCCGATCAGCGCGGTGCGCCGGGCGGGCAGCAGTGCGCCGGCGAGGAACGGTGGCACCGCGTAGGTGCCGGTGAAGTTGTGGGCCTGCCCGACCGCCACGTCGGCCGTCGCCAGGAGCCCCAGGAGCCCCAGGCAGAGCGCGCTCCAGCTCGTGCCCGTCGGGATCGGTGGACCGGTCCGGCGCATCACCTAGGTGTTGACCGATTTCTCCGGGGTCAACCCTTCGCGACGTCTCCGCTCCCGTCAGCGAAGCGCGCGCAACCGCTCCACGGCGAGGTCGAGCACCTCGTCCCGCTTGCAGAACGCCCAGCGCACCAGGTGCCGGCCGCGTTCGGGGTCGGCGTAGAACACCTGGCTCGGGATCGCGACCACCCCGCACCGGCGGGGCAGCTCGCGGCAGAGCTGCAGGCCGTCGTCGAACCCCAGCGGGCGGATGTCCGTCGTCGCGAAGTACGTCCCCGCCGGCGCGTGCACCGCGAACCCGACCTCGCGCAGGCCCGCGCAGAGCCGGTCGCGCTTGGCCTGCAGCGCGTCCCGCAGCTGGTGCAGCGGGGCGTCGCCGAGCCGGAGCGCGGCGGCGACGGCCGGCTGGAACGGCGCGCCGGACACGTACGTCAGGAACTGCTTGGCCGTCCGGACCGCCGTCACGAGCTCCCCCGGCCCGGTCACCCAGCCGATCTTCCAGCCCGTGAACGAGTAGGACTTGCCGGCCGACGAGACCGACACGGTCCGCTCGCGCATCCCGGGGAAGGTGGCGAGGGGGACGTGCTCGCGGCCGTCGAACACCAGGTGCTCGTAGACCTCGTCGGTCAGCACGAGCAGGTCCCGCTCCACCGCGAGCTCGGCGACCGCCTGCAGCTCGGCCCGCGAGAGCACGGCTCCCGTCGGGTTGTGCGGGGAGTTGATCAGCAGCAGGCGGGTGCGCGGCGTCACGGCCGCCCGCAGCGCGTCGAGGTCGAGGGCGCACTCCGGCAGCTCCAGGGTCACCGGCACCAGCCGGCCGCCGGCCAGGGCGACGCCGGCGGCGTAGGAGTCGTAGAACGGCTCCAGCGCCACGACCTCGTCCCCGGGGTCGACGAGGGCCAGCAGGGTGGCGGCCAGCGCCTCGGTCGCGCCGGTCGTGACGAGCACCTCGGTGTCCGGGTCCCAGCACAGCCCGTAGCAGCGCTCCTGGTGCTCGGCGATCGCCTGCCGCAGCTCGGGGTCGCCGGTGCCGGGCGGGTACTGGTTGACGCCCGCCCGGATCGCCGCGACCGCCGCCTCCGCGACCTCCGGCGGGCCGTCGGTGTCCGGGAAGCCCTGGCCGAGGTTGACCGAGCCCGTCTCGACCGCGAGCCGCGACATCTCGGCGAAGATCGTGGTGCCGAGGCCGGAGAGCCGGTCGGCGAGCAGGGGACGGCGGGGCACGGGAGGCAGCCTCTCAGGCTCCTGACAGGCTCGGGGCCATGGACGTCGCACTCGTCACCGGCGCCACGGCCGGCATCGGCTTCGCGTACGCCCGGGCGCTCGCCGTCCGCGGTGCCGGGCTCGTCCTCGTCGCGCGGGACGGCGAGCGGCTGGCCCGGCGCGCCGGTGAGCTGCGCTCGGCGTACGGGGTGACGGTCGACGTGCTGCCGGCCGACCTGGCGACGCCGGAGGGGCTGCGCGCGGTCGAGGACCGGCTGTCGGCCCCGGCCCGGCCGGTGCGCTGGCTGGTCAACAACGCCGGCTTCGGGCTCGGCCGCCCGTTCGGCGAGGCGGAGCTCTGCGAGGAGGACCGGCTGCTCGACGTGCTCGTCCGGGCGCCGCTGCACCTGACCCGGGCCGCGGTCCCGGGCATGGTCGAGCGCGGCGACGGGGTGGTCGTCAACGTCTCCAGCGTGGCCGGCTTCGTCCCCCGGGGGACCTACGCGGCGGCCAAGGCGTGGGTCACCAGCTTCACGGTCGGCCTGCACGGCGAGCTGGCCGGGACCGGGGTGCGGGCGCAGGCGCTCTGCCCGGGGTGGACGCGCACCGAGTTCCACGACCGGGCCGACCTGGACATGGGGTGGGTGCCGCGCTCGATGTGGCTCTCGGCCGAGCGAGTCGTGGAGGGGTCGCTGAGCGACCTCGCCCGCGGGCGGGTGGTGAGCGTGCCGGGGTGGCGCTACAAGCCGCTGCCCGCGCTGGCCCGGGCGCTGCCGCCGGCGCTGCTGGCGCGGGTGGCCGCCCGCAGGTGAGGCGGCAGGCGCACATCGGCCCCGGTGGCCCCACCTCGGACCGGCTGCAGGGGGCCGGAGGTGGTGCCCAGGGGGCCGAGGCCCCGGGTGGACGAGACCTGGCGCGCGGCCACGAGCCGCAGCACCGGTGGCTAGGCTCGCCCCGTGGGTGATCGAGAGCTGCTGCTCCAGCAGATCCAGGGCAAGGCGGTCGTGCACGGCCGCGTCGTGCTGAGCAGCGGCAAGGAGGCCGACTACTACGTGGACCTGCGCCGCGTGACGCTCGACGGCGAGGCCGCGCCGCTGGTCGGCGCCGTGATGCTCGACCTCACGTCCCACCTGGACTACGACGCCGTCGGGGGGCTGACCCTCGGCGCGGACCCGGTGGGCACCGCGATGCTGCACGCGGCGGCGGGCCGCGGACGGCGGCTCGACGCGTTCGTGGTCCGCAAGGCCGAGAAGGCGCACGGCCTGCAGCGCCGCATCGAGGGGCCGGACGTCGCGGGCCGCCGGGTGCTGGCCGTCGAGGACACCTCCACGACCGGCGGCTCGGTCCTCACCGCGGTCGACGCCCTCCAGGAGGCCGGCGCGACCGTCGTCGGCGTCGCCGTGATCGTCGAGCGCGGGGCGCGCCCGGCGGTGCAGGAGCGCGGGCTGGAGTACCTCGCCGCGTACGAGCTGTCCGACCTCGGCCTCGGCTGAGGTCGACCGCCGCCCGCCGGGGTAGCGTCACGACGCCGCGCCCGGCGACGGGAGCGGCGCCGTACCGACCGAGCCGCCGCACCACGAGAGCCAAGGAGAGACGCATGAGCCTGTGGGTCACCACCCAGAAGGGCAACCTCGTCAACATCGACCAGTGCATCAGCGTCTTCGTGGACTACGTCGAGGGCACCGATCTGCCGTACGCCGTCCGCGCCGACGTGGTCGCCGGCCCGGCCAACCCGCTGATGGGCATCGCGCGGTTCGCCGACGAGGCGAGCGCCCGCGCGGCGGTCGACGCCATCCGCTCCCGGGTCGACGGCTCGACCTCGCGCCCGCTCGACTTCCGGGACGACCCGACCACCTGGTAGCTCTCCGAGGGCTGCGGCCCCGGCCCCGGGGTGCGGCGCCCGGCCCGGGCTCCGGGGGAGGTCAGCGAGCGGCCCGCGCCGCGGCCGCGCTGCCCTCGGCGACGTACACCCGCAGGGTCCCCTCCGACCACGCCTCGACCCAGCCGTCGGTGTCGCGCGGCAGGGTGGCGTACGGCTGCTCCACGCCGTCCGGCCCGGGCCGCGGCCGCAGCCCGGTGGGGCCGTAGCGGTCGTCCACCACGAGCACGTCGTCGGCCGGGTGGTCGGCGGCCACGACCCACTCGTGCGCGGTGCGCGGCCGCGGCGTCTCGGTCTGGTCCCAGGGCTCGGGCAGCGGGTCGATCCGCCCGTCCCACACGACGTCCCCGCCGACCGGCTCGTAGCGGTAGTAGTCCAGCGTCCGGGCCAGCCGCTGGTCGATGATCACGCCGCGGGACCGGACGTCCACGAGGAAGCCGCGCAGCCGGTCCCAGGTCGGCTCCTCCGGCCGGGTGTCACGCGCCGCCGTGACGGTCGGGGCGGCGTACGCCACGAGGGCCGCGACCGCCAGCGCCCCGACGATCCCGGCTCGCACGGCCGGCCGGGGCACCCACCGCAGCAGCGCCCCCGCGCCGAGGGTGAGGGCCGCGGCGGCTCCCACCGCGGCGGCCGGCAGCAGCGGGATCCAGTAGCGGGCGAAGTAGAGCCGCAGCGAGGGCGTGTCGGGCTGCAGCACGCCGCCCATGAGCGTCAGGCAGAGCCAGAAGCAGCCCACCCACAGGGCGGGCACCGCGAGGTCGCGCCCCCGGCCCAGCAGCGGCCCGACGAGCAGGCCGGCGACTGCGAGCCCGGCGGCGGCCACCACCAGCGCGCCGTACGCGGCGGCGGGCACGGTCGCGCCCGGCCCCGTCCAGCCGGTGAGGGCGTGCCAGAGCCCGAGCCACGCGTCCGAGCGGGTCGAGGCCTCGGGCAGCTCCTGCCCGTGCGCCGACGCCTCGGTCAGCCGGGCCAGCGGGCTGCCGTAGACGTACGCGCCGTTGGCCAGCTCGAGCGCCAGGCAGGCGGCGGCGGGGGTGGCGACGTACGCCCAGCGCCGCCACGGCAGCCTCTGCAGCACGCCGGCGGCCAGGAACGCGGGGAAGGCGAAGACGGCGTACTCCTTGCAGAGGTACGCCCAGCCCAGCGCGAGCCCGGACGCTGCGAGCAGCGCGGCCCCGGGGCCGGGGCGCCACCCGGCCTGCCCGCGCGCGCGGCGCGCGCCGGCCACCAGCAGCGCGAAGGCCAGCGTGAGGAACGCCGCGGACGGCACGTCCGGGAGCAGCAGCCACGAGGTCAGGTAGTCGTCGGTGTCGACGAGGACCGGGCAGGCCGCGACGGCGCCCGCGGCGAGCACTGCGGCGGGGCGGCCGCCGAGCAGCCGGCCGAGGGCGTACGTCGCCACGACGAGCAGGACGCCGCAGGCGACGGGCCAGGCGTAGAACGAGGCCTGCCCCTGCCCGAGGGCCTCCTGGGCGAGCCGGGCCGGGACCAGCGAGCCCAGCCGCATCGCGTGGTGGATCGGCTCACCGACGTCGGGCCAGTCGCGGGCGAACTGGTAGACCTCGGTCGCGTCGCCCCAGTGCGGCGCAGGGCGGGTGCGCCACTGCAGCCACAGGTGGCCGACGGCCACCGCGGTGACGAGCGCCGCATCGGCGAGGGCGCCGCGCCGGGTACGCCCCGGTGCGGCGTGCCGTGCCGGTGTGCGGGCCTGCTTGCGGGCCGACCGCTGGCCGCTCGTCGCGACGGGCTCGGCGGTCGCCGTCACTACGGCAGCTCCGCCGACACCTTCCGCCGGGCGCGGTAGGCCTCGACAACCATCGGGATGACCGACACGACGACGATGAGGATGATCGCTGCCTCGATGTGCTCCCGGATGAACGCGATGTCCCCGAGCGCGAAGCCGAGCGCGGTGATGCCGGCCGCCCAGACGATGCCGCCCACGGTGGACACGGCGACGTAGGACCGGGTGTCCATGCGCCCGACGCCGGCCATGACGGTGATGAAGGTGCGCACGATCGGGACGAAGCGGGCGAGGAAGATCGCCTTGACGCCGTACTTCTCGAAGAACTCGTGCGTCTTGGCCACGTGCTTGGGCTTGAAGACGCGGGACTCGGGCTTGTCGAAGATCGCCGGGCCGGCCCGCCACCCGATCGCGTAGCCCACGAGGTTGCCGATCACCGCCGAGATCGCCAGCGCCAGGCACGCCACCCACAGCGGGGTGTCGATGCTGCCGCTCGCGATGAAGACGCCGGTCATGAACAGCAGGGAGTCACCGGGGAGGAAGAACCCGATGAGCAGGCCGCACTCGGCGAAGATGACGAGGACGACGGCGAGGAACGCGTAGGCGCCGAACGTCTCGACCACGTTCGTGGGGTCGAGCCAGTCGGGTCCGAGGGCGACGGTGTCGACGGCGGAGGCGGCTAGCACGGTCCGAGGCTACCGGCCCGTCCCGGCCCGGGACGCCTTCTCGCTCGCCGCGGAGGATGCCGTGGGTCACCCGCGGGTCATGCCTCGGCGCCGGGCCGGCGCCGCTTGCCCCGCCGGCTGCGCACGCCCGCGACGACCGCCACGACGACCGAGGCCGCGACGAAGAACGCGCCCACCGCGATGGCCGCGTCGCGTACCCAGGGCACCGAGGACGCGACGTAGCCGAGCAGCACGAGCCCGGAGCCCCAGGTCAGCGCCCCGACCACGTTGGCGGCCAGGAAGCGCGGATAGGGCATGCGGGAGGCGCCCGCGAGGATCGGGGTGAAGGTCCGGACCCACGGGATCCAGCGCGCGATGATCACGGCCAGCGCCCCGTAGCGGGCGTAGAACTGCTCGGCGCGTTCCAGGTGCTTGGCGTCCAGCCGGCCCTTCGCGACCTTCTTGTCCAGCCAGGGCCGGCCGAGGCGGTAGCCGGTCGCGTAGCCCACCGCGTCGCCGGTCACCGCGGCGACCGCGACTCCGATGGCGAGGACCGGCATCGAGACCCCCGAGCCCGGGTCGCCGGACACCAGGCCGGCGCCGAAGAGCAGCGAGTCCCCGGGCAGCAGGAAGCCGATGAGCAGCCCGGACTCGACGAAGACGAAGCCGAAGACGATGAGGTAGACGGCTGCGGCACCGAGGCCGCCGAGCTCGGGGGACAGCGACTCCACCGTCCGAACCCTAGGGTGGTCCCGTGGCGGACGCGCTCCCGGAGGACCCGGCGCCGATGTCCGAGGGCGGCGTGCGCGTCGGGCTCGAGCCGTCCCTGGCCGGTGCCGTCGGGGTGGGGCCGCACCCGCTGCCCTGGCCGGACGACCCGCGGCTCGACCCCGAGCTGCTGGCCGGGGGGGACCGACGCAACGTGGTCGACCGCTACCGCTACTGGAGCGTCGACGCGGTGGTCGCGGACCTCGACGCCCGCCGGCACGACTTCCACGTCGCGATCGAGAACTGGCACTCGGACTTCAACATCGGGACGGTCGTCCGCAACGCCAACGCCTTCCTCGCGAAGGAGGTCCACGTCGTCGGCAACCGGCGGTGGAACCGGCGCGGGGCGATGGTCACCGATCGTTATCAGCACGTACGCCACCACCCGACCGTCGAGGGCCTGCTGGAGTGGGCGGCGGCCGAGGGGCTGGCCGTGGTCGGCATCGACAACCTGCCGGGGTCGGTCCCGCTCGAGGGGGCCGAGCTGCCGCGCCGGTGCGTGCTGCTCTTCGGCCAGGAGGGGCCGGGCCTCTCCGAGCCGGCGCGGGCCGCGTGCGACGTGGTTTGCTCGATCGCGATGTACGGCTCGACCCGCTCGATCAACGCCGGCGTCGCGTCCGGGATCGCGATGCACGCGTGGGTGCGCCGGCACGTGCTCGGACTGCCGACGTGATGATCGTCGACACCGACGGCGGCTCCGACGACGCGGTGGCGCTGCTGCTCGCGCTCGCCGGCGGCGCGGTCGAGGCTGTCACCACCGTCGCGGGCAACGTCCCGGTGGGCCAGGCCACCGTCAACGTCCTGCGCACGCTCGACGCGCTGGGCAGCTCCGTCCCGGTGTACGCCGGCGCCACCGCCCCGCTGACGCGTCCGTGGGAGCGTGGCAGCTGCACGCACGGCTCCGACGGGCTGGGCGACGCCGGGCTGCCCCCGCCCGTGCGCGCTCCGACGCCGGGCTCCGCCGTGGGCGCCCTGCTGGCCTCCGCCGCAGGCGGGACGCTCCTCACCCTCGGCCCGTTGACCAACGTCGCGCTCGCGCTGGGCCGCGACCCCCGGCTGCTCGAGAAGTTCCACGCCGTCGTCTGCATGCTCGGCCGCAGCGACGGCGCGGAGTTCAACGCGTACGCGGACCCCGAGGCGGCGGCGGCCGTGCTCGCCGCGTCGGGCCCGCCGCGCGTGCTCCTCGGCAAGGACGTCTCCGAGCGCGACGGGCTCCTCTCCTGGGCGGACCGGGAGCGGCTCGCCGCACTGCAGACGGCCGAGGCCGACGTCGTGCTGCGGGTGACGGCCCGCGCCGCGCAGCAGGCACACCGGGAGGGGCGGGACGGGCACGACCTGCCCGACGCGCTCGCGACGGCGGTGGCGCTCGACCCGACGCTCCTGCTCGCCCACGAGGCGCAGCGCGTGGGGGTCGGCACCACCGAGCGGGACCGCGGCCGGCTGGCGCCGGCCGAGGGGCCGGTGCCCGCCCGCGTGGTCACCGCGGCCGACGGCCCGGGCTTCCGGCGCCGCCTGCTCGCGGCCTGCGGCGCCGGCCGGTCGGCCTAGTGCCCGAACGTGTCCGAGTCGAAGACACCGACGTCGCCGGTGTCGAGCGCCGAGACGGCCGCCACGTCCGCAGGCTCCAGCGACCAGTCGAAGATCTCGAGGTTCTGCCGGATCCGCTCGGGCCTGGACGACTTCGCCACCGTGGTGACGCCGATCTCCATGAGCCATCGGAGCACGATCTGGCCGGGCGAGCGGCCGTACTTCTCGGCGAGCGAGGAGAGTAGCGGCTGGCCGAGGACGTCGGCGCCGGTGCCGCCGAGGGGGGACCACGCCTGGGTCACGATGCCGTGCTCGGCGTGGTACGCCCGGTCGGCCTCGCGGACCAGCAGCGGGTGGAGCTGGACCTGGTTGACGTCAGGCGTCACCCCGGTCTCGGCGAGGATGCGGTCCAGGTGCGCGGGCTTGAAGTTCGAGGTGCCGACGGCCTTGACCCGGCCCTCCTCGAGCAGCTTCGCCAGGCCCTGCCAGGCGGCGACGTACCTGTCCTGGCCCGGGTTCGGCCAGTGGACCATCAGCATGTCGACGTAGTCGAGCCCGAGGCGGTCGAGGCTCGCGGCGAGCGCCTCGGCGGCCAGGTCGACGCCGTGCCACTTCTTGTTGAGCTTGGTGGTGACGAAGAGCTCCTCGCGCGGCACGCCGGCGGCGCGGATCCCGCGGCCGACGCCCTCCTCGTTGCCGTAGTCCTCGGCCGTGTCGACCAGCCGGTAGCCGGTCTCGAGCGCCGCGGCCACGGCGGCCTCGGTGGCGGCGTTGTCCATGGGCGAGGTGCCGAGGCCGAGCCGGGGCATCGTCGCGCCGTGGGCCAGGGGAACGGTGGGTGCAGTCGTCACCCGGCCATTGTCGGCCCCGCCCCGTGGTGCGCGGCTCGCAGGTTGCCCTCAGCAACTCTGAAGCTCGCTCACAGGCTCCTCCCAGCTGGCGACCCGAGGCTGACGGCCATGACACGACAGGCCACGACACGACAGGCCACGACACGACAGGCCACGACACGGACGAAGGCGGCGCCGCTCGCCGTGCCGTCCTGCGCGAACGAGCCCAAGCTCTCCCGGGCGAACGCGGCGGTCGCGGCGAACCGGGAGACCGACAGCACGCGGCGGCTGCACGAGGCGTACCGGTGCGGGATCTGCCTGCTCCCCAGCGGGACCGCCGCCTGGCACGTACGCCCCGCGCGCCGGCTCCTGGGGCTGCTGCCCCGACGCGCCTAGCCTGCCTGCGTGGGTCTCGACCAAGCGGTGGTGCTGGCGGCGTACGACCGGCTCCGGCGCGAGCAGGGGCCGCCCGCGCCGGGCTGGACGGCCGAGGCCGACGAGGAGACGGTCCTGCTCCTGCCGCCGCCGGGTGAGCCAGGCGCGACAGTGGTCTGGTCCCGGCTGGACGGCCGCACGGCCGACGCGGCCATCGCCCGGCAGGCCGCCGCGGCGCGGCGCCGGGGCGGCGGCCTCGAGTGGAAGCACCACGACCACGACGAGCCACGCGACCTGCCGGGCCGGCTGCTGGCGGCGGGCTTCGTGCCGGAGCCGGCCGAGACGCTCGTCGCCGCCGGCTTGGCGGCCCTGGTCGCCGCCACCGCGGGTCTCGGTCCTCCCGCGGGTGTGCGGCTGCGCGAGCTCGACGACGGCGACGCGGAAGCCGTCGTCGAGCTCGCCGCGATCGTCCGGGGTGACGACCGACGGTGGCTGGTCGACGCCGTGCTGGCCGAGCGGGTCGCTGAGGCCGACGACGCCTCCCCAAGCTCGCGCCCGGTGCTCGAGCGGCTCGGGTTCGTGCCGCTGGCGGCCACGACGCCGTACGCCGTCGAGCCGGAGTGACGGGCCCGCCCGCATCGGCACCGCCCGTCGGGGGGTAGGAGCCCGGCATGGGCACGCGAGTGGTGGTGGTCGGGGGAGACGCGGCGGGCATGAGCGCTGCCGCGCAGGCCAAGCGGCTGGACCCGGAGCTGGACGTCGTCGTCCTCGAGCGCGGTCGGCACACGTCCTACAGCGCCTGCGGTATCCCCTACTGGGTCGCGGGCGACGTCGACGACGTGGCGCAGCTCGTGGCGCGTACCCCCGGGGAGCACCGGCGGCGGGGGATCGACGTCCGAATGGGGACGGAGGCCGTCGAGCTCGACGTCGACAAGGGCGAGGTGGTGACGCGGGACGTCGGCTCCGGCGCCGGGAGCCGCATCGGGTACGACCACCTGGTCCTCGCGACCGGCGCCGTCCCGCTGCGCCCGCCCGTCCCCGGCATCGACGCGCCCGGGGTGTTCGGCGTCCAGACGCTCGACGACGGCGAGGCCATCCTCGACGCGCTGCAGACCAGGAGGCCGCGCCGGGCGGTGGTCGTGGGCGGCGGCTACGTCGGCGTCGAGATGGCCGAGGCCATGGTCCGGCGCGGCCTCGACGTGACGGTCGTCGACCTGGCCCCCGAGCCGATGTCGACGCTCGACCCGGACATGGGCGCCCTCGTGCACAAGGCCATGGAGGGGCTGGGCATCGACGTGCGCACCTCCACGGCGGTACGCGGGGTCGCCCTCGGCACCGACGGGCGGGCGCGCGCCGTGGTGACGGACGACGGGGAGCTGGCGGCCGACGTCGTGGTGCTCGGGACCGGCGTACGCCCCAACACCGCGCTCGCGAAGGCGGCGGGCCTGCCGCTCGGGCGCTTCTCCGGGCTGACGGTCGACCTGCAGATGCGCGTGTGCGGGCGGGAGAACGTCTGGGCCGCCGGTGACTGCGTCGAGTCGCTCGGGCTGGTGAGCGGCGCACGCATCCACGTCGCGCTCGGCACCCACGCCAACAAGCAGGGGCGCGTCGTCGGCACGAACCTCGGTGGCGGCTACGCGACGTTCCCCGGCGTGGTGGGCACCGCCGTGAGCAAGGTGTGCGACCTCCAGATCGCCCGCACCGGGCTTCGGGAGTTCGAGTGCGACGAGGTCGGCTTCTCCTGGCTCACGGTCGTCGTGGACTCGACGACGGCTGCGGGCTACCACCCGGAGGCGCAGCCGATCACGGTGAAGCTGATCGCCGAGCGGCGTACGGGACGGCTGCTCGGCGCGCAGATCGTCGGCAAGGAGGGAGCGGCCAAGCGCATCGACGCCTGCGCGGTCGCGCTGTGGAACCGGATGACGGTCGAGGAGATGACGGCGCTCGACCTCGGGTACGCCCCGCCCTTCTCGCCCGCGTGGGACCCGGTGCTCATCGCCGCGCGCAAGGCCGCCGACCTGGTCGACAGCTCACGCTGACCCGCGCCTCGCCCGGCCGCTTCGCTCCTCCAGGCCGCGCGCCGCTCATCCGGCCGGGGGAGCGAGGCGGCGTGCGCAGGAGCGAGGTATCAGGAGCGCCCGCCGTGTCTCTGCTCAAGCGGCGCGGGCTGCGGCCCGATGCTTTCGCGGAGTGTCCGTGCCCGAGCGAGGAGGCAGGACGGCAGCCGATCGACGAGGAGTGGACGAGATGCGCAAGATCCTGGACTGGGCCGCCCGTATGGGCTCGACCGTCACCGCCGGCCCCGCGTGCTCCGGCCCGCGGATGCAGGGCTACCCCGTGGCGCGGGGGCCGCGCTGAGCCTGCCGCACGACCTGTCGCCGAAGCCGCGCAGACCGCCGTTCCCCGACGGCCGGGAGGCGCGGCTTCCGTGTGCCTGAGGAACCCTTCTCGTCGCGGGTTCCCCGGCGCGCCGAGACGATCCTCACGGGGCCGCGGAGGTGCTTTACACGCCGGGAACGCCGGCTTCGCGCGGAGGAAACCCTGTCGCACCAGGCTCCGGCCACCCCGAGCCTGCAGCTCCCCCGACTGCTCGGGCCTCTTCGCTGAACTCCCGGAGGCCTCCTCGTGCATGCCCGCAAACGGACCAGGTCCCACCTCGCGGTGGTCGCGCTCGGCAGCGCCTTGGCCGTCGCGCTCCCGCTGGCGCCCGCGCCGGCCAACGCCGCGGTGACCGCAGGCCTGACGGCCGACACGAACCGCGACGGCGTGCTGAGCGTCCTCGACGACTCGCTCGAGGACCGGTTCACCCAGGCCCGAGGCGCGATCCTGCTGGCCAACATCGACGACGACCTGGTGCGCTGCCCCAAGATCAAGGTCGACGGCACCCAGCTCACCGACCTCGAGCTCGAGGCGTGCAACGACGCCGCGGACGACGTCGTGAACGGCGCGGACGACGTCCTCGACCTCGCCAAGCTGGCGGTGGCCCCCGCGCCCGGCGCGAGCACGGCCACCGTCACCGTCAACGCCGCGGCCGCCGGCAAGGTGCGGCTCTTCGTCAAGCGCGGCGAGTCGGCGGCGGACTGGGCCGCGCTGCCCGCCGACGGCAGGCTGACCGCCGCCGAGGCGGAGGCCGGCGCCACCCTGGGCGTCGAGGCGCGCGACATCATCCGCGACCCGAAGGCCTGGGACGGCACCGTCGACGTGACGCTCACCGTCCAGGGCGGCGGCACGACGGCGTCCGACGTGGTCCGGTTGCGCGTGGCGCCGCTGCTCTTCGTGACCGACACCATGAAGGTCGACAAGCTCATGGTGGCCGACTACGAGACCTCGATCTACCAGGGCCGCCCCGTCACCGCTGCCCCTCCGGGCGGCGTCGTGCCCTTCCGCGAGGACATGCGCAAGGGGCTGGCGAAGATCGGCGTCGAGGCGCCGCTCTACCTGCTCCCGGCCGCCCACGGGCGGAACTCCTCGTTCGACAAGTGGACGCAGGACATCATGGAGCCGGGCTACATGTCGATGCCGACCGCGGGCGGCGAGGAGCACCGCATGCGCGTCTACGTGCGCGCACCATCCCGCAACACCGCCGCCGACCGTGACGTGAACCCGTACCGCAGCACCGGTCGCACGATCTTCACCGTGCTGCGCGGCAAGGACGTCGCCGGCGTCCAGCACTACGACCCGGCCTACCAGCCGGGCTCGATGAACACGTTCGGCTCGACCGGGAACTACGGCTCGGTGCCGCCGTACTCGCACAACGGCAAGCACTACCCGACCGGCCGCAAGCTCTTCGGCGCCGAGAAGGACTTCACGGCCGACCCCGCGTACAACGCCATGCTCGCGAGCCAGGGGTACCAGAAGCCGATCGTGCTCGACACCAGCTGGCTCAGCGTCGGCCACGTCGACGAGTTCCTGTCGTTCACCGTCTCGGACAGCCCGCGTGGCTGGTCGCTGATCGCCGCGGACCCGATGCTCGCCGAGAACATGCTCCGGGACCTCGTCGCCAAGGGCCTCGGGGACCAGAACATCGCCCAGGCGGGCCTTCCCGGCTCGAACCTGCCGACGATGACGGTGAAGGAGGCGCTGAAGGACGAGCGGCTGCGGGACGGCGCGCACGTCGCGAAGCGCGGCATCAACGCGGCGCTGAAGATCCTCAAGAAGGAGATCGGCCTCACCGACGCCGAGATCGTGCGGGTGCCGGTGTTCTACCGCTCCAACACCGCCCCGGCGCGCAACGCGCAGCGGCTCGGTGCGTACCTCCCGGACGCCGCCAACGGCATCGGCACCGGCGAGAAGGTGTGGTTCTCCCCGCGCCAGCACGGCCCGACGAAGGGCGGCAAGGACGTCTTCGAGGACGTCACGGAGAAGGCGCTGGCGAAGGTCGGCGTCGAGGTCCACTGGGTCGAGGACTGGCAGTACGCCCACTCCGGAAGCGGTGAGATCCACTGCGTCTCGAACGTCGAGCGCGACCTCACCGCCACGGTCCCCTGGTGGACCGAGACTTCCTGAACTGAGGTTCCCTGAAGCAACGGGCCGCTGTCGGTACGTCGGCAGCGGCCCGTTGCCGTGCCGCCGCACGCCTGGCGGCACGCGGGCTCGGGATGCGCTCCGACGGATCCGGTCGTACGTTGCTCAAGCAGGCGAATCGCTTCCCGTCAACGATCGGAAGGAACGACTCATGCGTGCTTCAGGCAACGCCCTCCGCCTCCTGGCCGCGGTCCCCGCGGTCGCGCTCGCCGCGGTCATGGCCCCGGCCCCCGCCCAGGCCGCGGACCGCTCCCTCGCGACGGTGCTGACGTCGGACGGCAACACGTTCGACCGCAACGCGGCCGACTTCGACGTGCTCACCGAGGCCGTCCTCGCCGTGCTCGAGGCCAAGCCGAACTCTCCGGTGAAGGCGCTGACCCAGGCGGGCACGGCCCTGACGGCGTTCGCGCCCAACGACCGGGCCTTCCGCTCGCTCGTCACCGACCTCACCGGC
The DNA here is from genome assembly GCF_011250645.1 of Motilibacter aurantiacus. NCBI lineage: Bacteria > Bacillati > Actinomycetota > Actinomycetes > Motilibacterales > Motilibacteraceae > Motilibacter > Motilibacter aurantiacus. The sequence goes on from NZ_JAANNO010000008.1 coordinate 198,570, forward strand.
AAGCGCGTGCCCGCGGAGAAGCAGGTCTTCGCCGCGGTGGCCGGGCTGGGCATCGACACCGTCGAGACAGTGCTGCTCTACCACGTCGTGCCCGGCGCGGCGCTGGCCTCGCCGAAGGTGCTCGCCTCCGACGGCGCGACCCTCACCACGGCCCAGGGCGGCTCCCTCATCGTCCGCGTGGAGGGGAGCTCGGTGACCCTTCGCGACCAGGACCCGGACGACACCAACCCGGTCGTGGCCGCCGTCGACGTGAACAAGGGCAACCGGCAGATCGCGCACGTGATCGACCGGGTGCTGCGGCCCGCCGACCTGTAGACCCCGCTCCGGGTCGCGGTCCGCAGGACCGCGGCCCGGCATCGGCGGGGCTCAGCCGTAGTCCTCGCCCCAGGCGGTGCGGCTCTCGAGCAGGTCGTCGATGTCGGCCGGGGAGCCACCTCCGGGCAGGTCGTAGGAGTCGACCATGGTCTGCTCGGCCGGCACCCACCAGCGGCGCCAGGTGAAACTGGTGCCGTCGGCGCACTCCGTCTCCCAAGCCCAGTACTCCGCGGGCTTCCCGCCGACGGTTCGGTCGCCGGAGTCGACGAGAGTCCGCCCGGTGGTGCCGGCTTCGCGGGCCGTCGTGAACTGCGCCCCCGCCAGTCGGTTGCATCCACTGGGGATGTCGTGACGGAGCTTCTGCGGGGTCGGCACGTAGCCAAGCACCGACTCCGGGTCCGGAGTGACGGCGCCGCCCTGGCTCGGGACGCCGCCCTCGCCGGTGAAGAAGGCCTTCCCGCGCACGAGCACACCGTCGACCGGGCAGGTCTGGATACGGTCGATCGGGCCCGGGCCGACGCAGTCCGCCGCCCGTGAGAAGTCGGTCCAGTCCAGCGGGACCGTGAGGGTCAGGCCGTTGCCCTGGGTGGGGACGTTCATCGTGGTCGGCTCGGCGGCATCCTCGATCCGCGCGGCCCGCGCCGCGGCGACCGCGTCGGGCTCGGCGGCGTCGGCCCGCAGCACCAGGTCCGTGTCCTCGAAGTGCCATTCGACGTAGGCCTTGCCGTCCGGGCACTCCAACCGGGAGCGCTCCGCGGGCCGGGAGCCGACCTGGTCGGGCCCTTCGCCGACCCGTTCCGGTGTACGGATCTCCTGGCCCGGCGTGGGCTGCTCGTCCATGCACAGCCACGCCGTCGACATCTGCGAGCTGTCGAACTGAATGTAGCCGTTCGACCCGGCTGCCGACTCCGCGGTCAGCCGGAGGACGACGACGCCGCCGTCGCATCGTCCGCCGCCCCGCGTCCCCGGTGCGTGCAGGCATGCGGCATCGACGTAGTCGGGAGCGATGTCAGGCAGCAGGTCGGCGCCGCTCGCCGCGGGCGACGGAGTCGTGCCGCTGCCGTACGGCTCGGCCACCCAGCCCGCGGGCACGTCGACCGTGACCCCCGCGAACGTCAGCGGTGTGTCCCACGCCCGGGGATCAGGCGAGGCCGACCCGCTCGCCCCCGGCTCTGGCGCGGCCACCTCGTGTGCCCCGTACGTCACGCCGCCGGCGATCACCCCCAGCAGCGCGGCGGCCACGGCCGGCGCGATCCAGCGGGGTGCGGGGCGCGGGGGAACGGCGGCGGGCACGAGGTCGCCGCCGCGTACCGACTCGGCCCGGGCGGCGAGGGCGGCCCGCAGCCGCCGCTCCGTAGGGGTCTCCTCGCTCATCGCTTCGCCTCCAGGGCTTTCTCGACCGCGTCGAGGGCGCGGCTGGCCGTGGACTTCACGGCGCCGCGGGAGATGCCCAGCGTCTCGGCGATCCCGGCCTCGTCGAGGCCGGACCAGTAGCGCAGCACCAGCACCTCGCGCTGCCTCGGGGCCAGGGCGCGGACGGCATCGAGCACTTCGCGGTGCTCCTCGGCGAGCACCGCCCTCGCCTCGGGGGAGTCGCCGGGCGGCTCGTGCGGCGGGACGTACCCGCGGGCCGTCCGCCGCCGCCGCAGCGCGGAGCGGGAGGCGTTGACGACCGAGACGCGCAGGTACGCCAGGGCCCGGTCTGGGTCGGGGAGCAGCCGCCGCGACCGGGCGTGCAGCCCGGCGAAGGCGTCCTGCACGACGTCCTGCGCGGTCTCGAGGTCGTCGACCAGGAGCAGCGCGAGCCGGACGAGCCCCAGCCGGTGCGCGGCGTACAGCTCGGGCAGCGTGGCCGGCGCGTCGTCGCCGTCGTCCCCCTCGTCGCGCGCGTGCTGCGCCGCCTCGCCGCCCTGCGTCATCGGCCTCCCCCTCGTCACACCCTGCAAGACACCCGGGGGCCGCGCAGGTTGCGCCGGTCAGCGGGGAAGCTGCGCCAGCCACGCCCGCTGGCCGGCCACCGAGACGCGCAGTGACGCCGTACGCGCCGCCAGCCCGAGCGCGTCGACGAACGCGTCCCCGCGCGCCACGGCATAGGCGAGCGCGCCGTGGAACGCGTCGCCGGCGCCGAGGGTGTCGCGCACCTCGACGGCGGGCGGCTGCACGGTGCCCGACCCTGCGGGCGAGACCCAGCGGACCGGGCCGCCCGCGTGCGTGACCGCGACGAAGGGGACGCCGCGCTCGCGCAGGCCGGCGACGGTCGCCTCCTCGTCGCCGGCGCCGGGGGTGCGGAACGCCGCGGAGCAGGCGGCGATGTCCACGAGCGGCAGCAGATCCTCGAGCACGTCCTTCCAGCTGCCGGCGTCGAGCACGACGGGCACCCCCGCGTCCCGGGCCGCACGCGCGGCCGTGAGGGCGGGCTCGGGGTGATGGCCGTCGAGCAGCAGGACCGCGCTCTCCCGCGCGAGCCGGGCCAGGCCGGGCGGCGCGCCGACCCGCTGGTGGGAGGCGCCGAGCGACACCACCGCCCGCTCGCCGGTCGCGTCGGCCACGAGCACGGTCGCCACGGCGGGCGGCTCCTCGATCGCGGGGGTGGCGTCGCGCACGTCCACCCCGTGCGCCGCCAGGTCGGCGTGCGCCTGGGCGGCGAGCGGATGGGCCCCCAGCGCGGTCGCGAGGACGGGGCTGCCGCCGAGTGCGGCGTACGTCACGGCGGCGTTGGCGGCGGGGCCTCCCGCGGCCAGCTCCTGGGAGAGCGCGACGACCTTCTCGTCGGCGGCGGGCACGTGCTCCACCCGGTAGACGGCGTCTAGGGTGGCGAGCCCCACGAAGAGGCCCCGGAGCCCGGAATCGGCAGGCTGCATGCGCGGCAGCATCGCACCCTGCCCGAGCCGGCGCGTGCCCGTGGGAGACTGAGGCCGAGCACGTCCGGCTCCCGCCCGCTCGGGAGCCCCCCGAACCAGCCCGAATCAGTGCGAGGTAGCCCAATGCCCATCGCGACCCCTGAGGTCTACGCCGAGATGCTCGACAAGGCGAAGGCCGGCGCCTTCGCCTACCCGGCGATCAACGTCACGTCCTCCTCCACGCTCAACGCGACGCTGCGCGGCTTCGCCGAGGCGGGCTCGGACGGCATCATCCAGGTCTCGACGGGCGGCGCGGAGTACGCGTCCGGCTCGAACATCAAGGACATGGTCACCGGCGCGGTGGCGCTGGCCGAGTACGCGCACGTCGTGGCCGCGAAGTACGACATCAACGTCGCGCTCCACACCGACCACTGCCAGAAGGAGAAGCTGGACACCTACGTCCGGCCGCTGCTGGCGATCTCCCAGGAGCGCGTCGACAAGGGCCAGAACCCGCTCTTCCAGTCGCACATGTGGGACGGCTCGGCCGTCGAGCTGCACGAGAACGTCGACATCGCCGAGGACCTGCTGGCCGCCTGCGCCAAGGCCAACGTCGTCCTCGAGATGGAGATCGGCGTCGTCGGTGGCGAGGAGGACGGCGTCGTCGGCGAGATCAACGAGAAGCTGTACTCGACCCCCGAGGACGCGCTGCTCGTCGCCGAGCGCCTCGGCACCGGCGAGAAGGGCAAGTACCTGCTCGCCGCCACCTTCGGCAACGTGCACGGCGTCTACAAGCCGGGCCACGTGAAGCTGCGCCCGTCGGTCCTCAAGGACCTGCAGGACGCGGTCGGCGCGAAGATCGGCAAGGACTCGCCGTTCCAGTTCGTCTTCCACGGCGGCTCGGGCTCGCTGCTCGAGGAGATCCGCGAGACGCTCGACTACGGCTGCGTGAAGATGAACATCGACACGGACACGCAGTACGCCTACTCGCGCCCGATCGCCGACCACTTCTTCAAGAACTACGACGGCGTCCTCAAGGTCGACGGCGGCATCGGCAGCAAGAAGGCCTACGACCCGCGCACCTACCTCAAGGCCGCCGAGGGTGGCCTGGCCGCCCGCGTCGTCGAGGCGTGCGAGGCGCTCCGCTCGACCGGCACGTCGCTGTCGCAGAGCTGACGCACCCCCGCTGACACGGAGCCGCCCGGGAGCACCTGCTCCCGGGCGGCTCCGCCCGTCTGCTCAGGGCCTACTGCGCGGTCTCCCTGGCCACCTGCTCGAGCACCCGCAGGAACGTGGCCGGGTCCTGAGCGCCCTGCACGGCGTACTTGCGGTCGACGACGTACGTCGGGACGGCCGTGATGCCGATGTCGCGCGCCGCCGCCAGCTCCTCCTGGACCTCGGCGGCCCCCTCGTCGCTCGCGAGGTACGCCTCCACCGCCGATCGGTCGAGCCCGGCCTCCGCCGCGACGTTGGCCAGCGTCTCGTGGTCGCCGACGTCGCGGCCCTCGGTGAAGTAGGCCCGCAGCAGCCGCTCCTTGAGGTCGGGCTGCACGCCCTGCCGCCGGGCGTACGCGATCAGCCGGTGCGCGTCGAGCGTGTTCACGGCGAGCGCGTCGGCCATCCGGAAGTCCAGCCCCTCGGCGGCCGCCAGCTCGGTGACGTGCGCCTGCATCTCCTCGACGCGGTCGCCGAACTTCGCCCGCAGGTGCTCGTCGAGCGGGCGGGCGGAGTCCGGGGCGGACGGGTCGAGCACGAACGCGTGGTACTCGACCTCGACGTCCCCGTCGAACGCCTCCAGCGCCTTCTCCAGCCGGCGCTTGCCGATGTAGCACCAGGGGCAGGCAACGTCGGACCACACGTCGATCTTCATGCAGAGGTCAACCACGTCGCGGCGCCCGCTTCTTCCCGGCGCCCGCCCGCGGCGTCCCCGTCCCCAGAGGCGTCCCTGCCGCAGGTCCAGCGCCGGGTTGTGACCCGCTGCCGACCGGACGTGGCGCCGGTCAGGACACCGGCACCCACGGCGGCATGACCACGTCCAGCGCCGGTACCGACCCCTGCGTGCGCCGCGTCTCCACGTCCCACCCCAGGGCCGCCGCGGCCTCGCCCACGTCGTCCGCCGACGAGACGGCCGCCCCCTTGCCCAGGCGCTCGACCAGCTCGCGCGCGAGCAGGCCCTTGCCGTGCTTGGACGGGTACGACACCACCCGCGGCGGCCCGGACGGGCGCTTCGTGAGCAGTCGCACGGGGAGCACCTGGTGGCGCAGCGGGCCGGTCGGCGCCCACATGCCCGCGTAGTCGGTGGAGCGCAGGTCCACCGCGAACCCCTTGCCCACGAGCACGGGCATCACCTCGCGCAGCGCGGCCCGCCACACCGGGGTCAGGGCGCCGAGCTCGGGCAGCACCGACGCCACGGGCACCCGGTACGCGGGCACGAGGTCGCCGCCGGCCACGACGCCGAACAGCCCGGAGAACACCAGGGCCGACTCCTCGGCCGCCGCCCGCCCGGCCGCCGACAGGGTGGCCGGGTCCAGCGCGGCGTACACGACACCGGTGTAGCGGTCCAGCGCGGGCATCGTCGGGGACTTCGCGGCCTCCCGGTTGGCGGCGAGGGACTCGGCGACGACGGCCGGCGGCAGCTTGAACGCCGCGGCCGCGGCCGCCCCGTCGCCGCGCGCGGTCCGCGCGACGGCGGTGAGCACCCGCTTGCGGACGGCGGCGAGCTTCGGGGCCACGAGGGCACGGGCGTCGACCGGGCCGTGGTCGCCGCCCGCGGCCTTGCCCTCGCTCGGTGGGAGCAGGATGCGCACGTCGCTCAGCGTCCGCCGTCGACCGTGCGGCTGCGCTGCTCGATGCCGAGCTCGCCGTACGGGTAGTCGCCGACGCCGAGGTCGCTGACGGCGTCCAGCCGCGCGGTCTCCTCGGCCGACAGCACGACGTCGGCCGCCGCGAGGTTGTCCTCGAGCTGGTCCATCGTCCGCGCGCCGAGCAGCACGGACGAGACGGCCGGGCGGTCGCGTACCCAGGCCAGGGCGACCTGCGCCATCGACGAGCCGCGCCCCTTCGCCACCTCCTCGACGGCCTCCACGACGTCCCACGTCCGGTCGCGGGTGCTGCGCCGGTCGTACCCCTCCATGCCGCGGTCGGGCTTCTCCCCGAGCCGGGTCTGCCCGGAGGGCCGGGCGTCGCGGGTGTACTTGCCGGTCAGCCAGCCGCCGCCGAGCGGGGACCACGGGAGCAGCCCCAGGCCGTTCTCGACGCAAGCCGGCACGATCTCCCACTCGATCTCACGGACCAGCAGGCTGTACTGCGGCTGGAGCGTCACGAGCTTCGCCCAGCCGCGGACGTCGATCAGGTCGCACGCCTTCTGCAGCTGCCAGCCGGTGAAGTTCGACAGCCCGGGGTACTCGATCTTGCCCGCCGTCACGGCGTCGTCGAGGAAGCGCAGCGTCTCCTCCAGCGGGGTCAGCGGGTCCCAGGAGTGCAGCTGGTAGAGGTCGACATGGTCCACCCCGAGCCGGCGCAGCGAGTCGTCCAGCGCGCGGCGCAGGTGCCGGCGGGAGAGCCCGAGGTCGTTCGGCCCCGTTCCCATGGGGAAGCGCCCCTTGGTGGCGAGCACGACCCGGTCGGTGACCTCGGAGGGCCGGGACGCGAGCCAGCGGCCGATGATCTGCTCGGACGCGCCGGCGGAGTAGACGTCGGCCGTGTCGATGAGCGTGCCGCCGGCCTCCACGAACCGGTCCAGCTGCGCGTGCGCCACTGCCTCGTCGGACTCGTGCCCGAAGGTCATCGTGCCGAGCGCGAACGCCGAGACGACGGCTCCGCTGCCGCCGAGCGTGCGGTACTCCATGGGGGCGACTCCTGCCGGACGGGAGGGGGCGATTGTCCCGCCTCTACCCGCCCGGGCCGCCGGCAGCCCGCTCCTGCGGGTCGGCCGCACCGCCGCACCGCTAACCTCACAGGCACCGACACCGGCCGGGAGGGCAGCTGTGAGCAGTGCGCAGGAGCAGCGCGTCAAGGGCGTGGTCGCCCGCGAGAAGGGCGCGCCCGTCTCGCTGGAGACCATCGTGGTGCCGGCACCGGGGCCGGGTGAGGCGCGGGTGAAGGTGCAGGCGTGCGGCGTCTGCCACACCGACCTGCACTACCAGCAGGGCGCCATCAGCGACGACTTCCCGTTCCTGCTCGGCCACGAGGCGGCGGGCGTCGTGGAGTCCGTCGGCGAGGGCGTGACGGAGGTCGCTCCCGGCGACTACGTCGTCCTCAACTGGCGCGCCGTCTGCGGCGAGTGCCGGGCCTGCCTGCGCGGGCGTCCCTGGTACTGCTTCAACACGCACAACGCCACGCAGAAGATGACGCTGGAGGACGGCACCGAGTTGAGCCCGGCGCTCGGCATCGGCGCGTTCGCCGAGCTCACCCTGGTCGCCGCCGGCCAGTGCACGAAGGTCGACCCGGCGGCCCCGCCGGAGGTCGCCGGCCTGCTCGGCTGCGGTGTCATGGCCGGCATCGGCGCCGCGATCAACACCGGCGGCGTCACGCGGGGCGACAGCGTCGCCGTGATCGGCTGCGGTGGGGTGGGCGACGCGGCGATCGCCGGGGCGTACCTCGCCGGCGCGCGCCGGATCATCGCGGTCGACATCGACGACCGCAAGCTCGAGAAGGTCCGGGAGTTTGGGGCCACGCACACGGTCAACTCCAAGCAGGCCGACCCGGTCGAGGCGGTCCGTGAGCTGACCGACGGGTTCGGCGCGGACGTGGTGGTCGAGGCGGTGGGCCGGCCCGAGACGTACGCCCAGGCGTTCTACGCCCGTGACCTGGCCGGCACCGTGGTCCTGGTCGGCGTGCCCAGCCCGGAGATGACGCTCGAGCTGCCGCTGCTCGACGTGTTCGGCCGCGGCGGGTCGCTCAAGTCCTCCTGGTACGGCGACTGCCTGCCCTCGCGCGACTTCCCGATGCTCGTCGACCTCTTCCTGCAGGGCCGGCTGCCGCTGGACAAGTTCGTGACGGAGAAGATCGGCATCGGCGACGTCGAGGCCGCTTTCGCGAAAATGCATTCCGGTGACGTGCTTCGCTCGGTGGTGGTGCTCTGATGGCGGGCCTGTCCAAGCGCAGCGCCGGTGGCGACGTCCCCGAGGAGGAGATCGCCCTCGCGGCGGCGGGCGCGGAGGAGCAGGTCGACGAGCCCGCTCCGGGCGAGGGGTTCGTCGACGAGCCCCAGGTCGAGGTCGGCACGGACGAGGGCGTCGTCGCGTCCTACCCCGGCGGGCTGCGCGTGGAGCGCGTGATCACCTCCGGCACCTTCGACCTCGACGGCGGCAGCTGGCAGGTCGACAACAACGTCTGGCTCGTGGGCAACGACGAGGAGGTCCTCGTCATCGACGCCGCGCACGACGCGGAGAAGATCCTCGCCGCGATCGGCGACCGCGACGTCGTGGCCGTCGTCTGCACGCACGGCCACAACGACCACGTCAACGCCGCCGTCGAGATCGCCGCGGAGAAGGAGTGCGAGATCGCGCTCCACCCGAAGGACGACATGCTCTGGCACGAGGAGTACGGCGACGACCTGCGTTGGGACATCGACCTGGTCGACGGCGGCGCGCTCCACGTGGCCGACCTCGACATCGACGTCATCCACACCCCGGGCCACTCGCCGGGCGCCGTGTGCCTCTACGCCCGCGACATCGACGTCCTCTTCACCGGTGACACGCTCTTCAACGGCGGCCCGGGCGCGACCGGGCGCAAGTACTCCGACTTCGACCAGATCCTGCGGTCGATCAAGCGCCGGCTGCTGACGCTGCCCGAGGACACCCGCGTGCTCACGGGCCACGGCGACGAGACCTCGATCGAGGCCGAGGCGCCGGGCTACGAGGAGTGGGTCGCCCGCGGGCACTGACCCGGCGGCTCAGACGCGCTGCCGCGACCGGCGCCCCGCCTCGTCGATCAGGGTCACCACGGCGAGCCACAGCGCCATCGCGAGCAGCCCCACGGCGACGATCGCCGCGGCGCCCCCGGCGTACGCGAGGTTGCGCCGGTACTCCCCGAGCGGGCCGGGCACGCGGTCGGCCGTCATCACGATGGCCACCGCGGCCCCGGCCGCCACGGGGACGGCGCACGAGCCGAGGAAGAGCCCGACGACCCGGTGCGCCCGGTCGGGGGCGCCGCGCCCGGGCGCCGGCGGGGAGAAGGCGACGACCACCGCGGCGAGCAGCGCGCCCCAGCCGAGCACGACGGGGTACGCCGCGATCGCGTCGCTGGGCCGGTGCCAGTTGGCGGCGAGCGTCGCCACGCCGGTGACCACGGCGTACGCGCAGCCGACGAGCGCGACCAGCGGCCGCAGCCGTCGCGGGGCCACGAGCACTGCCGCGGCGGCGACGGACGCCGCGACCGTGGTGTGCCCGCTGGGCAGGGTGTTCTCCGGGTAGCCGCTGCCGCCGAAGTCGGGGCGGGTCAGCCACTCCTTCTTGAGCAGTTGCGTCGTGACGTTCGCGCCCGCGACGAGGGCTCCGGCGACGAGGGCCGAGCGCCACCGGCCGCGCAGCAGCCCGATGGCGGCGATCACCAGCACCGCGACGGCCAGCGCGGCGACCGAGACGACGTCCAGCACCTGGGTCACGCGCGGGAGCAGCCGGTCCCGGCCGAGGTCGGTCCCGCCGAGCGCCGCGGCCTCGACGAGCTGGCCGGTCTGGCTGCCGACGAACACCCGGTACGTCGCGGCGACCGCCAGGGCGCACGCGACGGCGAGCCCCAGCAGCAGCGCGACCGTGACCGGCCGTCCGTAGCGCCGCCGTGGTGCCGGGGGCGCGGACGGCAGGACCGTGGGCTCGGCGGGGGCGCTCATGCCCTCATTGTCCCCGCTGCGCCGAAACGGCCCCGAACGTGCGTCCGCCCCGGGCACCGAGGTGGCCGGGGCGGACGGGACGCGCAGGGATCAGTAGCGGAAGCGGACGATCTGCGACTGCAGGGTCGCCGCCATGGAGTTGAGCTCGTTGGCCGAGCGCTGGGCCTCGCTGACCGCCTCGGCGGTCCCGGCGGCGGCGCCGGCGACACCGCTGACGTTCGCGGTGATCTCGTTGGTGGCCGCGGCGGCCTCGGCGACGTTGCGGGCCATCTCGGAGG